>CAYQZF010000119.1:0-7802 GCA_964421895.1 uncultured Nitrosomonas sp. | reverse complement strand
TATTCAGCGTATTTGCCGTGGCTACAAACATCACATCCGATAAATCGTACTCAACCTCGATATAGTGATCAACAAAAGTGCTGTTTTGCTCCGGATCCAGAACTTCCAATAGAGCGGAAGATGGATCTCCACGAAAATCCATGCCCATCTTATCGACTTCATCAAGTAAAAATAATGGATTCTTAACACCCACTTTACTCATATTGTGCAAAATTTTTCCCGGCATTGATCCAATGTAAGTTCGACGATGACCTCGAATCTCCGCTTCGTCGCGCACGCCACCTAACGACATGCGCACAAACTTCCGGTTCGTCGCGTGCGCGATTGATTGCCCTAATGAAGTTTTACCAACACCAGGAGGACCCACCAAACAAAGAATCGGTGCTTTCAGCTTATTTACTCGCTGTTGGACTGCAAGATACTCAACGATCCGCTCTTTTATTTTTTCCAAGCCGTAGTGATCTTGTTCGAGTCTCTCTTCTGCAGCTTTAAGATCCTCATTGATCTTGCTTTTCTTTTTCCAAGGCAAAGTCACCAGAGCATCGATATAGTTGCGTACCACGGTAGCCTCTGCAGACATTGGCGACATCAAGCGTAACTTTTTTAATTCCGACTCAGCCTTGGCAAGTACCTCTTTCGGCATTTGAGCCGATTTTATTTTTTTCTCGATTTCATCGATATCGGCGCCGTCTTCCCCTTCACCTAGCTCTTTCTGTATGGCCTTTACTTGCTCATTGAGATAATAATCACGCTGACTCTTTTCCATCTGGCGTTTGACTCTACCACGAATGCGTTTTTCCACTTGTAGGATATCCAATTCGGTTTCTAGTAACCCGAGCAAGTGTTCTAGTCGCTTAGAGACATCAAATATTTCTAGAATTTCTTGTTTCTGCTCTAGTTTTAATGGAAGATAAGCAGCAATGGTATCAGCCAGCCGACCGGCATCATCTATACCTCCAAGCGAAGTAATGATTTCCGGTGGAATTTTTTTATTGAGTTTTACGTATTGATCAAACTGATTCAGAATGGCGCGACGCATTGCTTCGACTTCAGGGTTTTCAGTTGTGTTGAGATAAACTTGCGTCGCTCTACCGGAATAATGAGTGTCAGAATCGATTAATTCTTGAATTCGTGCACGGTGATTGCCTTCTACCAGAACCTTGACGGTACCATCAGGCAATTTCAGCATTTGCAGCAAACTAGCAATACTGCATACATCATAGAGATCTTCAGGCGCAGGATCATCCTTTGATGCTACTTTCTGTGCAACCAATAGGATATTTTTATTAGATTCCATCGCCAGTTCAAGTGCTTTGATAGATTTTTGCCTGCCGACGAATAATGGAATAACCATATGCGGAAAAACCACAACATCCCGCAATGGTAAAAGCGGCAATACCAATTGTTCAGAATCTTCAACCAATGAGGTCATATTAATCCACTAAAATTTGACAACTGTTTGACAAAATATAAACAAAAATCAAAAATACAAGGCGGTGTCGAGGAGCATCCCCTAACATGGGGCGCCATCTGTAGCGCTTAAACAAGAACATTAAATGCGCATATTTTATTTTGAATGAAGATCGATCAGATCATTTAAATTTACTTAGAGCGCTTGGCAACTTTCGGTTGATCTGAGTAAATTAAAATTGGTTTAATATCATCATTGGTTGAATTAAAATCAATTACCACCTTTGTAACGTTCTCTAATGAGGGGAGATCGTACATGATATCCAGTAGTATCTCTTCCAGAATTGAACGTAATCCGCGTGCGCCTGTTTTACGAGTCAGTGCTCTTTTTGCAATTGCTTTTAGGGCCGCTTCGCGAAATTCCAGTTCAACACCGCCCTCCATATTGAACATTTTCCAGTACTGTTTAACAAGTGCATTCTTGGGTTCGGTCAATATCTGAATTAACGCCGCCTCATTGAGCTCTTCCAATGTCGCGACAACGGGTAGCCGCCCAACAAATTCTGGAATCAAGCCAAATTTTACTAAATCTTCCGGCTCTACCTGCTGTAGTACTTTATTTACATCCTTCCGGGAGTGATTTTTTACATCGACGCCAAAACCAATTCCACCTTTTTCGGTTCGAGCTCTAATCACTTTATCAAGACCGTCAAAAGCGCCGCCGCATATGAACAGAATGTTAGTCGTATCAACCTGGATAAACTCTTGATTTGGATGTTTACGTCCACCTTGAGGGGGAACCATGGCAATAGTGCCCTCAATTAATTTCAATAGCGCCTGTTGCACTCCTTCGCCTGAGACATCGCGTGTAATAGAGGGATTATCCGATTTACGTGAAATTTTATCGATTTCATCAATATAAACGATGCCGCGTTGCGCTTTCTCAGCATCATAATTACATTTTTGCAGCAATTTCTGGATAATATTCTCTACGTCCTCACCAACATATCCAGCTTCGGTCAATGCTGTTGCATCAGCCATGATAAAGGGAACATCGAGTAATCGCGCTAGAGTTTGAGCCAGTAGTGTTTTACCCGAGCCTGTCGGACCAACTAGCAGGATATTGCTCTTCGAAAGTTCAATATCATCGGTTTCATCAGATTTTGTTACATTTCTCAGTCGTTTATAATGATTGTAAACGGCTACGGAAAGAATTTTTTTTGCGGACTCCTGCCCGATGACATATTGATCGAGTATTTGGCAGATTTCACGAGGCACAGGTAAATTCGATTTGACCAGCTTGGTCGCTTCATCACCTTGCATTTCTTCGCGAATGATGTCATTGCACAAATCAATACATTCGTCGCAAATAAAAACTGAAGGGCCTGCAATAAGTTTTCTCACTTCATGCTGACTCTTGCCGCAAAAAGAACAATACAGAAGTTTCTCGCTATTAGCTTTGTCTGGCATATCTTTATCTCACCGTAATCGAATTAGGTACTTGTGTTAAATAATTATTGCACAAGTATCTCCTTAATTTGCGCTTTCTTCCCTTTGTGCCAATACTGCATCAACTAAACCATAATTTACAGATTCTGCTGCACTCATAAAATTATCACGATCAGTGTCTTTTTCTACTTCTGGCACCGGACGTCCGGTATGTTTTGCCATAATCTCATTTAATCGAGCCTTTAGATATAATATCTCACGTGCATGTATCTCGATATCCGAAGCCTGCCCTTGAAAACCTCCCAGTGGTTGATGGATCATGACACGTGAATTCGGCAAACAGTACCGTTTACCCTTTGTGCCTGCTGTCAAAAGGAGGGCTCCCATACTAGCTGCTTGACCGATACATAAAGTACTTACATCCGGTTTTATATATTGCATGGTGTCATAAATAGCCAAACCGGCGGATACCATTCCTCCCGGTGAGTTAATATAAAAATGAATATCTTTTTCTGAATTCTCAGATTCAAGAAACAAAAATTGCGCAACCACTAAGTTTGCACTGGCCTCTGTGACAGGACCAACCAGAAATACAACCCTTTCTTTTAATAATCGTGAATAGATATCATAAGCCCGTTCACCTCGTCCACTGGTTTCTATCACCATCGGAATTAATCCCAGATTTTTGGGTTCCAGATCACGCATATTTTCAAACAATTGATTCATTTTAGGATATTCCCATCAGCTCGTCGAAAGTTACAGTTTTATCAATCAATTTTATTTTTCCGAGCACCCAATTTACTACATTTTCTTCCAATGCCAATGATTCTGCTTCCTGCAAACGTTCTGCTGAAGCGTAGTGCCATTTAACAACCTGCTCTGGATTTTCATAACTTTGCGCCGCATCTTCTATGATACTGAGTACTTGTTCCGGTGTAGCTTTAAGCGCATGCACCTTCACCAATTCAGCTAAGATCAAACCCAATTTAATGCGATACTCGGCTTTTTCTTTAAAGTGATCCGATGTCAGTGATATTTCCTTGGTTTTCACTCTGCGCGCTTCGAGATCGTTTTTCGCGTTTTGCAGCAATCGTTCTTTTTCTTGATTAACCAATATACTGGGTGCTTCGATCTGGGTTGTACTCAACAGTAATTGCATGATTTGTTCTTTAAGTTTCGATCTTACTCGCTTGGAAACTTCGCGTTCAAGATCTTGCTGTACTCCTTCACGTAATTTTTGGAGATCTCCATCAGGAATGCCAAGCAATTTAGCAAATTCTGTGTCTACTTGCGGCAACACTGGTTCTTCAAGTTGATTTAGTTTGGCTGTAAATGTAACGGTTTTTCCTGCAATATCTTTACCATGATAATCTTCCGGAAAAACAACATCAAATGACTTGCTATTGCCGACCTGCATGCCAATCAGTGAATCTTCAAAATCTTTGAGAAATTTCCCATTCCCCAGTATCAAATGCACACCCTCAGCTTTTCCACCTGCAAAATCATTAGCATCAATTGTACCGTGATAATCAATTTTAACCCGATCGCCTTTTTGAGCTGCGCGATCAACCGGTTTATAGGTCACGCGCTGCTTACATATCATGTCAAGTGTCTTATCGATATCTGCTTCACTTACTTGCGCACTTGGCCGTTCGATACTTTCATTACTCAAATCACCTAATACGATTTCAGGATACACTTCAAACGTTGCGCTCACGGTATAAAGAGAATCGGCATTATCAGCTGGTTTTGCTTCAAAACGCGGATAACCCGCCACCTGAAGATTCTGTTGCTGCACAGTGTCTTTGAACTCCTTATGCACCGCATCGTTCAACACATCTTGTTGAACCTGCATGCCGTACATTTGAGTCACAATTTTTAACGGAACTTTTCCGGGACGGAATCCATGCAATTTGACCGTTTTCGTTAACCGGTTTAAACGTTTGTCAATTTCATCCTGTAATTTTTCCAAAGAAATTGTAATATCAAAACGACGTTCCAGTGCACTGAGGTTTTCTACATTTGATCCCATTCAAGTTCCCGATTGATTAAATTATTTTTTCAATATATGACGATATCATCCGATGGCCTTTACGCTATTGCCGGATAAAAGATTTTCGCTAAATACAATTGGTGCGAAAGGGGGGACTCGAACCCCCACACCTTTCGGCGTCAGAACCTAAATCTGGTGCGTCTACCAATTCCGCCACTTTCGCTAATCAATTCATTGTTACGATTATACCTTTTAATTCACCTAACCGCAGCCGGATCGTTCATTCTGGACTGATTAACAGAATACAGTTTGACCTCGGACATTCTTGCTATCCGATCCCATTAAATAAAGATAAGTAACCACTAAATCATCAGGATGCCGCATTTTTTGCTTGATTTCACCTGGATGGGTAATTACGCGTTGAGGCGAATTGACGATTCCCGGCACGATAGAATTCATGCGCAAGTTGGGCAATATTTCCCATTCATCGGCCTGTATTTTCATCAGTGCTTGAATCCCTGCACCGGCTACTGCAAATCCTCCCCAATATGCAGCAGGGTTCAATCCATGTGAGCTCGAAGTCATTATCACGCTTGCATCAGGGGATGCTTTTAATAACGGCAAACACGCTTTTGTAATCGCAAAAGGTGCAATTAAATTCACTTGGAGCAGTGAACGGAACTGTGCAACCGATTGATGCTCAAGAGGACTCAGGCCGGTCAGCAAAGCTGCGTTATGCAAGATCCCGTCAAGCCGCCCCAGTTGCTCCGTAATTGCTTGTGCTAGTATGGCGAAATCCTTGTCCTCGGCTTTCTCGAAATCGAGCGGATAAATAAGTGCTTGTGCTTTGCCGAGAGCTTCAATCTCATCATAGACAGCCTCCAGCTTCTTAACTTTGCGTCCGTGCAAAATTACGGTAGCGCCGTGATTTGCATAAGCTAACGCTGCTGCACGCCCCAATCCCTGTCCTGCACCGGTCACCAGAATAACGCGATCATGTAATAGATTCGCGGCTGGTGAGTAATTTTCTATTTTGTTCATAGCTTAGAATTTATCACGAGAATATATTTTCAGATAAAAATATAACGCCGGATAAATATCTTTATTCATTTAATCGGAATTCAATCAGCATAAAAAAACAGACTCCAATAAATATTGGAGTCTGTTTGCTATTAAAACACTGCGTGTGATGAGATAACTTTACATGTCCATGCCGCCCATGCCGCCCATACCACCCATGCCGCCCATACCACCGCCACCGGCAGGTGCATCTTCCTTCGGCAATTCGGCCACCATGGCGTCGGTGGTGAGCATTAAAGCTGCCACAGATGCGGCGTTTTGCAACGCTGAACGGGTTACCTTGGTTGGATCCAGTACACCCATTGCAACCAAATCACCGTATTCGCCGGTTGCCGCATTGTAGCCAAAGTTACCTTTACCTTCGGTGACTTTATTGACAACGACCGATGGCTCATCGCCACAATTTGTAACGATCTGGCGTAAAGGTTCTTCCAAGGCGCGCAGCACAATCTTGATACCAGCATCCTGGTCATGATTGTCGCCTTTGGTGTTTTTTACAACCGGTGAAGTTCTCAACAAGGCTACTCCCCCGCCCGGAATTACGCCTTCTTCTACAGCTGCACGCGTTGCATGCAAGGCATCTTCCACACGCGCTTTTTTCTCTTTCATTTCAACTTCGGTTGCTGCGCCAACCTTGATCAAGGCAACGCCACCTGCCAGTTTAGCTACACGCTCTTGCAGTTTTTCCTTGTCGTAATCGCTGGTCGCTTCTTCGATTTGTGTGCGAATTTGTTTGACACGCGCTTCGATCGCTTTGGCATCGCCGGCGCCGTCAATGATCGTGGTATTTTCTTTACCCACTTCGATGCGTTTGGCTTGCCCTAAATCGTTCAGCGTTGCTTTTTCGAGGGTCAGACCAACTTCTTCCGCAATCACGGTACCACCGGTCAAGATCGCGATGTCTTCCAGCATGGCCTTGCGGCGATCGCCAAACCCAGGCGCTTTAACTGCGCAGGTTTTAAGAATGCCGCGAATATTGTTGACCACCAGTGTAGCCAGTGCTTCACCATCGACATCTTCCGCAATAATTAACAGAGGCTTACCTGCTTTCGCAACTTGTTCCAATACCGGTAACAAATCCCGGATGTTGGAGATTTTTTTGTCATGCAGCAGAACATATGGGTTATCGAGTAGTGCAATTTGTTTTTCCGCGCTGCTGACAAAATAAGGTGATAGATAACCGCGATCAAACTGCATACCTTCGACAACTTCCAGCTCATTTTGTAATCCGGAACCGTCTTCTACCGTAATCACACCTTCCTTGCCCACTTTGTCCATCGCGTCCGCAATGATCTTGCCGATCTCGGTATCGGAGTTCGCGGAAATGCTGCCCACTTGAGCGATCTCTTTGGCAGTCGCACAAGGCTTCGATAGTTTTTTTAGTTCTTCAACAGCTGTGTTCACTGCTTTGTCGATGCCGCGTTTCAGATCCATCGGGTTCATGCCTGCCGCAACATACTTCATGCCTTCCTTGACGATCGCTTGCGCCAATACCGTCGCGGTAGTTGTACCGTCACCGGCCACGTCGGAAGTTTTGCTGGCCACTTCTTTCAACATCTGCGCACCCATATTCTCGAATTTGTCTTTTAATTCGATTTCTTTGGCAACCGAAACACCGTCCTTGGTAATAGTTGGCGCGCCATACGAGCGATCCAAGACGACATTGCGGCCTTTCGGACCCAGCGTCACTTTAACCGCATCCGCTAGAATATTGACACCGGCCACCATTCTATGACGTGCTGAATCACCAAATTTCACTTCTTTTGCTGACATAACTATTCTCCTAATTTCTTAACAACACATTATCTTCAGTGAGTAATCTAACCGGCGCACAGAGTTAGCCTTCAATCACACCCATAATATCTTCTTC
>CAYQZF010000118.1:0-7831 GCA_964421895.1 uncultured Nitrosomonas sp. | reverse complement strand
AGCGGCGAAGAAGCGGAGATTGGAAAAACCGTTAATGTGCATTATACCGGCTGGCTTTACGATGAAAATGCGCCGGATAAAAAAGGCAAAAAGTTTGACAGTTCCTATGATCGTAAGGAATATTTTTCTTTCATGCTCGGTGCAGGGCGTGTGATCAAAGGCTGGGATCAGGGCGTTCAAGGCATGAAGGTTGGCGGGCAACGCACGCTGATTATTCCGCCATCGATGGCTTACGGTTCGCGCGGTGCTGGTAATATTATTCCACCGGATGCGACTTTGATTTTCGATGTTGAATTGATCAATCTGAAAGCGGGCGCATATCATTAAAAGTATGCTGTTCATCCGGGGTTCCGGTGAATTTTGCACATTGCGCTGACAGATTGCTTACAAAAGCTTCCGGACGGCTCAATGTGCTCCTCCGGTTAGGAAGCGCTGAAAAAGATAACGAGCGGTGACCGGATATAGTAGTTTTTCAGTGCTTCTCTAGAAATTTCGCCATCAATATGCACGTATCGTCTAAAATGTTTTGAGATTGCGCTAATCCGCTGTAGAAATTGACTGGGCACTGTTATGACTCCGACCTCACAGCAACGTAACATCCGGTACAAACGCCTGGGCATTGCGCTCGGTGTCACTGCAATTCTAGTTGCCGCTTTAGTAGCACTCGCTACATACTGGCTACCTGGTTATGCAAAATCCCAAATCGAAATTCACCTGTCGGAATATCTGCAACGACCCGTAACTGTCGCGTCCATTGAACTAAAGCCCCGCACGCTTGAGTTGACCGTGCAAGGTTTTCGCATTGACGAAGAAACGGATACGGCGGAAACACGTCCGGTACTGTTTTCCTTTAACACATTGCATATCGGCGTCAGTTTTGAATCGTTGAAACAGCGCTTACCCATTGTCTCATCGATCACGCTATCGGAGCCGCAATTGCGTCTGGTGCGGAAGAACAAAGATCAACTGAACATCTCCGACATCCTGGAGCGGCTCCAGCAACCCTCCGATAAGGAAAATACTGCAAACGATCAAGGCATTCCGTTCTCCATCAGCAATATCGCCATTCAAGGCGGCCATGTCGAATTTATCGATCAATATGAAAATGCCGGGCATACCATCAGCGAAATCAATCTCAATATTCCCGTTGCCGCCAATATCAACAGCAACCAAGAAAACTGGATAGAGCCCCGTTTCAGCGCAAAAATCAACGATGCGTCCTTTTCAGCCGATGGCAAATTGCGTCTTTTCACGGCCGCTCGGGAAGCAACTGTGGCCATCAAGCTCAATAACGCCGATTTAATGCGTTATAACCGCTATATAACCCTGCCTGAAGGCATTCATCTGCTATCCGGTTTTTATGACAGCGGCCTGAATCTCAATTTCGTGCAGGAACCGGACAAAGCACCGGAAATTTCAATCACCGGCACCACTTCGCTGCGCCAGCTGGCGATCAAAAATAATGCCGTTGCCGCGCCCTATCAAACCAGTCTGAAAAAGTTGGATATTGTGCTGAACAACGTCGACTTGGGCGGCAAAAAGCCTGCACGTATCAAGTTGAACATCGACCAGGCATTGTTGACGCGCGAAGGCGAAAAAGAACCGGCACTTGCGTTTGCTAAATTGGCGATCCCCGATATCACCATCAATACCGCAGCGCAGAAGATCGGCTTAGGAACAATTGCGCTGGATGGTTTCAGCACGACGCTGCGCCGCGATGCGCAAGGTAATCTCGATATTTCCCGGCTTTTTACTTCGACAGATGCGCCAGCGCAAACCACGCAAACCACTCAAATTTCGCAGCAAACAGCACTTATCCCAATCCCAGCACATAAACCGCCACGTTCCATCAGCCCGGTCAAAAGTGCCGGAAAAGTAACTGAACAGCCTGATGTTGCGCATGCAGATACCCAAAAGAACAAACCTAAACCGGCTGGTAACGATAAGCCTTGGACACCGCAGCTTAAAAGCATTCAACTCAAAGCAGCCAAGCTGCGCTACGAAGATCTGTCGATGACCAAGGTCACGCCGATGATTGTCGATTCGCTCGACTTGGCGCTGGAAGACATCGATCTGGATGGCATCGAGCCTTTGCAGTTAACCATGCAAGGGCGAGTCAATCAACATGGCAGCATTAAAGCCAGCGGCTCGCTGGCGTGGGCGCCGCTGTCAGCGGATTTGCTGCTGGATTTGACTGCGGTTGATCTGGTGTCGCTACAAGGCTGGCTGGGCGACAAACTGACTGCGCTGCTAACCAGTGGCGACATTTCTTTCGCCGGAAACTTCAAAGCTAGCGGCGATCCATTGAAAATTCACGTGAATGGCGAAGGAAAGCTGGCAAATTTCAATATCTTCGACAGCAAAAATGCCTATGATCTATTGCAATGGAAAAAACTCGATATCAGTCGTTTCAATTTCAATAATGATCCGCTAGCGGTGGATATCGGCGCGCTGTATCTGAGCGATTTTTATGCGCGTATGATTATCCAGCCGGACGGCAGTCTCAATCTCAAGCAAATCATTCAAGCCGAAAAGACGGTGGAACCAGTCACTCCGGCTGCCACGGGGGAATCCAAGGATCGCGGCGCTGCCGGGGCAAAAGGCGAGACACCGGTCCATATCGGTAAGATTTACTTGCAGCAGGGCAGCATCAATTTTAACGACCGCTTCATTAAACCCAATTACCACGCCAATTTGACTGCGCTAACCGGCCAAGTCGGTCCGCTTTATCCTGGCAAATCGGGAAAGATAGATATTCGCGGCAAGGTCAGTAAAACCGCGCCATTGCATATCCACGGTTCGATCGACCCGTTCAGCTCACAATTGCTGATGGATCTCATGGCGCAAGTGAAGGATATCGATCTACCACCGTTCAGTCCCTATTCCAGCAAATACATCGGCTACGAAATCGAAAAGGGGAAGCTGTCGGCGGATGTTAATTACCAGATCGAGAATGGCGCATTGACGGCGGACAACAAAATCTTTCTCGATCAATTCACGCTGGGTGAAAAAGTCGAGAGTGAGAATGCGGTATCGCTTCCGCTTGATCTTGCCATCGCGCTGTTGAAAAACCGCCGTGGCGAAATCAATCTTCATCTGCCGCTCAAAGGGTCGATCGACGACCCCGACTTCAATCTCGGCGATATCGCATTCAAAGCGTTTATCAACTTGATCTCCAAGGCCATCACATCGCCTTTCGCTTTGCTGGGTTCGGTATTCGAAGGCAGTGAGGAGCTATCCGAGATTTCCTTCAAACCCGGTTTTGCCGATATCGAAGCCGAGTCCGTGCCGCGCTTGAAATCCTTGGCCGAGGTTTTAACCGACCGCTCGTCGCTAAAACTGGAGATTTCCGGTCATATCGACCCGGAGACGGATTATGAGGGATTGAAGCAAGCCACGCTGCAAAACAAGGTAAAAGCGCAAAAGATTGCCGAAGAAACCAAGAAGGGCATCGCCAGCGGCACATTGGCCAATATCACACTGACTCCAAAGGAATACAGCAAGTACCTTGAAATCGCGTATAAAAAAGAATCTTTTGAAAAACCCAAGAATGCCGTGGGGCTAACCAAAAGCCTTCCCGATGCGGAGATTGAGCAACTCATGTTAGCGCACACCACCATTAGTAGCAGTGACTTGCAAGCACTGGCGGAGAATCGTGCTACTGCGGCGCGCAACTGGTTGGTCGAGAACGGTGGAATCTCCGGCGAGCGCATTTTTGTCGTAGGTGTCCATGAAAACGAGGATAGTGGCAAGAAGATAGGCAGCAAAGCGGAGTTCTTGCTGAAATAACCGATTGCCACTTTCGCTGTACAACCTATTCAGCAAAATCCATGCACTTTGATCCACGAAATACTTCTAATTTAATGAATGATATGAAATCTCTACTTATTGGAAAAATGACCCGGCCGCTGCTGATTTTGGCGCTGGCCTTTTTGAGTCCAGTGTCAGCAGACACCTTGGAAACGCTGAATATCAGGCCGCAAGAAGCACCCGATGCCTGTGACGCGCGCAGCGCTCAAGTCAGGGTAACAGTGAACAATATGAAAGCCGGTGGCGTTTTAAATGTCGAACTGTACGACGATCCGGATAATTTTCTATTCAAAAAAGGGCGCAAACGCAAGGTCCGCATACCAGCGGCGGATGGACAGCAAAAGGTTTGCATGAATCTCGAGCAGCCAGGCACCTATGCGGTGGCGATTTATCACGACATCGACGCTGACCGTAAACTAAAAAAACGCTGGAACTTGCTGCCCGAAGAGCCTTTCGGCTTGTCCAATAATCCTAAGCAACAGACCGGTTTCCCCAAGTTCAGCGATTCCGCGTTTACCACCGGCAAGCTGGGCGCGAACATCGTCATCGATTTGCAGCAACCGCCCAAACCATAAAACCGTGCAGGCATTGATCAGTCTGTCGATAGCATTCTGCGCTGTCTACTCAGCTTTCGTCCTGCTGGTGTATTTCGGTCAATCGCGCCTGGTTTATTTTCCGGAAAAACAACTCAGTAACACGCCGGGTGCAATCGGCTTGGCTTACGCCACCGTCAGCATTCCGGTCAGCGACGGCGAAACGCTGCACGGCTGGTGGATGCTCGTGCCGGATGCCAAAGGCACGGTGCTGTTTTTTCACGGCAATGCTGGCAACATTTCCCACCGGATCAATTACCTGACGATGTTCAAACGGCTCGGTTACAGCACTTTGCTGTTCGATTACCGCGGCTACGGTCAAAGCAGCGGCACGCCGTCGGAGTCTGGCACCTATCGGGATGCGCAGGCTGCCTGGCAATATTTAATCGAAACCAAGGGAATTGCACCTGAGCGGATCGTTTTGTTTGGCGAATCGCTGGGTGGGGCGGTGGCAAGCTGGCTAGCGGCGCGTGAAAAACCCGGTTTGCTGGTTTTGGCTTCCACTTTTACCTCTGTCCCCGAGTTGGCGGCGGAAATTTACCCGTTCCTGCCGGTGCGCTGGATCAGCCGCTTTGAGTACAACACGCTGGCATCGCTGCAATTGGTATCCTGCCCGGTTTTCATCGCGCACAGCCCGGACGACGACATCATTCCGTTCCGGCATGGCCAGCGGCTGTTTCAGGCGGCCCCGCAAGCGAAACAATTTCTCCCGTTGGAAGGCAGTCACAATACCGGTTTCATTTTTATGCAACCGGTCTGGATAAAATCATTGGGCGCATTTATAGACAAGAACCTGGATACTGCGTTGTAATTTAATCTAGGAAACACTGATTAATTGACGAAACGAGCGAATCACTTTGTTGCGCGGTACTCGCTTCCTCGTCTATCTTGTTGATATGTCTCGGTTGCTGTATTCCATGCGCCTCATGCTTCATCTCGTCCGCCGGATTAATCAGCGTTTCCCTAGAACGAAACCATCAATCCCTCCGGTTACCCCGTTCATGCCCTTTTTTGCCATGATCGCCATGATCATCCCTGTCATGGTTTCTACCGTTGCCGCGCCCGGGGTGGCGGTCATGGCGTTCGCCTTGGTTGTTTTCATCGGAATACCGCTGCGACTGATAGTTTCGTTGCGGGTAGTTACGCGAATCATCGTCATAATGCCGCCCGTCATCATGGTATCCGCCGGGATAACCGCCTTGATTGTGATAATGCGGCACGTATACGTTGTTATACCAATCTTTTTCCACAAAATAGACCGGTTGATAGCAGGCATTGTAGCGATGACAGTATTTATCCCATCGTTTGGCGTGACCCGGCGGCACATAGAGATAAATCGGCGGCTGCTGAACGGCGATAGCGGGCGGCAGGGCTAGAACAGGATTCGGGTAAAGCAATCGCGGCGGAACGGGATACTGATTGCCCAAGGTAATCTGGCCATAAAACCCGGGTTGGCCGATGCTGATGGTCACTCCCACATCGCTTGCCAATACCGGTGCTGGAATAACCGAGATTATCGCTGCCAGTAAGAAATTGCGCATGTGAACTCCCCCTTTTGCGAAAAAACATGATTGAAAATGGAATGGCGCTTTTACCGCCTAATCTACCGGGAAATGCATTTGATCGAATAGTACTGCACCCGCAGTAAAAAAGTAAAAGATAAATCGCTGCTATGAAATCGTCCGGTTCCCCTATAATGGACTCAGCATATCCTCTGTCGAGGTTGAAAATTTCTGATATCGAACACGATACTTATGAACTGGCAGTAAAAGTGGGGCAAAGTCTTGCTCAACGCGGCTGGATGCTGGTAACAGCGGAATCATGCACCGGTGGTTGGGTAGGTCAGTCGATCACGATGGTCTCAGGCAGTTCGGCCTGGTACGAGCGCGGTTACATCACCTACAGCAATACTGCCAAATGCGAAATGCTCGGTGTGCAACAAGCCACGCTGGATCAGTATGGTGCGGTATCTCCGCAAACCGCGCAAGAAATGGCGATCGGTGCACTTACTAGAAGCCATGCGCAAGTGAGCGTATCAATCACTGGAATCGCCGGGCCGGACGGCGGCACGGCGACGAAACCGGTTGGCATGGTGTGCTTCGCCTGGGCGGCACAGCACGGTTTAGTGCAACAAGAAACCCATTATTTTACTGGCGGCCGCGAAGCCGTCCGCCGCCAGGCTGTGGCTACCGCGTTACAAGGCATTCTGCGTATAGCAGGTGATGCAACAGCCGTAGCCTGAAACAATAAACGGCTACGATTAGTGATCGCCCGCCTGCATGCTGGTTTGCGTAATAATGCGGTCGCAGTAGGCAATGGCGATTGCCGAAAGCAAAAATGCCACGTGAATTCCGGTTTGCGCCAGCAGAGTTTTTACATCATACGCGCTGGCATTAATGAATGTTTTCAACAGATGAATCGACGAAATTCCGATGATCGCCGTGGCCAGTTTCACTTTCAGCACCGACGCATTGACATGCGACAACCACTCCGGTTGATCCGGATGTCCTTCCAGATTCATGCGTGAAACGAAGGTTTCATATCCGCCGATAATGACCATGATCAGCAGATTCGAAATCATCACCACGTCGATCAAACCCAATACTACGAGCATGATGGTGGTTTCCGTCAGTCTATCCGGCCGGGTCGCGCCCTCGATCGTGACGATGTCGAGAATGTGATCAAGCGCGTCTTTATTACCCAGCACCGCGCCGATTAGATCCGTCAACTCAACCCAAAAGTGAAATACATACACGCATTGCGCCAACACCAGCCCGATATACAATGGCAACTGCAACCAGCGAGTGAAGAAAAGAAAATGTGCGATGAGGGGAATTCTCTGTGTTGATGTTTTCTGTGGCTTATCTTTTTGTTCCATATCTTCTTATGCTGTAAAAAATGCCGCAAGAATAGCACAGCGGCGGTTAAAAATATTCGGCTTTTTTACCTGATTGGTGCGCTAAATTTTGGGTTGTTTGTTGGGAATTTCAATAGGTAAGGTGTTTTCGTTTAAAGTGGTAAGAAACCTGTGATGGAAGGTTGAAATGCCTTTTTAACGGCGGTATCGATAAGATGTCAGCTGACATAGAACATTTACAGAATTCTCATTCGATACAACGGCAATCGGTGTGTTGGTCGCGGATGGGCGGTTGTATTCGCGTTGCCGCTACTGAAGAAGCTTTGGAAGAAAGCCTGCTGCAGTTTTAAAACGTTTTGTTCGTCCGGGATGAGATTCCGGTACAGTTTCGCGGCAATATTTAGTGAGCGCATATGAGTTTGACCAATGTGCGTTCGTCATAACACCCCCTTAAGGTTTATCATTCGGTTTTTACCCATTAACCGCACACGAGATTCATGGAACCCATCTACTTCGACCATAACGCCACCACCCGCGTCGACGACGCCGTTTTAGAAGCCATGCTGCCGTA
>CAYQZF010000117.1:6797-7937 GCA_964421895.1 uncultured Nitrosomonas sp. | reverse complement strand
AAGAAAGAAAACACAAACTATTGCTTTAGTTGTACCTCAAAAACTAAGAGAAAATATTATGGAAAGCCACCATGATAATCTCTTAAGTGGTCATCTTGGTTATTATAAGACAGCACAAAGAATAGCACAGTGGTATTGGTGGCCTAAAATGCACAAGGACATCAAAGACTGGTGCAATCATTGTGTAGAATGTCAGAAAAATAACAGACCAAGGGAGAAATTGGGTAAATTGGTACCTGTAATTGCAACTCGCCCCTTTCAAATAATGGGAATGGATATTATGACGAGTTTACCCACTACTCCAAGAGGTAACAAGTCTATAGTGGTCTTTACAGACTATTATACCAAATGGGTAGAGGCATTTGCTATTCCTGATGAAACAGCAAGAACTGTGGCTATAAAACTCATTAAAGGAGTACTATGTAGGCATGGTGCACCTGAAAGAATAATATCAGATAGAGGCACGAACTTTACATCTGATGTATTCAGAGAGGTCACAGAAATGTTAGGAATTAAGCAAAACCTCACTGTTGGTTACAATCCTCAAGCTGATGGACAAGCTGAAAGGACTATAGGCACTTTAAGCAATATTCTTTCTAAGTTGGTTAAACATGATCATTCTGATTGGGAAACAATGCTGCCTTATGCTTTATGGGCTTATAGAACTTCTGTTCATGCAGTAACAAAAGAAACTCCTTTCTTTTTGGTCTATGGGAGAGAAGCTACCAATCCAGCTGATTTAAGAATCAGACAATGGATGGAAAAGCATCAAAAACCCGAAGAATATACTGTTGAACAAGCAAAAAGACTCATTGAAGCTCAAGAAAGAGTGATCAAAGAAATCAACAAGTCTAAACAATACAACAAGGAAAGATTTGACACAAAAGTAAAAGACCCTGATTTCAAGATCAATGATCTGGTTTGGATTAAACAAGAGAAACCAAAAGATGGTCAAAGCACAAAATTCATGGCCAAATATGTTGGACCTTACTCTGTTATTGCTCTACCTCCCTCAGCACACAACCTTAACATAGAAGTTAGACATGTTAATAATGTCAAAGATGTTAAAACTGTGAGTGTGAGAAAGGTTAAAAGAGCTTTTCTCAAACCAGAACAAGTTGGTTTAATTCCTTTAGAGGT
>CAYQZF010000117.1:3939-6697 GCA_964421895.1 uncultured Nitrosomonas sp. | reverse complement strand
GAAGTAGAAGATATACTTAATGAGGGAGTTGACAGAAAAACTGGAGAAAAGACCTACCTTGTAAAATGGGTTGGATACAGTGTCAAGGAAAGCACATGGCAGAAAGAATCTGACCTCCAACATGCCCCAAAAATCTTACATGCATGGAACAACAGACAAAAGGAGTTAGAATTAACTAAGAAAACTCCTAAACAACAAAACAAAAGGTTAGCTAAAAAGACTAAAAGGTTAGCAAAGAGAAAAACTGTTGTTGCTTGTATGGGGACATACAATTCCTTCAGGGGAGAGGGGGAGTAAGATGTCAGATTCCTGGAAATAGCACTTTCCTTAATTAGCAAGTCTGTGGAAATGGGAGATACTTTTTGCCTATTCCTGTCCCTTATGTTACAGGAATGTTTCCCTACCATAAATGGTATATCTCTGTATTCTAGTTGCTACTCTAGTAAAGGACACTAGCTGTCACTCCCTTGATAGCCTGTGTTGGTTCTATACTCTAGTTATTGTGTGCCTGTTCCCCAGTTACTGTGTGTTAGGAGGGTTAGTCTAGTTTAGCCCAACCTGACATCTATTTTTGGCGACGACGCGCAGTCTTTTATCATCTACGGATATCACTTCGTTCGATACTCGACTGCTACACGAACCTCACTCAACCTTGACCCACGAGCCAATCACCAAGGTTTGAATTTTCAAACACCATAGAGCGCTCATACGAAAACGGTTTCTTGCGAAACGGCTTTCGACGATACGGTAAAAGATATTTCTGTATCAAGAGAAACCACTACGACCCGACTCGGATACATTACTCATTTATTAAAATGAGCAACTCTACAACCCCCGATACCGAAAGAATCAATCCCGAAGGAGAAGCGGAGCCCCGTACCGAAACGCCCTCTAAATCGTCACCGCTTCCGTCAACTTCAAAAGATAACAACGAAATAAGAACGGACGAAAGAAAAGGGAAAGAGAAGGAAGACGAAAACTTACCAACGAGCCCCGAGAAAAGTTCGAAGTCTTCCGAAATTGACCTCACCAAGGAATCCGACCCCCAACTATGGCAACGGCAAGTAGACGAACTACTCCTCGAGCTTGAAAGAAAAAATAAGGAAATCACCATCCTACGTAGCCAAGTCCACGATAGAACCGCTATGCCACCTCCACCGCCTCCGAGGCAACATACCGTTCGGACGGTACAGCGACCCCAAATCGCTAATAACCGTAACATAGCGGTTGCCACACCCCGCAACCCCCGCGAGTATACTACGCCATACCAACCGCCCGATTCTATGCGTCCCCGAAGAGAGGAGGACTTGTTTATCGATGATCTGTTCGGTGAGACCGATAATGATTCGTTCTATCAATACGGTACGTCCCCTAATCCTTTTTCATTACATTTTTCTATGATGGAGGGAATGTCCGTTAATAATCATAACACGCGCATAAGACGTAGTACTCAAAACCAGGGACTACGCGCGAACGTGTACCCTTTAGATGATAAGGGAGAAGGGAAATCCAAAAATCAATTACTCACCGTAAATGGGGGTAGTGATAGGATAATGCCCGTACAAAATTTAAAATTAATGAGCGTAAGCCCGTCAAGGGATGCCGTAAGGTCACAGACCGCGGTTAACGCCATGGAGTCACGAACCTATATCGTTGAGAAAAATATTAATCCCGAACCAATGGGAAAAGATACGCACGGATTAATCGGCCCGGAAGGGGTACGACCGTTTGAAAATTCAAATATTGGCAATATAACGGCCCTAAGTGACCATAATATGCCGCATTTAAATTCAAACGAAGGTAACGCGTTCGTAGATACCACGAACGAGCGTAACCGGTCCCGCTTAAAAAGAAAATGGGTCACCCCCGACAAAGGTACCATACCTTCAGGGATCCCAATTCAAATTCCTAGAATTAGGCAATCAAACCCTCTTCTAGAAAGTAGTGAAAATACACCTTTTTCTCAAAGTAGAAAGGCACTAATTCACTCAACTAATCTAGAACCAGCCCAAGATACAGCTGAGACTGAAGGCAACTATTCAGAGGGTGAAGATGACTTGAGGTCCCAATTAATGATGGCTTACAAGAAAGGGAAAGAAGAAGGGCAAATAGAGGCTAAAAGAACCCATGCACCTTCCTCTCCCACTGCTGTTGTGGTAAATACACCTTCAAATACAATAGCCACAAATATAATGCCTAATACTATAATAATACAGGTGCAGAAGGAAATAAAGATACCCAAGTTCTCAGGGAAATCTGAGGATGTATATGCCTTCTGTAATGCCTTGCTTGCTAAGAAATCTGAACTGAGGGTAGCCAGCCCCCACATGGATGCAGACCATGCTATTCTGTCTAGATTGACAGAAGCCCTGCATACAACTGAGATTAGTAGCTGGTATGCCAACAGGATTGTTGATGGGCGCCCCTTTGCAACTGTAGAGGAGTTCATTCAGGACTTCAAAGGGTTCTACAATGTGAAGTGGGATGTCCTAGACAAGAACAGAGAAATCTTAGGGATGAAGCAAGGGGATGATGAATCTATCCAGAGGTTTGGGTTGAGGTTGACCAACAAGGCCAAGGAGCTTGGTCTACCTCTACACAACAACAACACTCTCATCACTGCCTTCTTGGAAGGATTGAAACCTACCAAGGTGAGGGAAGGAATTCTGGAGAGGGAGACTATGAATGCACCCTTACAGAGATGGATAGAGCTAGCAGTAGAGAAGGAAAAGAAACTACCTGCCCACAAGCAAAAGAA
>CAYQZF010000117.1:0-3839 GCA_964421895.1 uncultured Nitrosomonas sp. | reverse complement strand
AGTAACCAAGGAAGCCAAAGAGGTCGAAATTGGCAACAAGACCTCCGCCCGCGCGTCCAAGACAAACCTCAAACCTCGAACACTCCCACAGACCAACCACTAGACAAGGATGGGTTGAGGAAGAAGGGTAACATCCCTTGCCCCAATTGCCACACTACAGCAGACCATAGTGTAGCTGAGTGTATCAAGCTTATGGAATATCTGAAGCAACAAAAGGAAACAAAACAATCTCAGAATGCAAATAATGCTAATGAGAAAAGAAAAAATAAAAAGGCAAAGACTTCTAACTATACACTGTCACTTTCTGTTCCTAACACTTTGACTGAGAAACAAACTTCTAAGGAAGTAGAAGGTAGAGATCATCTACCAAAACCCTTCAAAAGTAAAAGGAAAAAGAGAAAGAAAGCAAAAGTAAATAAGCCAAAACAACAACAAGAAAAATTCTCTATGATTGACATAGATGAAGTGAAAGAGAGACAACAATATGAAGAGCAAATAAATAAGCAACCCTTTGAGGAGTATGCTATCAGTATATGCAATCAAGAGCATTGGACGGCCGCTTTTACAATCACTAAGATCTTTGGTAAACCAACAAGGACCTTAGCTGATACAGGAGCAAGCCATTCAGTTGTCTCATTGAATTGGGTCAAATACCTAGGATTAGAGGATCAAATAAAGCCCTCTGACATTAACATGGTTGATGCTCAAAAGAGAAAGATACCTGTTAGTGGAATGATTGAGTTAATGGTCGAGTTTGGTGGCCTACCACACAAATGGCTGTGTAGAGTAGCCCCCAACTTGGTTTGCCCATTCATTATTGGTGTTGACTACATGCATACAGGTGGTGTAAACCTAGTAGATAGATATGTATGGATTGGAGATGCAAAACAATCTATTACAATAACTCTAGGTGAACTTGAACAACCTACAGTAATTGCTGCTACAAACAGAGTAATACATCCTTTCCAATATAATGAAATACAAGGAAAGGTAATTAAGGACACACAAGAAATAGAAAATATGGATCCACAAACATATATATTGAACTGTGGAGGAGTGATCCCCATAGATCAACTAGTGGAATCCAAGAAGGTCAAAGCTGAGAATGCTAAAGGCATCTCTGAATATGTAAAAATAAGATTATTTAATAAGACAGGAAAAACAATGCACATAAGAAAAGGTTCTGTTATTGCAACTGTAGAAGAAGTATCAAAGGAAACTTTAGCTTCTTTAACAGATTATACAATAGAGAAAGCCTTTCATAATTATGAAATCCTGACAGCTCTATTTTCATCAAATGTTTCTGAGACAAGACTCCTGTCTAATACAAAAACACCCAGAAACAACTCTGCACACCCTAATGCTGAAATGGCAAATACATGTAATACTAAAGGTGAATGTGTGCCACCAGACAATAGAGAGATTAGAACAGTAGGAGTTGAAACTGAGGAGGTCGAGTCTGAAATAATGCCTACACCTTCAATGTTTGCAACTGCAAAAGGGACTGAGATGATCGATTCTGAAATAATGTCTACATCACCTTTAAACCTTGCTACTGTCACTTGCTCTAGCTGTTTTGGTAAAGGAAATCATCATACTACTTCATGCAAACATGGAGAAGTGTTGGAGTCTATGAGAGCAGACAATGAAAACACTAATGTAAGAGATTATCCTTTAGAGACTAATATGCACAAGTGCACCCAATCCCTGACAGCCTTGATTGGTGAGGACCCACCACAGTCAGACACACCTAGTCTGCACTCTGGTCACAGAGAAATCCCAATTGAAGGAACAACTGTTTTGTCTAAGAGTAGTTCTACTATTCCAAGACAAAAAGGGTACCAGTGTACTGAAAATATTAGTGTTGATGAACATTATAGCCAGCCTTATTGTGGAGGAGGGGGCGAGCCTTGGGCACAAGCGCCAATCCCCTTCAAAACTAAGGGAGGTATAGTGTGTAGACCTGTCATTTCAAAGAATACTAAGACTGTCTCTGAGTTAAGGATGGAGGTTCTCTCTTCTTTAGCTTATTTACAATCTAAACAGTACTTTGAGACACTAAGACATTCCAACAATATAGCAAAAGATATTAATTCATTAAACTCCTCAACTGTGTGCTCCACTATGAGTGAGGAAAAAGTTAATTCTAAGGAAACTGGTTCCTGTGGTTCATCTACAGTTGAGCCTGCGTCCAAAGAAGTAACTCAATCCTCTCAAGTTGAGACCCCTTTATTAGAGGACTCCTTGAAAGAGTTTATTGAACAACACTTTAGAAATGATAGGAATGTTTCTAGTGGGGAAGATTGTACAGAAAAGATAAAAACTCTAATAGCTAAAGCTCAATGTGATGAAACACAGAGAAAGCAATTAGCTGAACTCCTTTTAGAAAATAAGGATGTATTCCTGTCTAGTTTTGATAAAAAGACCTTCAAAGCAGGAACTTCTTTCTTTATTCCTCATGAAATTAAGTTGAAAACTGACAAACCTATGTGGACACATCAGTTTAGACAAAGTTCTAAGGAAAAAGAAATGTTAAGTGAAATGACTATGAATCAATTTGGTCAAGGAGTTGTAGAAAGATGTGTAAATAGTCCTTACAACTCTCCTGCTATGTGTGTACCAAAGAAAGATGGTAGTTGGCGTCCTGTTATTGACTACAGGAATATCAATGAAATCACCATCAAGGAAAACTGGAACATGACAAGAGCTGATGAAGCCTATGATGCATTAAGCAAAGCCAAATACATGTCTGTAGTAGACTGTACAAGTGGTTATTGGCAAATTCCCTTGCATGAAAATAGTAGAAAGTATACAGCCTTCACTACCTCTATAGGCAGATGGCAGTACACTTCTCTACCTATGGGAATTACCAATGCAGCTCCTACCTTTCAAAGGAATATGGAAGCAATGCTCACAGGTCTGCTCTGGGATTGTTGCATTGTGTATATTGATGATATCATTATATACAGTGACACTTTTGAAGAGCACATACAGCACTTGAGAGAAGTGTTCAAGAGATTGAAAGCAGCAAATGTTGTGTTAAAACCAGAGAAATGCGATTTCTGTCAACCAGAGGTCGAGTATCTGGGACACATTATTGGTAATGGCAAATTGAAAACCATGCCAAGAAATATTGAAAAAGTAAAGAATTGTAAACCACCTGAAACACTGACTGAAGTGAGAGCTTTCTGTAATCTTGTAGGTTACTATAGAAAGTTCATTCACAAATTTGCTCAAATAGCCAAACCCTTGACTGAGCTAATGAGTTTACCTGGAAAGAAGAAAAAGATAACTCTGAGTCCAGAAGCTCTAAAAGCTTTTCATACACTGAAAGACCTAATCAGTCAAGAGCCTGTTCTAGCATTGCCTGATTTCAACAAACCTTTCATTGTCAGAACTGATGCATCCCAATATGCCATTGGAGGTGTGTTGATTCAACAAGATGATGAGGGAAATGAAAAACCAATCTGCTATGCTAGTAGGACATTAACAAGAACTGAACAAAGATACAGTGCAGGAGAGAGAGAGATGTTAGCCATATATCATTGGATAAGATATTGGCATGCATATGTGTGGGGCAAACACTTTAGTGTTTACACAGATCACTCCCCCCTCACTGGAATCAAAACAAAAAAAGATATTTCTAGAAGGCTACTAGAATGATCTTAAATTTACAACAATATGATTTTGAATTGCATTACACCCCTGGAAAGCAGAATATAGTAGCTGATGCTCTTTCGCGCGAGCCCTTCGCGCCCAAGACAAAAGAAATACCCATTAAAGACATTACAGAACTACTCAGCTCTATTCAAACTGTACCAGATATAGAGGAAGAACCA
>CAYQZF010000116.1:0-7984 GCA_964421895.1 uncultured Nitrosomonas sp. | reverse complement strand
ATAGCTTTCATCAACTTCCACTCTACCTAACAACTTGTCTTTAAGGGCAGTCTGATGGCGATATATTACTTGCCTGAAAATGCCATACCAACGATTAATCGTGTTACGATTTTTACTTAACAGCAGAGCTGTTTTGCTGGCAGGTATATCAATGCAAAAGCATTGAATTATTTTTCTAATGTAATAATCAGTTAATTTACTGTTTCTTAACATCTTACTAGACTAACAGATTGTATCTGCTAGTCTAGAGCCATGTAAAATCCTATAGGCTTTTATTTATAATTTTATTTTAATATATACCTTGCTCTGCTTTTTTCACTCAAGCCTATATTCAGAGATTTTCAAAATCTAGCTTTCCCATAACCAACACTTAAAAAATAAAAAAACGTGCACCCGGAACAAGCCATATACTTTCCTGACGTCAGTTTATTGAAAAGGCTGCGCCGTAGTGACTTCATTGTAATGTATTAATATTCAATATGATTCTCAGTATTCAAAACCTATTCTTTTAGAAACTTCTCTGAAAGAAATATTAATAAATTGAATCGACCTGTTTGTTACGGCATGATTTTATGGTTTTGCATTGCTTTCCGGTATCTTTTTGCATCCTCATTGACATAGTCATAATTTTTTTGCACCGAGTCTTTCTTGTTGCGATATATGCTTGGAGACCTTTGCACAGCAAAGAGCCTATCTAAGCAAGTTAAATGATAGGATACTGTTTTAGGCCAATAAATTGAGTTAACACTGTGAGTTTTTCAGATTTTGATGTCATCCGCCGCACACGCAAAGGGAATTTTTTCAATCAAATTAACCAACTGATTGATTGGGAGTCGATAGAACGAGCAATTGTTCAGCATTATGCCCCTACATCGGACGTCACAGGTCGCCCTGCCTACCCTGGACTACTGCTTTTCAAAATGCTGTTAGTCGGTATATGGAATGGTGGACTCAGTGATGAAGCGGTTGAAGACATGGCTAATTCTAATCTGCACGTGATGCGTTTTCTAGGCTTGAGCTTGGAAGATGACGTTCCTGATCATTCAGTGTTGTCGCGTTTCAGAACGCGTTTGACGGCAGCGCATGCGTGGGATGGACTATTGGAGCAAATCAATCACCAGATTCAAATGCTCAATGTGACTGTCGCCACTGGCTGTCACGTTGACGCCAGCATCACGCATAGTCCCCGTAAGCCTAAGACCAAGCCAGTCTACGAAGTGGTTAGCGATCGCGAAGATCGTGATGACGAAACAGACGCACAAATGGCCATGCGGGTCATTGCAGTCACTCAGCCCGGTGTCGATGCCCAAGCACGTTGGGTTAAAAAAGGCGGCCAGTCGGTTTTTGGTTATAAACAGCACACGCTGGTTGATCACAATGGTTTGGTGATAGCCGTTGAAACAACAGCTGCCAATTGCCATGACAGCAAGCCGCTGCTAACACTGCTTGATAAAGCTGAGATCGAGCGAGGTACTCGGATTCATGCTGATAAGGCTTACTATAGTCAGAAACATCGTGAAGCTTTGAAATCGCGTGGCATCAAAAATGGCATTCAAGATAGAGCCTTGAAGAACAAACCGTTGACTTCGCGGCAATTACAGCGTAATCGTTTAATTGCCCAAGCTCGGTATGTTGTGGAACGTACCTTTGGCAGTCAGGCACGCTGGTTTGGCAGCAAGATCCTGCGTTACTGTGGTCTAGCCAAAGCGCATGCCTGGCATATCCTGCAGGCAATGGCGTATAACCTAAAAAGGTTGCCAAGACTGTATGTTAAGCGTCTTTTACCACGACAACCACAGGCTAGTTGCGTCTTCTAACCAAAAAATGGCGCAATAGTATCCCTATCTCTTGGTTTTTTGCAAAAAACTCACCGAAATTTACCTAAGCTTTAACATTGAATTGTGTTTTATAGATTCTGTAGCGAAAGCGGATAATTTTGCAAAGGTCTCGCTTGATATATTATTCGATTCGTTTAGATATTGGTTTGATCAGTTGGGATTCCATCAGGGATAATTGCAGCACTCCCTGAAACTTCTTTTACTCTCACTTCGGTACCAATGCCATAACAGGTCATAGATAGAGAGCCCAACGAATAACCGCGAATGAATGTACTAGGTTTTTCATTGGTTGCCCGTGAAAGTCCAGCTAAATACAGAAGGGGGATGAAATGTTCTGGAGTAGGAACAGCAAGATCGAAATCTGGATGCTCAACGACTTTGAGAATATCTTCTGGCGCGTATACCATTTGTCGAACTACTGCATCATCAAACCGTTTTGCCCATTCCTCGCCGTTGTCTGAATCAGAAATATTGAGACGTTTCAAATTATGAACGACATTTCCGCTACCAACGATGAGGATGTTTTGGTTTCGAAGTTCGGAAAGCTTTGCACCAAGCTCGATATGATATTCGAGTGGTTTAAAAGCATTGATTGACAGTTGTACTACAGGAACGTCTGCTTCAGGGTAAAGATGTGCGAGAACACTCCATGTCCCATGATCAAGTCCCCACTGATCCCTGTCAGCACCTACCCAATGAGGCTTTGCTATTTCCGCTACTTCTTCAGCCAATTCAGGCATGCCTGGCGCTGGATAAGAAAAATTAAACAATTCTTCTGGAAAACCATAAAAATCATGGATTGTCCTGGGTTTAGCCATAGCCGTAACAGCGGTTGCGCCAAAATACCAATGGGCGGACACCACCAGCACAGCTCTTGGCTTCGGAATAGATTTCCCGACTTCCCTCCAACTTTGAGTGTACCGATTCAAATCAAGGGTGTTCATCGGGCTTCCGTGCCCAATAAATAGAGCAGGTAATGTTGCCGTGTCAGTTGTCATCAGTCTGGTTTTATTACAACGTTATAGCTCAGAAAAGGTACTTTATTATATATTTTTATAGTCTAAAGTTAAGTAGCTTGATCAATTGGTTATTCCTCGTAGTTTTACTATATCATTTCGTCTTAAAATCACATTCGCTAAAAGAGAATTCGCATTATCAATAACTTAGATTTACCTAATAGCTAATAGCTCACTTTAAAAGTTGGACTATCTTCTGGCCGAGTTTTTCGATGATCATAAATCCTTGTAGTAGCAATATTGGCATGTCCCAGCCATTCTTGCACTTTGGCAATATCTGCTTGATGATCCAGCGCATTGGTGGCTGCTGTTGCGCGTAAGGAGTGCGCGCCGATTTTGAAACCTAGCTTTTCAGAGTATTTCTGTACCAATTTATAAATACCGTCTGGGGTAATCGGTTTTTGTGATCCCTTGATGCGATTATTACTGGTTGAACGGAATAAGGCCCCAGTATCTTCCAGGCCATGTCCTGCTGCATCCAGGTAATCATGGATTAAGCCACTGGCGGCAGGATGCAAAGGTACATAACGAGTTTTTCCTCCTTTTCCAGAAATCTTTATATGGGGTACCCCGCGCCGCTCCTGCTTAAAATCCTTTACTTTTAACCGGCACAACTCATCACGCCGCAATGCGTGATAGAGCAGGGTAGCCAATATTGCACGATCACGCTTGCCCTTCAATGAGCTACCATCCGGTACTTCAAGCAATTTGCGTGCCTGATGATCGCCGATTGCCGGCGTTTTACCTTCATAACTCTCGACTGCAGGACGTTTTACACCCTTGACTGGATTATGCGTAACTGTGTTTTTGTCGCATAGATATTCAAATAAAGACGATAATGCAGATAAACGGTGTCGGATGCTCATGCTGCTTAATGAACGACTCAACAAATCATCACGCCAGGCAATAATATGAGCACGGGTCACAATCCTGAACTCTCCCGGATTCTGAATGCCCGTGAAATTCATAAAATCCTTTAAGGCATTTTCATAAGCGCGACGAGTGGCTTTGTTTCCTAAATTGGCAAACCATTCCACTTCAGGTGGAACATCAGCAAGACCCTGAAATTCTTTTGCAGTGAGTGCGCGATTTCCTGTAGTAATAATGTCTGTCATGTTATTTGTTTAGCTCATCATCTTTATGTGGCGTTTCACTACCCATAATCGCTTCATAATCTCTGCCGCCATAAAAAATATTAAGAATAGTGACGATTTGTTTGTCTTCAATAACCTCAAAAGCTGCGATCGCGTTTTTATCAATGGCAACGATTCTGAGATTCTTGCGCAAATCATCGCGCTGTTGTCCAATCAAAGGTATTGTTTTAAGGTCATGGCACTTTAGGCGTAATTTCTCTATATATGTCCACGCGACTTCAGGAAATCCGCTCTTCTCAGTTATATATTCATAAATATCAGTCAGGTCTTGTATTGCATCGGGTGTTAAATACACTTCATAGCTTTTCATGGCCTGATGTGCTTATCCGTTGTTGATGAAGTTGCTCTAGCTTTTCAAACGCCGCATCCAGCAAAACAGGTTCACCACTATGGGCGGATTGTTCCAGACGCGCTCGAACGGAAGCAATTCTCGCATGATGTTCTTCTTCCTGCCTTTGCCACAGACGCATAGCTTCACGAATAACCTCACTTGTAGAAGCGTAAGCTCCGTCCTTCACTTTTTCCCTAATAATATTCAACATATCGGGTGGAAGTGTAATGCTGATTTTTTCTGCTTTATCGGTGCGCTTCATTTTTATTTCCTGTGCGTGTTTCTATCTGATACCTTCTAATTAGTAGGATAATATCCTACTCAATGAAATTTAATAAAGCAAAAATATTTTAATCTTCCCGAATTACAACACTACCTTACTATTGATAACATATTTTATCAATAGTAGAGTAGGGGACATATCAGAAAGTAATTTTGTACAAAATATCAGAGGGAGTATTTATATATCATACTATATAGTATGATATATATTTATTTAAAATAGTGTGAGTATAGTATGACACATCGAACGACCATTACACTGGATGATGAAAGTTTTGCATTTCTGAATAATATTGCCGGTGATAATCGTAGTGCTTATATCAACGAGCTTTTGAAACAGGAACGCAAAAACTATCTCAAGCAAGCTTTGCTCAAGGCAAATCAGGAGGAAGCTCAGGATTCTGACTATCAGAAAGAACTAAAGGAATGGGATACAACCCTGTCCGATGGTCTCCATAATGACTGAGTTTAAGCAGTTGGATATTTATTGGGTTGATCTGGAGCCAACCAAGGGTGCGGAAACTAAAAAGCTAAGACCGTGCGTGATTGTTCAAAGCGACCTTGTGAATATCCAATCAAAAACCTTGGTTGTGGCACCGATGCTACCTAACCATAAGTCTTGGCCATTTGCAGTAAATCTGACACCAACCAATAATAACGGACTAGACAAAGATCGTCATATTAATCTCAAACAATTACGTGCAATTGATATCTCTCGAATTGGCAAAAAGCAAGGCAGGCTTGAGAGTGAATATTTGCAATCGATCAAACAAGCTTTAGTAATTGTTTTTGATTTGTAGTTATCCTTAATATTTTGCTGCAAGTCTGTTACATAAATCTTAAATAAGCAGTAAGTCTATACGGTGAACCAAAAGTTGATGGCTGTATGAAAATAGCGGGAAAAGAACTTTAAATGGTAAATTGTTAATGATTGGGGTTGTTTTGCCATGAAATTTTTAATAATAATGTTGTTAGCTTAAATTCAAGCTCTTGATCTGGCAAGTTGCACAATAATGGTTTCAGACAAAATCGGAAAATTTGTTCACTCATCTCGTTATCTGCATATAGAAGCATTCAATTCACTTAGTCTAAGGGATTTAGAATTAATAGCAGATGCAGAGAAACTTGCGCAAGTCACTAAAGGCGTTAGTTACAATGTTGTCCGAATTTCTGAAAATAAAGAATCTGTTTCCTTCCTTCATTATCCTGATTTTTTTGATCAACCTTTTCCTAAACTGAATGCAAGTTGGCGCGTAGTACTCGATGGAGTTGCACAAATCCATCATCGTTCTTACGTTGATTCATTAAATCCGCCTATCCTCCACCGCAAAGAGCTTTTACTGCCATCTGAGCATAATGAGATTTCAAAATTTCAAGCACTGACCAATATAGCTGAAACATTGGGTCTGTTCGATGACCCTTCTAGAATTGGATTTCAAAACCAATGGGAGAAATTAATTGCCGAAAAAGGCTACCGCCTGGTTGAGTATGAATTTGTTCCACTTGGCAATGACTTTTCAGAAGTTGATAACGATAGTAGAACCCCTTCTGATGAGGTGCAGCGGCATTTAACAGCCCTTGTGCGATATGGGTTTTCCGCTCCTATACAAATGCTCGCAAGATTTGGCTTTCTCGATGGATTACATAGTGTCTTTGATTATGGTTGTGGCCGTGGAGATGATTTACGAGGTTTACAAGAAAATGGTATTCGAGCATCAGGTTGGGATCCACACTATGCACCAGAGAATCAAAAGAAGTTATCTAATATTGTTAATCTGGGCTTTGTCATCAATGTTATCGAAGATGTCAATGAGCGTATCGAAGCACTTCAAGGAGCCTATTCATTAACCCAAGAGCTACTAGTGGTGGCGGTGATGCTAACAAACCAATATGCGGTGAAGGGTAAGCCACTCTATGATGGAATTCTGACAACTCGCGGTACCTTTCAAAAATTTTATACACCAAGTGAACTAAAAATCTTTATCGAGCAAAATTTATATGAAGAATCAATCCCCGTAGCTCCGGGTATATTTTTCGTTTTTAAGGACAAAGATGCGGAACAACGTTTCTTAGTTGGCAGAAGCCGTTCACGTTCTAATCTATTGCGTGCTGCTAGCCAGTTACAACGTGCATCAAAACCAAGTAAGATTGAGAAAGATCTCGCACGCTATGCTGAACATCAGGCTCTGCTCGATTTGATTTGGCTTCAATGGTTGGAAAACGGACGTGAACCGGATAAAAGCGAAGCCATAAACTTACCTCAAGTACTTGAAGCTTTTGGTAGTTTTCATAGAGCACTTCGTTTCTTGCGAAGTCAAAAAGATGACGCCATTCTGGAAACTGCTCGCAAGATCCGGCAAGATGATTTATTAGTTTACTTTGCGCTTGGAATGTTTGAAAAGCGTAAACCCTATCGTCATCTTGATCCTCAATTGCAACGCGACATTAAAGCTCTTTTTGCTGATTATGGATCTGTCCAGCTAGCGGCAAGAGAGTTACTGTTCCAGATTTCGCAACCTGAGCGCATTGATGCAGCCTGTCGGGATGCGGCATCAAAAGGTCTTGGTTGGTATATCGAAGGCGAATCATTACAACTTCATTCAAGTCTTGTCGAGCGACTTACCCCCATTCTTCGTATATATATTGGTTGTGGTACAGCATTGTACGGTGATATTACATCCGCTGATCTAGTCAAAATTCACATACGTTCAGGAAAACTTACCCTGATGCGGTTTGATGATTTTTATGGCAAGCCACTTCCTAAAATGATACATCGTGTAAAAATATTATTTTATAAACAAGAGTTTCATCTTTTTGAGTATGGAGAAGGATTTGAGCCACCTTACCTTTATCTGAAATCGCGATTTATGAATGAAGAAATGGATAGCTACGCAGAACAGATCGCATTCGATAATCAATTAGAAGCTCTGAATCTTTTTGATTATTCAAACTATGGACCCAAAACAGAAGAATTTGAAAAAAAATTATATTTGGCCCGATGGGAAATTGATGGAATGCATTTAATTCGTAGTCAAGCTATTCCAAATCTTGATACGCCATGTGGTAAATATTTAACTTACAGGGATTTTATTGAATGTGGCGAGGCTCATGCCAGAACAGGCCTTTCTAATTTACCAAAAGAGGCCGATTCCTACACTGCTATATATGAACTTGCTACAAATATTCTTGATCCTGTTATAGATTATTTTGGAATGATTAAACTAACTTATGGTTTTTGCTCGGCAGAGCTTGCAAAAGAAATATCTGGAAGAATTTCGCCTGATCTAGATCAGCATGCTGCTCATGAAAGAAAACGAAATGGTAAATTTATATGCGAACGACTAGGCGCTGCTTGCGACTTTT
>CAYQZF010000115.1:5870-8016 GCA_964421895.1 uncultured Nitrosomonas sp. | reverse complement strand
GAAATAAAAGCGCTGCTGGGTTTGTTGTGGTGATGGAAATTTATACCCCGAAGAAAGGCGCGGATGGTAAACCGCTTCCGGGTAGCGACGGTATCTTCGAAATCGATTCATTGGCTGCTGTTGCGGTAATGGAAAACCGCAATAATTGGGACGCTGCATTTCCAAAGGAAAACCGCACCGGTGATTGGGGCTTCGCAGTTTACAATCCGGATGGCACGGCAAAAAGCAATGACTTGAACTGTGTGCAATGCCATACACCGCTGCAAGCGCAGGATTATATGTTCACCTATCAAAAGCTGGTTGATTTTGTGAAGAAATAATCAGCCAATCCCGATAGACCCAACGGAATTGTTCTGCTCTGATAGATCGTCCGTTGGGCTGAATCAGACGGTTTTATCATTCAGTCGATAAGGTAATCAATGAGTAATCCTGTTCTCAATTCCGATAAGCTCAATTTCTGGCGGCAAATGGATCCCGAGGGCGGAGCCGGGTTTTTGAAAAAACTGATCGCAATTTATTTGTCGTCGGCGCCTGAATTTGAAATGCAAATTGAAAATGCTATTGCCGCCGCTGATAGCGATGCGCTAGTGAAGGCTGCGCATACTTTCAAATCGAGCGCGGCCAATATCGGTGCAGATTTGCTTGCAGACATATGCCGCCAGTTGGAAGACTACGGGGATAAAAATCATGTAAGCAAGGCAGCCAAGCTGCTGGCGAAGATGAAAACCGAATCCGGGCGGGTAACGGCAGCGTTGGAGGAATTGCTGGAAAACGGTTGATTGGTGTCGCGGCTCTCTCGTTATGCGTGTTACCTTCACATTCGTACAGACAGAGAAAAAATTATGCGTGAAGTAGTCATTTTGAGCGGTGTTCGCACGGCGATCGGGGATTATGGCGGCGCGCTTAAGAATATCGCTGCCGCCGATCTGGCGGCAAAAGTCGTGCATGAGGCTGTAGCGCGCGCCGGGATTGATCCCGGTGAAGTCGGGCATGTCGTTTTCGGCAATGTCATCCACGGAGAAACGCGTGATATGTATCTGGCGCGCGTGGCTTGCATCAATGGCGGCTTGCCGCAGCACGCCGCGGCGCTGACTGTGAACCGGTTGTGCGGAAGCGGTTTGCAAGCTATTGTTTCGGCCAGTCAGAATATTTTACTCGACGATACCGATGCGGCGGTGGCCGGTGGAGCGGAGTCGATGAGCCGGGGCGGTTATTTATTGCCGGCACTGCGTTGGGGGCAGCGCATGAGCGATGGCGCTGCTGTCGATATGATGGTGGGGGCGCTAACCGATCCGTTTGATCGCGTGCACATGGGAATTACCGCAGAAAATATTGCCGCCAAATGGCGAATCGGCCGGGAGGAGCAGGATGCCTTTGCTGCAGAAAGCCACCGCCGTGCGCTCCATGCCATTCGGAATGGTTTTTTCAAAGAACAGATATTGCCCCTCGAAGTGGCTGGCCATAAAGAAACGATTGTTTTTGATACTGACGAGCATCCGCGGGAAAATACCAGCGTGCAGAATTTGGCTAAACTATGCCCGGTTTTTCAGAAGGACGGTACCGTTACAGCCGGTAACGCTTCCGGGATTAATGATTGTGCTGCCGCGTTAGTGTTGATGGAGTACCGGGCGGCGCAGAAGCGCAATTTGAGGCCACTGGCGAGATTGGTGTCGTATGGTCATGCCGGTGTTGATCCTAAGTTTATGGGCATAGGCCCGGTGCCTGCTGTACAAAGCGCACTGCGGCGCGCTGGCCTTAAGATGTCAGATATTGATGTGATTGAATCCAACGAAGCTTTTGCCGTTCAGGCTTGCGCGGTCGCGAAGGAATTGCAGTTCGATCCGGAGAAAACTAACCCTAACGGTGGCGCAGTGGCGTTAGGTCACCCCATAGGAGCAACCGGCAGTATTTTGGTTATCAAGGCCATCTATGAGTTGCATCGTTGCGGCGGGCGATATGCTCTCATCACCATGTGTATCGGAGGAGGTCAAGGGATTGCAGCTATTTTTGAGAAGCTATGAAAGATTCTTAAAAATAATGGTTAATTGGAATTGCGCGTTGACTGATCAGGGTAATTAGGCTATAGTCACGACTTTTTTAAGCGCGGGTAATGCTACCTGCTCCAAAGGCAGGCGGTAAATGTCTT
>CAYQZF010000115.1:0-5770 GCA_964421895.1 uncultured Nitrosomonas sp. | reverse complement strand
GGCAGCGCATGGCATCAGGAACAGAACTTACACCAACATCATATATAGATCATCATCTAACCTATCTAACAACAAAAGTCAGTGAAGGATCTTTCTGGGTGTTGCATGTTGATACCTTGATTACATCCCTCATTCTTGGCGTAATCAGTTTTGGTTTTATCTGGTTGATAGTGCGTAAAGCAACGCCGGGTGTTCCCTCCAAGAGTCAGGCATTTATCGAATTGGCGATTGAGTTCATTGATAATGAGGTGAAAAATACATTTCACGGTGACCGGCATGTATTTGTGGCTCCTTTGGCATTAACGGTGTTCGTGTGGGTATTGATGATGAATGCCATGGATATATTGCCGATCGATATCATGGCTTGGGTTACCGAGAATGTTTTTGGTATGCACAACTGGAAGATCGTGCCAACAACGGATGTTAATACGACTTTTGCACTGGCTCTTTCAGTATGGTTTTTGATGATTTTTTTCAATCTCAAGGTTAAAGGAGTTGGGGGGTGGATGCATGAATTATTTTGCACGCCATTTGGAAAAAATCCGCTCTTGTGGATATTGAATCTGCTATTCAATTTTATTGAGTACGTATCGAAACCTCTGTCGCATTCCTTGCGGCTTTTTGGAAATATATATGCAGGTGAGATAATTTTTCTATTATTGGGTATGTGGGCTGCAACCGGGGTATCTGGAACAATCTTTGGTTCAATACTGGGGGCTGGTTGGGCAATATTTCATATATTGATCGTTACATTACAAGCTTTTATTTTTATGATGTTAACGGTTGTCTACATATCAATGGCGCATGAGTCGCACTAGACACGCTTTGTAAGTTTATTTTGTAACATATTATTAATCTTAACAAAAAAGGAAATTAAAATGGAGAATTTGCAGTTTTTGGCGATGATTCAAGCGTATACTGGAATAGGTATCGGTTTGATGATTGGTTTGGGTGCGGCGGGCGCGTGTATCGGTGTGGGTGTGATGTGTAGTCGTTTTCTTGAGGGTGCCGCTCGTCAGCCAGAAATGATTCCGACTCTGCAAGGTAAGGTGTTTCTACTGCTCGGCTTAACCGATGCGTCTTTTATTATTGCGGTGGGACTTGCCATGCTGTTTGCTTTTGGTAATCCATTGTTGGCGGTGATTCAGCAATAATGCTGTCGCAGTTTAGATCAGATTATACAGGCTTGTCATGAATATTAACTTTACTTTAATTTCTCAGGCGTTAGCCTTTTCCGTATTTATTTGGTTCACAGCTAAGTTTGTTTGGCCGCCACTGTTGCGTGCAATTGAAGAGCGTCAAAAAACAATTGCGGATGGTTTGGCTGCGGGTGAGCGAGGTCGCCATGAGCTGGAATTGGCGAGTCAGCGTTCGTCTGAGGTTTTAAAAGAAGCCAAGCAGCGCGCCTCAGAGATAATTTTGCAAGCAGAGAAAAGGGCGGCAGAAATTGTCGAGGAGGCCAAGCGGGTTGCAAAAGATGAGGGTGAGCGGATAGTGGTTGGTGCAAAAGCGGATATAGCTCATGAAATGTTCAGTGCAAAAGAAAGTTTGCGTCAACATGCGGCGCAATTGGCACTGGCGGGTGCTGAGAAAATATTACGTCGAGAAATAGATGCAAAAGTACACGCCGACATACTTTCTGCTATTGAGGAAGATTTGAAATAATGGCTGAAGCGATTACAGTTGCTAGACCTTATGCGGAGGCTGTTTATAAGCATGCCGTTGCTAGTGAGAGCTTGGAGCAATGGTCGAAAATATTGCGATTGGCGGCATCGGTTGTTGAACACGATGATATAAAGCCGCTTATCAGCAATCCAGTTATATCGGTTAAGCAGTTGGGTGAGGTGTTTATAGAGATCGGGAAGGGTAAATATAATTCCGAAGCTCGTAATCTGATGATGTTGTTGGCAGAAAACAAACGGATATTTATATTACCGCAGATAAGTCAGCTATTTGAGCAATTGAAGGCGCAGCATGAAGGTGTTCTTGAGGCAAAAATTGTGAGTGCATTCGCAATAGAAGGCAAGCAGTTAAAAAAATTAGTTGATGATCTGGAGCAAAAATTCAAACGTAAAATAGACGCTCAAGTAAGCGTTGATTCAGAGTTGATTGGCGGTATTAAAGTCGAGATTGGTGATGAGATTCTAGATGCCTCAGTGCGCGGTAAGCTTGATGCTATGGCCATTGCCCTTAAAAGCTAGGAGTTAAAAGAAATGCAGTTAAATCCATCCGAAATCAGTGAGCTGATTAAAAAAAGGATTGAAGGACTTGTTGATACGGCAGAAGTGCGTACGCAAGGAACGATTGTATCCGTGACGGACGGTATCGTTCGCATTCACGGTTTATCCGATGTAATGCAAGGTGAAATGCTGGAGTTTCCTGGTAATACCTATGGCCTGGCATTGAATTTGGAACGTGATTCCGTAGGGGCCGTTATTATGGGTTCTTACGAGCACATTTGTGAAGGAGATACCGTCAAATGTACAGGGCGCATTCTAGAGGTTCCCGTAGGTGAGGCTTTGCTTGGTCGTGTAGTAAATGCATTAGGGCAACCTATTGATGGTAAAGGACCGATTGCAGCAACGAAATCCGAGCCAATAGAGAAAATTGCTCCGGGTGTAATTTGGAGGCAATCCGTAGATCAGCCGGTGCAAACTGGATTGAAATCAGTAGATTCCATGGTTCCAGTAGGGCGAGGCCAGCGTGAATTGATTATCGGTGATCGTCAAACTGGGAAAACTGCCGTAGCGATTGATGCCATTCTCAATCAAAAAGGCCAAGATATGCTATGTATTTACGTAGCAGTAGGGCAGAAAGCATCGTCGATTGCAAATGTGGTGCGTAAGCTAGAAGAGCATGGTGCAATGGAATATACCATTGTCGTAGCGGCAACTGCATCGGAGTCAGCGGCAATGCAATTTATTGCACCTTATTCTGGATGTACGATGGGTGAATATTTCCGTGACAAAGGGCAAGATGCTTTAATTGTTTATGACGATTTAACAAAACAAGCTTGGGCTTACCGCCAAATATCACTGCTATTGCGTCGGCCTCCAGGCAGAGAAGCTTATCCGGGGGATGTGTTTTATCTTCATTCGCGCCTGCTGGAGAGAGCAGCAAGAGTAAGTCCAGCCTACGTCGAGAAGGCCACAAATGGTGCGGTAAAAGGTAAAACAGGTTCATTAACAGCATTGCCAATTATTGAAACGCAAGCTGGTGACGTAACAGCGTTCGTGCCAACTAATGTCATCTCTATTACTGACGGACAAATATTCTTAGAAACAGATTTGTTTAATGCCGGTATACGTCCAGCAATCAATGCGGGGGTATCCGTTTCTCGAGTCGGTGGTGCTGCTCAAACTAAGGTTATTAAGAAATTAGGAGGCGGTATACGACTGGCGTTAGCGCAATATCGCGAATTAGCTGCATTTGCTCAGTTTGCGTCTGACTTGGACGAGGCGACGCGCAAGCAGCTTGAGCGCGGAAAGATGGCAACGGAATTGATGAAGCAGCCGCAGTATGCAACACTCAGCGTATCAGAAATGGCATTGACATTATTCGCTATCAATAATGGTTATTTTGATGATGTTGAGGTGAATAGAGCACTTGCATTTGAATCTGCCTTGAAAAACTATATTCGTGGTCAACATACTGCCATTCTTGAAAAAATTGAGAAAAGTAAAGAGCTCAATGCAGAAACAGAAAAAGAATTGACCGCTGCGATTCAAGAATTTAAGCAAAACGGAACTTACTAAACAAATGGCTGGCAGTAGAGAAATTCGCAATAAAATCAAAAGTGTAAAAAATACACAGAAGATAACGCGCGCCATGGAAATGGTTGCTGCGTCAAAGATGCGCAAAGCTCAAGAGCGTATGAAAAAAGCTCGCCCTTATGGTGAGAAGATACGCAATGTAGCTGCACATATGAGTCGAGCAAATACCGAATATCGTCATCCTTTTTTGATTGCACGTGACACTGTTAAACAAATCGGTGTCATTATTGTAACTTCTGATAAAGGTCTTTGCGGAGGATTAAATACCAATGTCCTTCGAAAAGTCGTGAATCAGATGAAAACATGGCAAGCTGAGGGAGAACAAGTCGAGGTCTGCTGTATCGGTAACAAAGGTTTAGGATTTATGAGCAGAATCGGTGCGAGCATTACTTCACAAGTAGTAGGTCTGGGTGATACTCCTGACATAGCGAAACTCATTGGCGCAGTAAAAGTGGTTCTGGATGGCTATACACAAGATCAATTTGATCGTGTATATATTTTCTATAATCGTTTCATAAATACTATGAAGCAAGAGCCTGTTATGGAACAGCTACTACCACTGACTGACGAGCGTATGCAAGGTAGTGAGCAAGATAGCGATAAACCTAAGGCAATCTGGGATTATATTTACGAACCGGAAGCAAAGTCTGTCATAGATAATATTATGGTACGTTACGTGGAGGCATTGATATATCAAGCAGTGGCCGAGAACATGGCATCTGAGCAATCGGCTAGGATGGTAGCGATGAAAGCGGCATCGGATAATGCTGGTAATGTCATTAATGAATTGACATTAATTTATAACAAATCTCGACAAGCAGCGATTACTAAAGAGCTATCTGAAATTGTCGGTGGTGCTGCTGCTGTTTAAAACATTTTTGAATATAGAGTCTAGGGAACAACGATGAGTCAAGGAAAAATTGTTCAGTGTATTGGTGCAGTAATTGATGTGGAGTTTCCACGTGAATCTCTACCAAAAGTATATGATGCATTAATTATGGAAGGCTCCGAGCTAACGCTGGAAGTGCAGCAGCAACTTGGTGATGGTGTTGTGCGCACTATTGCACTGGGATCTTCCGATGGATTGCGTCGTGGCATGATCGTAAAGAATACTGGAAAACAGATTACCGTTCCTGTTGGAACCAAAACATTGGGAAGAATTATGGATGTTTTGGGGCGCCCTATAGATGAGATGGGTGATATCGGCGCGGATCAACAAATGTCAATTCATCGCGAAGCACCTGCATTTGATGAGTTGTCGGCGTCAACGGAATTATTGGAAACAGGCATTAAAGTGATTGATCTGATTTGTCCATTTGCAAAAGGAGGGAAAGTCGGATTGTTCGGTGGTGCAGGTGTGGGTAAAACCGTTAATATGATGGAACTGATTCGCAACATTGCAATTGAGCACAGCGGGTATTCTGTGTTTGCAGGCGTTGGTGAACGTACTCGCGAAGGAAATGACTTTTATCATGAGATGAAAGAATCTAAAGTACTAGATAAAGTAGCACTGGTATACGGTCAAATGAATGAGCCGCCTGGAAATCGTCTTCGCGTGGCACTGACCGGACTTACAATGGCTGAATCATTTCGCGATGAAGGGCGCGACGTTTTATTCTTCGTTGATAACATTTATCGCTATACATTGGCTGGAACCGAAGTGTCAGCGTTACTAGGTCGTATGCCATCTGCAGTAGGTTATCAACCGACTCTCGCTGAGGAAATGGGACGCTTGCAAGAGCGCATCACTTCAACTAAAACAGGTTCCATTACTTCAATTCAAGCGGTCTATGTACCAGCGGATGACTTGACCGACCCATCACCTGCGACAACGTTTGGTCACTTAGATGCAACTGTTGTGTTGTCTAGAGATATTGCATCGTTAGGAATTTATCCAGCAGTGGATCCGCTTGACTCTACATCGCGCCAACTGGATCCTCAAGTTGTTGGAGAGGAACATTACAGTACAGCTCGAGCAGTTCAGCAAACGTTGCAAC
>CAYQZF010000114.1:0-8088 GCA_964421895.1 uncultured Nitrosomonas sp. | reverse complement strand
GATAGTCGTGTTAATCAACCCATTCTTTGGACACAAGCGCTTAGCAAACAAGTCAATACCGGCGATCAGCAATTGACTATTCTGCAAAATATCGAGTTGCAGGTAAATCCGGGTGAAGCAGTTGCCATTATAGGCGCATCGGGCTCAGGCAAATCCACATTGTTGGGTTTGCTGGCGGGATTGGATTTGCCGACTGCCGGGAAAGTTCATCTGGATGCGGTCGATATCTTCGCGCTGGATGAAGACAGCCGGGCGGCTTTGCGCGGCCGAGTGCTCGGTTTTGTGTTTCAGTCGTTTCAATTACTGCCGGCATTGACCGCGCTTGAAAACGTCATGCTACCACTCGAGCTTGCCGCAAGCGGGGATGCGGAAACAACCGCGCGCCGGTTGCTGGAACGCGTCGGGCTGGGTAAGCGCTTGCATCACTATCCCAAACAGTTATCCGGCGGTGAGCAGCAGCGGGTCGCCATTGCGCGTGCGTTTGCGACCGCGCCCAAATTGTTATTAGCTGACGAACCTACCGGCAATCTCGATTCGGCCACCGGCGTGCAAATCATCGAATTGATGTTTGAACTCAATCGCGAGCATGGTACGACCCTGGTGCTGGTCACGCACGATGAAGCGCTGTCGCGGCGTTGCTCGCGCCAAATCCGTCTGGCGGACGGCAAGCTGGTGCAATGACCGGAAAATTATGCGTTATGGTTAGTGTCTGATATTTTTCGACAGGTAAACTTTGTAGATGAATCATTTTAAACTGTCGTTGCGCATGCTGCACCGGGATTGGCGTGCAGGCGAACTCAGCGTTTTATTGCTGGCGTTGATCATCGCGGTAAGTGGTATCGCCACGGTCGGTTTTTTTGCCGATCGCGTGGAGTTGGCGCTGGCGCGCGAGAGCAATCAACTGTTGGGGGCCGATTTGCTGGTCATTTCCAGCAAGCCTTTGCCGGAGCACTATGCCGATGAGGCCAAGCGCTTGGGTTTGGCGGTTTCATCGTTGATCAAATTTCCCAGTATGATTTCCAACGGTGACAGTAATCTGCTGACCGAGATCAAAGCCGTCACGGCAGGTTATCCATTGCGCGGACAGATTCATCTGGCGAATCAAGCGGCGGAAAACTCGGCTGTCTGGGATAAAGTGCGAGAAGCCGATGGAGTTCCGTCGCCGGGTACCCTTTGGGTCGATGAAAAAGTCATGATGCGATTGGATCTGAATGGCGGCGACACGGTCGATGTCGGTGCAACGCAATTGAAGGTTACCGAACTGGTCATGCGCGAACCGGATCACTCGGTGGGGTTTGTCAACATGGGGCCGCGCGCCATTATCAATGCGGCGGATCTGGAGAAAACCGGCCTGATCCAGGAAGGCAGTCGCGTGTCTTATCAATTGCTGGTGGCGGGCGAAGCCGAAACAGTGCAGCAATTTCGTGATTGGGCGAAGCCGCAAATGACCAAAGCGCAACGTATGGAAGGCATTCGCGACGCGCGCCCTGAAATCAAGGCAGCGTTGGAACGCTCGGAAAAATTTCTTAGCCTGGCGGCATTGGCCAGCGTGGTTCTGGCAGCGGCGGCAATTGCCCTGGCGGTGCGCCGCTTTACCCAGCGTCATCTGGACGGTTGCGCGGTGATGCGCAGCCTGGGTGCCAGTCAGCGCCAATTGCTCTATTTGTATCTGTACTATTTCATCGCATTGGGTGTGATCGCCAGCAGCATAGGCTGTTTGGTCGGTTTTGCCGCGCAGCAAATTCTGACGCAGTGGTTGAGTGGCATCATCGAAACGGAATTGCCTTGGCCCAATGTGCTGCCTGCTTTGCAAGGCTTGCTGGTGGGGTTGGTATTGTTACTGGGGTTTGCGTTGCCGCCGGTGCTCAATTTGCGCAGTGTGCCGGCGTTACGCGTGCTGCGCCGGGATATCGGATTGTCCAATAAGCACAGCATCGCAGGCTACTTGCTCGGGTTGGTGGCCTTATCGCTGCTGTTTATCTGGAAAGCGCAAGACCTAAAATTGGGATTGTATATCGTAAGTGGATTTATCGCGGCCATTGTCGTTTTCGGTTGCTTGGGGTGGCTGCTGATCCGCGTGCTGGCGGGTTTGCGGCATCAAGCCGGCGGCGCCTGGCGCTACGGTCTGGCCAGCATCCGCCGCCGTGCGGTTTCGAGTATTTTGCAGGCGGTGGCATTGGGATTGGGATTGATGGCGATGTTGATGCTGACGTTGATCCAGGATGATTTGATCGACGACTGGCATACCAGTTTGCCGCCGGATGCACCGAATCATTTTCTGGTCAATATCCAGACGGATCAATTAGAACCGCTGCACGATTTTTTTCAGCGTTACGAAATGGAGCAACCGCGCATGTATCCGATGGTCAGGGGTCGGCTGATCAAGATCAACGGTAATGATGTCTCGGCGGAGGATTATGCCGACGATGTGCATGCGGAGCGACATATCCGGCGCGAATTCAACTTGACTTGGAGTGATGAACTGGCGGTCGATAACGAAGTGGTACAGGGGCACTGGTGGAATGCCGGAACTCGCGAAGCGGAATTGTCGATCGAAGAAGGTATTGCCAAAATCATTCGCGTCAAACTGGGTGATGTCGTGACTTACGATATCGCCGGTAGCCATTTCTCTGCGAAAATTACCAACGTGCGGAAAGTCGATTGGGATACCTTTCGCGTCAATTTTTTTGTCATTGTGCCCCCTGGTTTGCTGGAAAATTATCCAGCCAGCTATATCACCAGTTTTTATGTAGCGCCTGCGGAGACTCACCGGGTGCACGAGCTGGTCAAAGCATTTCCGAATATTCTGGTGGTCGATGTGGCCACGGTTATCGGTCAGGTGCAGCAAATGATTCAACAAGTCTCGCAAGCGATCGAATTTGTTTTCCTGTTCACGCTGCTGGCCGGTTTTGCCGTGCTGTACGCGGCGATTGCCGCGACGCAGGATGAACGTATTTTTGAGGCGGCTATTTTCCGTGCTTTGGGTGCGCGGCGGGAGCAATTGTCGCGCGCTTGGGCGGCGGAATTCGCCATTCTGGGTGGACTATCTGGCTTATTCGCCTCGGCTGGCGCCAGCATGCTAGGGTATGTTGTCGGTAAGCATGTGCTCCATCTCGATTACACGTTCGATCCCTGGATCTGGGTAGTAGGCGTGTCAACCGGTGTGATCGGCGTATTGGCCGCCGGTATGCTGGGTACGCACTCGGCATTATCGAGTCCGCCGTTGTTGACATTGCGCAAAATCGGATAAATCGATGACTGGTTTGCCAACGCCGAGACTTAAAGCGCTGCCGCCGCTGAGTCTCTATATTCATATTCCGTGGTGTTTGAAGAAATGCCCTTACTGCGATTTCAATTCGCACGAGATTCGTGGGCAGGGCGGCCAAGCACCCGAAGACGAGTACGTTGCCGCATTGATTTGCGATCTGGAATCGGCTTTGCAGGATGTTTGGGGACGGCGGTTGAACAGCGTATTTTTCGGCGGCGGCACGCCGAGTCTGTTCAGTGCGCGTGCCATCGATACGATTCTGACAGCAGTGCGCACGCTGCTGCCGCTGGAGCATTTTGCCGAAGTGACGCTGGAAGCCAATCCCGGCACATTTGAAGCGCAAAAATTCGCCGATTTCCGCCAAGCCGGAATCAACCGTTTGTCGATCGGTATCCAAAGCTTTAACCCGCAATACTTGAAAGCGCTGGGTCGCGTGCATGATGACCGGGAAGCGCATCGCGCCGTTGAAATTGCGCTGCAGAATTTTGGCAATATCAATCTCGATCTGATGTACGCGTTGCCTGGGCAAACATTGCGGGATGCGCAAAACGATATCGAAACCGCGTGTGCACTGGGTGCAACGCATGTTTCCGCTTACCATCTGACGTTGGAACCGAATACGCTGTTTCACCGCTTTCCGCCGCCGCTGCCCGACGATGAGCAAGCGGCTGCGATGCAGGAGCTGATTGAACAGACGACCGCGAACCACCAGTACCGCAATTATGAAACTTCGGCGTTCGCGCGCCCCGGCAAGGAATCGCAGCATAATCTGAACTACTGGTTGTTCGGCGACTATCTCGGCATCGGCGCGGGCGCGCACAGCAAGATCAGTTTCGCCGACAAAATCGTGCGCCAGATGCGTTTCAAGCAACCGAAGGAATATCTCGCCAAAGCGCAAACGGGCGAATCTTTGCTGCAGACGCAGCAGGCATTGACCGTCACGGATCGCGGCTTCGAGTTCATGATGAATGCGCTGCGCCTTAGCGGCGGATTTGATACCGCGTTGTTTCAGGAGCGCACTGGTTTACCGATCAGTGCTGTGCAAAAACAACTGGATGAAGCCGAGCAACGCGGTTTGCTGGTGCACGATCATCTGCGCATCAAACCGACCGTGCTGGGCAGGCGCTTTCTTAACGATTTGCTGCAGATCTTTTTGCCGGAATCGAACGCCGGATAACGCGCTTTCCGGTTTGACCGGAAGATGCGCTAAAATCCTGGCCAGTCAATTTATTCATGGGAGAGCAACAACGATGGCGTATGTGAAACCGGAAGAAGTCGTCGAAAACATGTTGCTGGCAGGCGCCAAGAAAGCGAGCTTGCCAACCCAACAATTGCTGATCCGCGGCTTTTTGTCCGGCGCTTTTCTCGGTTACGCCACTACATTGGCGATTCTGGCGGTGGTGCAAACGGGTTGGGGAATCGCCGGTGCATTGCTGTTTCCGGTCGGTTTCGTCATGATCGTGCTGCTTGGATTGGAACTTGCCACCGGCAATTTTGCGCTGATTCCAATCGCTGTCAAAGACGACCGGGTACCCTTCAGCCGCTTGCTGAAAAATTGGACCTGGGTATTGACTGGCAACCTGATCGGCAGCGTCACATATGCGTACCTGTATTGCATCGTAGCGACAAAAATGGGTTCCATCGACCCGGTTACTATTCCCGCATTGCAACGCACCATCACCATCGCCGAAACCAAAACACTGGAATACGCCAAACTCGGCTTCGACGGCACCATTGCCGCATTCACCAGCGCGATATTGTGTAATTGGATGGTAACCTTGGGCGCTGTCATGGCGTTCACCTCGACCAGCGCGATCGGGAAAATCGCCGCGATGTGGCTGCCGATCATGACGTTCTTCGGCTTGGGTTACGAGCACGCCATCGTCAACATGTTTGTCATTCCCGCCGGTATCTGGTTGGGTGCGGATATTACGATTGCGGATTGGTGGTTGTGGAACGGATTGCCGGTGATTGCGGGGAATTTATTCGGCGGGATGCTATTTACTGGGTTTATGTTGTATTGGAGTTATGGTAAAGCAAATCATCAAAATTAATATTTGCTTTAATATTCATCATAAAGTCAGTTTTCCGATTCTATGGTTGAGGTTTAAATAATGACACTTGATGATCATGCAAACCTACTGGTTTTCAATCACTCGAATTTATGTTGCGTATCTTTCTGCGAAGACTGCCTATAGCACGGCCAATTGGTATTCCTCGAGGAACAGATATTTATTCTTTTCCGGTTGAAAAAGATTTACCTGACAATGGATTGACGAGCTATGATTCATTGGGCGCGCTAATCAAAAAATATAATAAGAAAGTGAATAAACATGGCCTAGAGCAGATTGATGAAATCCTTGTTTATGTTCGAGATGCACTTGCACATGGAAGAGTTTCTGCGAATGATATCAACGATACCTTACGACTTCTTAAGTTTAGTCGACCTAAAGAAAAGCGAGTAACAGTGCTATTTAATGAAAAAATGACTGAAACTTGGTTTGTAATGATTCAATGGCGCTATTGAGCTTGTCGCAAATGCAATGTTAGTAATTCACTCTGCTGAAATTCAACTGATAAGTGAAACACCATAATTATGGTCACTAATGCAATAAATGGCTTCCACTTAATAATTTCTCTTAATTCGCATGCCTAGAATCGGTACTTTACTCTCGTTATCGCGTGAACATCATTCTTCGCTGGTGATTGCGCGTGCTGCGCGGCAGGTGACGGAAAGCGGTGATAGCGCCGCTTTTTCAGCGATGGTGCAGCGCATCGAAGAACATTGGCAAACCGTATTGTGTGAGCATTTTGCGCAGGAAGAACAATTGCTGCGTTTAGCGGTGGATGCAGTGGATGCCGAATCTGTCAAACGAATCCTGACCGAACATGCGGAACTGCGCTTGCTGGCTTGCGAGTCTTGTGAACTGGATTTGCCTGTGCGATTGCAGCGCTTTGGTGAATTATTGGCTGCACATGTGCGCTATGAGGAGCGCGTGCTTTTTCCGCAATTGCAATCGCATCCGAGTGTTGGTTCAGAGACTGACGAGCTAACTTAGCACATATCAAGTCGGGGATGTAGATGTTCCCGGATTTCCCCGGTTAATAAAACAAATCCCGCTGCTAGAGTGGAATTTCTCCAGTAACACTACAAAACGCGATCACGTGTTTTTTCGTGGTGGACGGGGCGAGACTCGGAGAAGTTTTCTAGCTGCTTTGAGATCAATCTAAGAACAAAGGCTGGCGGTTTTTGTACGGCTACAACTAAGGTGTTCGGTTCTAATTGACCATGCCAAACTTTTGGGCTAACAGCATGCATCTTACTTCCAGGCCATACAGTTTCAAAGAGCCGCTTCAATCACCTTAAGTGGACACTCATCATCTTATTCGAAGAATTTCTCAGATTATTCTAAACTTTCATGACTGACTGTCGTAAAAATATCGGAAAAGTGAGAATCATGCAGATTAGCGACTGATTAAATGATCAAAAAGAAAGCAATCTGGTAGTACATAATAAATTGTTATTTATGGAGAAAATAATGCCTGACAAAAATTTAAAATTCTTGGTAGTAGATGATTTTTCTACTATGCGTAGAATCGTCCGCAACCTTTTAAAAGAATTAGGATTTGTCAATGTTGATGAGGCTGAAGATGGTGCGGTGGCCTTACGCAAATTGCAAGAAGGCAATTTCGATTTTATTGTATCCGACTGGAATATGCCTAATATGGATGGATTAACCATGCTTCAGAATGTACGTGCCAACGAAGCATTAAAAAATATCCCTGTACTCATGGTCACGGCCGAAGCCAAAAAAGAAAATATTGTTGCTGCAGCTCAAGCCGGAGCAAGCGGTTACATCGTTAAACCGTTCACAGCTGCTGTACTGGAAGAAAAGTTAAATAAAATCTTCCAGAACATGGAAGCCAAAATAGCTGTAAAAGCATGAGATTTCTTTTCATAACAAACCGATGAGTTCAAGATGAATACAAAACGTCTTATGAAAGTAAAAACTGAAGATGCTCCTCAAGAAACAAATGGTACTAAATCTAAAAAATCGACTAAATTAGCTGAAACATCGCTAGCAGAAGAAACTCAAGACACCGAAATCATTGAGTTAATGACAACTGATAAAAAAGTTATTGATCAAATAGGCCAATTAACCAGGAACTTGCATGACAGTTTGCGCGAGCTCGGATACGACAGACGTCTTGAAGCAATTGCAGCTGAAGTACCCGAGGCTCAAGATAAATTATCTTATGTAGCAACTAAAACCGAGCAAGCAGCCGAACGTACACTCAATGCAACTGAAATCGCCATGCCGATACAAGAAAAGCTCTCGGCCGACGCTATTCACTTATCAGAACAGTGGAAACAGGCATTTGAAATCCATCATACCAATCCAGATACAGAAAAATTCAAAATATTATTGATCGACACACTACAGTACTTAGATAAGGTTCCTGAGCAAACCAACGCAATCAACACGCAACTCATGGAAATTATGATGGCACAAGACTTCCAGGATCTCACCGGCCAAGTCATCAAAAAAATAACACACATGGTGCAAAGCTTGGAAAAGGACCTGATAGACCTGCTACTTGCCAATGTTCCAGCCAAGAAAAATATCACAACTGATGAAGGACTCATGAATGGTCCTGTTACTAATCCTGAAAAACGTAATGACGTGGTATGTAATCAGGATCAAGTCGATGACTTACTCGCTAGTCTCGGGTTTTAGTTGAAAAATTTAATGTGTACCGGGGTTATTTATTTGTAAGAATTTCTAAGGCGTGTGGTCAATTAAGCCAAATGATAGCTG
>CAYQZF010000113.1:0-8114 GCA_964421895.1 uncultured Nitrosomonas sp. | reverse complement strand
CGGCCTATCGCGGGCGGCGTACTACAAAAGGCCAGCACTGGCATCTGAGCGAGATGCCGAAGTGATTGATGCGCTCAACGCCATCGTGACTCTGCATGGGCGTTGGGGATTCTGGAAGTGCTTCGCCAGGCTACGATTGGACGACATCTAAACTACTTGGCCCGCTGCATATCCTGATGACCAAGCCCATTGAAAATTATATCCACCCAACTGACCTGTCACATCAACCACTTCCCCGATGAAATAGAGTCCCGGCACATGTCTCGATTCCATTGTTTTAGATGACAACTCATGTGTATCAACCCCGCCAAGCGTCACTTCCGCTTTCTTGTAACCGGTTGTACCACTAGGAACAATCTGCCAATCATGAATCCTATTGGCAATCTGGTGCAACTCATTGTCTCGATATTGCTTGATTGGCTTTGCCGCGCTAGATAACTCAGCAAAAATCGCTGAACACCAGATTTGCACAAACCGTTTGGGTAAATAGCGCGCCAGTAGATTTGGCAGCATTATTGCGTTTTGCCTGTGCTCTGAAAAAATCTGATTGACATCAAACTGCGGCAAAAGGTTGATATGCAGCGGCTTACCTGGCTGCCAATAGGAAGAAATCTGCAAAATTGCAGGACCGCTTAATCCGCGATGAGTAAATAAGACATTTTCACAAAATGATGCGCCATTACAACTGACTATTGCATCGATGGATATACCGGAAATATCTTTAAAGCCTGCGAAACCACCCGCAGCAAAAGTCAAACCTACCAACCCTGGGCGCAAAGATGTTACCCGGATGCCAAATTGGTTAGCTACTTGATAGCCAAATGCGCTTGCACCAATTTGTGGAATGGATAACCCGCCGGTGGCGATAACTAATGAATCGGCAGCAATGATGCTGCGCTCTGTTGTTATAAGGAATCTTTTGTTGCCGTGTGCTACAGCATTATTGCCTACAAAACCTTCAATTTTTTGCACTTGAGAAGGCATTTGCCAGTCCACGCCGGTAGATGCGCATTCGCGCTGCAACATATCGATGATTTGTTGTGAGCTATCGACACAAAACAATTGCCCGGATTTTTTCTCGTGATAGCGAATGCCGTGTTTCTCAATCAATGCGATAAAATTTTGCGGTGTAAAACGCGCAAGCGCAGAACGGCAAAAATGCGGGTTTTCGGAAAAATAGTTTTCCGGCTTGACATAACGATTAGTAAAATTGCAACGACCACCACCAGAGATGCGGATTTTCTCCGCTAATTTATGCGCGTGATCAAGCAAAATCACGCTACGGCCGCGCTTACCAGCTTCTATCGCACACATCATGCCGGCGGCACCCGCACCGATGATGGCAACATTTCTGGATATTTTTTTCAAGACCATCGATGCGATAACCGCATCAATATTCCTCGATTACCACGGATCGGCAGGCATATTCAAGCGATACGCTATCATCATCACAATAAATAGAAAAAGCGACAAACCAACACGTATACTCAACGATTTGACCATACGTGTTGAATTCCCTTTATCTTTAAACATGTAATATAGTGCAGATCCCAAGTTATATACTATGATGAGAAACATTACGATGGCGAAAATTTGCAATGCAGACAATTAAGTATTCCTGTAGAAAATTTCATTTTCCAAAGTGTAGCCGAGTTTTATTGATTGTCCAATGTTTATTTAACCATAAAACGGCAATAATCCCTGACACCGGAAACGATTGCTCGTTTGGCTTATAAGCTTTCTTTTCCCTACTCGTTGCCCGATCACATCATGCAAAATTCAGTCCGCTTGCCACCCGCTATTTTCTTAATGGGTCCGACCGCAAGCGGAAAAAGCAAAATTGCGCTAGAGATTGCGGAAAATTTCCCGGTTGAAATCATCAGCGTGGATTCCGCTCAGGTGTATCGTCATATGAATATCGGAACCGCCAAGCCTGATCAACAAACATTAAACCAGATACCGCATCACCTAGTCGATCTCATCGATCCGGATCAGCATTACTCTGCAGCACAATTCCGGCACGATGCGTTGCAAGCGATGCAAGAAATTATTCAGCGTGGCAAGATTCCACTATTGACAGGCGGCACAATGCTCTACTTCCGGGCATTGCAAGAAGGTTTATCGCCACTCCCTTCCGCGGACAAGAATCTCCGCTTAGCCCTCGAAAACATGGCTAATGAGCTGGGATGGCCAGCCATGCACCAGAAACTCGCCGAATTAGATCAAGAAACCGCAGCACGCATCAAGCCCACCGATAGTCAGCGGATCCAGCGTGCGCTTGAAGTATGTTACCTCACGCAACAACCAATGTCCGAGATTCTGAAAACACCCCGGCAAATTGACTTCCCTTTTCACACGATCAACATTGCACTCATTCCTAGTGAACGCGGTCAATTACACTTGCGTATTGCACACCGTTTTGAGGCGATGTTGAAAAATGGTCTCATCGATGAAGTTCAAACCATCCGTGGAAAATTTCCTTCTCTCAGTCTCGAATCGCCGTCTATGCGTTGTGTCGGTTACCGTCAAGCTTGTCTTTATCTGAATAATCAAATAACCAGCAGCGAACTACATAACATGGGAATAGCCGCCACCCGTCAACTAGCCAAGCGGCAGCTCACCTGGTTACGCGGCATGCAAACCGATACAATGCAGGAATTTGATTGCTTAGCAAGCAATCTAAATGCGCAGATACAATGTTTTCTGCATACCACCGTCATTGCAAAAATCTGACAAAGAATACTAAACGCCTCCTAGCGATACAATTTGTATGAACCGGCTTGTTTATCGTCCGCTAGTGGCGTTATGATTCCATACCAACTTAAGGACGAATAATATCAATCTGTAAAAAATAACAAGACATAAAACTTAAGTCATATTTAAAAGCATATGAGTTTAAATTCAGAAAATTATTGATAGGACAAAATATTATGCAAACGCGTATTCATTTATCAGCTATGGCTTTACTCTTCACGAGCAGCTTATTCATACTAACCGGTTGCGAAAATTATGCCGAAAAAACTCACGAATCTTGGGTAACGCCGCCATCTGGACCGGTCTATGACGACTCGACCATTTTTGCCCGGATTACACAGGCTGTGCAGTCTGATCCTGTGTTACAAGGCGTTAACATCGAAATCAAAGTACAAGACGGTAATGTTGCTTTGAAAGGTGCTGTCAGTAATGAGGATCAAGTGACGCGTATTAATATGCACGCATGGATCGTCGATGGTGTGAAAAAAGTAGATAATCAGGTGACTATCCGGTAAATAACCATAAAAAAATCCCCGCTCAGGGGATTTTTTTATCATACCGAGTGATAACTTTCGATCAGATTCCACGCAACAATTCGTTGATTCCCGTTTTTGACCGGGTCTTGGCATCCACCTGCTTCACGATCACGGCGCAATACAGACTATATTTTCCGTTCTCTGAAGGCAAATTGCCTGACACCACGACCGATCCGGGCGGAATACGGCCATAACTAACTTCGCCTGTTTCGCGGTTATAAATTTTGGTGCTCTGGCCAATATACACTCCCATCGAAATTACCGAGTTTTCACCGACAATCACACCCTCGACAACCTCGGAACGCGCTCCGATAAAACAATTATCCTCAATAATCGTCGGGCTGGCCTGCACCGGCTCCAACACACCGCCGATACCGACACCGCCGGACAAATGCACATTCTTTCCGATTTGCGCACACGAACCGACTGTAGCCCAGGTATCGACCATCGTACCTTCATCGACATATGCGCCGATATTGACGTATGACGGCATCAGTACGACATTGCTGGCAATGAACGAACCTTTGCGCACTGCAGCAGGCGGCACGACACGAAAGCCGCCGTCACGAAAATCCCGGGAGCTGTAATCCGCGAATTTCGATGGCACTTTGTCAAAATAATTGGAAAAACCACCTTTGATAAAATTGTTGTCTTCGATGCGAAATGACAGCAATACCGCTTTCTTCAACCACTGGTGCGTCACCCACTCGCCATCGATCTTCTCAGCCACACGCAACTTACCGCTATCGAGCAGCGCGAGAGCCTGGGTAACTGCTTCTTTCAATTTGGCATCGACTGTGCGCGGTGTAATTTCGGCGCGGCGGTCAAAAGCTTCTTCAATAGTAGCTTGCAATTCATTTGTCATTTAATTTTTCCTGTAATTTAACTCTCAACTTGCTGAATCAAAATGTTTGCAATAAACGCTTGATTCTCTCCATAGCCTCAATGCATTCCTCCAGTGATGCAACCAGCGCAATTCGCACAAAATCTTTCCCCGGATTGACACCGCGCGCATCGCGCGCCAAGTAACTGCCTGGCAGCACCGTCACATTATAATCTTGATACAATCGTTTGGTGAATTCGGTATCACTGACCGGTGTTTTGATCCACAAATAAAAACTGGCATCGGGCATCTGCACGTCAGTTGTATCCGATAATACCGCCAGGGCATCGGCGAATTTGCGTGCATACAAACGGCGGTTTTCCACTACATGCGCTTCGTTACCCCAAGCAGCCGCACTCGCCGCTTGCGCCGCCGGATTCATCGCCGAACCATGATACGTGCGGTACAACAGAAATTTCTCCAATAGCCGCGCATCCCCGGCGGCAAAACCGGAGCGCAGTCCCGGCACATTCGAGCGTTTTGACAAACTATTGAACACCACCAAACGCGAAAAACCATCGCACCCCAACTGCTGCGCAGCATCCAACGCACCCAAGGGCGGATTATTCTCATCGCAATAAATCTCCGAATAACATTCATCCGAAGCCACTACGAAACCGTACCGGTCCGACAACACAAATAACGCCCGCCAATCGTCCAGCGTCATCACACTGCCGGTTGGATTGTTGGGCGAGCATACGTAAATCAACTGCGTGCGCGACCATACCGCCTCCGGTAATTGATCATAGTCCAGTTTGAAATGATTGTCTGCCAAGGTATTAATAAAATGCGGTTCAGCTCCCGCCAAAAATGCTGCACCTTCGTAAATCTGATAAAACGGATTGGGACACACCACCGCCGGTTGTTTGCCGTTGCTGCTATCGATCACCGTTTGCGCAAAAGAAAACAACGCTTCACGGCTGCCGTTGACTGGAATGACTTCGGTATCCGGATCGATTCCGGCCAGGTTATAGCGCCGCTTGATCCAATCCGCAATACTGTTGCGCAGCGCCGCTGTGCCCAGCGTGGTCGGATAAGTCGATAAACCATCTAGATTATCCATCAGAGCCTGACGGATAAACCCCGGTGTGGCATGCTTAGGCTCACCGATCTGCATATCGATCGGCTTAAATGCGGCATTGCGCGTCACACCGCCAAACAATTGCCGCAATTTCTGGAATGGATAAGGTTGCAGTTGGTTCAGATTTGGATTCATATCTATTGGACACAGTGTGTATCTTGACTATGACACTGGCCGTCTCGAAAGATTGGATTAATTATGATGCGCGGATTATAAAACGAGCAAGTATGAATGACCAACTGAAACATTGCCGAATTCTTCAACTAACTCTCATCGGTTATCGCATGCATCAACGTTCATTGATCCATCGGTCGCCGATTCGCGCAGCGGTTCCCTAAGCGAGATTCTTGAAAAAAATAACAAGCAGAATTGGATAAAGCGAAATCAAGCGATCGAATGCAATTTATGAATAGACAATAACTTGAATCCAGTTTCAACACCATACGACCGAATGCAGTAGCTTTTCGAAGCTGCACTTATCGCATTTCATTGTGACTAAAATCACATACACAACAACACGATTAGCGGATACTGTTCCTGACATACGCAGAACTCAAATCTCCCTTCTTCTTCTGCCATGTTCTTCAACTTTCCGCCTACAAAGCTGAAGATGCCTCCCGGTCAAATGGATAGCAATATCCATTTGACCTTTTTTTCAGCTACACGATTTACTCCAACAAAATCTTTGTCTAGCAATCGCTACGGCTTCGGAGATTGCAGCTTCAGCATCATCGGTTGCAGGCGCTTGATAGTGTCGGGAGCAATCAGATCTTTGACTTGCAAAGATTTCACTGCCGATGCCGGAGCACAGTTGGCTACTTCAACCAATTTCACCACCAGCGGATTGAAGGTCACGTCCACACCCGTGTAGCTGCCGGCATCATCGCCATCATGATCGCCGCGGAATTTAAATTCCTTCACCGGCCCATTCGGGCCGCCGCCTTGGCGATCGTCGTTATGATCCGTGTCGACATAATGCGCTGAACTCTGTATGCCACTGACGATGCTGTCGATGCGCCAGCCTGGCGGTGCTGTATAGTATGTTTCATTACGCTCACCTTCGGCGGTTGTCCAATCGCTCCGCGTTTCTTGTGCTTTCATCCAAAGCCGCAGTTTGACATGCGTGCCATCGCTGCTCCAGTTTGCCCTGGCCCATACTTCAGGACCGTGCCCGGCGAATTCTTTGTCACCCCGGGTATGCGGCGGTGTAAAGGATAAATAGGTATCGCGCGCATAAGTTTCGGTTTTTTCCCGGCACACGGGTGTTGCGGGTTGAATCACCGCGATGCTGGAAATGGGACGATTCTGCCATTCCAAGGTAAGCTTGTCGCTTGCTTTCGATAGCGGAACACCATTGGCACCGAGATTCAGCGTCATGTGATAGTGTGTTAATCGGTCAAGTTCGGCGGAAACATCCTGAGTGCGCGATGTATCGTGCAGTGTCACCTTAATCGGTGTGGTATCGAAATCATAGCCAAAAAATTCCAATTTATTACGGCGACTCGGATCCAATGCCATATCCACAGCGGCCGGCACTACATGGCAAAGCGCTGGTTCAACGGGCGGCACCGTTTGGTGCATCAAGCGCGCACGGATTCTCGCCAGCGCTTGGCGCACACGAGTACCGATAAAGTCCATATTGCAGCGCAATTCGTCACCAGTTGCCGCGACACTGCGATTGAGCAGATCGGAAACTTCATTACGCACTGTGGATTGTGCATCTGTGGTGAGTTTCGACGTGGTGTCTTGCAACACCGCTTGCCATGATGAGGAATTACGGTCGAGCGCATCGATTGCACCATCCAAGGTAGCAACAGTATCCCCAGCGACATCGCTCACTTTATCGGTCAGTTTGTCAATTTTATCGCCGATGCTGCATCCAGAGATCAGCATCGGCACAAATACCGAGCACCCCAGAAATAGCATACGAAAACCACGCAAGATTTGAAAGCAGTGAAACAATGGAATTTTGATTGCTGACATGCTGTTAATCTCCTTATTGTTGTAGGGCAACTCGCAGTTCTATCGCATCGCGTAAAACCATTGCGACGAGCTCGGATTTATAAAGATATCTCAACTTAAAGTCAAATACGAATTATGCTACTTAATCCGCTATTACATTTGGGTTTCAGATGAACTTTCTTGTTATATTGCAAAGCAATCTTCTATTATGAAGACAACTCGTTCTTAAGCATTTCAATGTAAGAATTTCTAACGTCGTGCACAGCATTCAGAAGAATACTGTCGATGAACAACCGCAAATACCCGATTAATTTTATTGGATCGTCATGAAATCTAGCGGCTTTATCAAACCCGACTATGGAAGATAGCGCATTTGGCGGAACGCTTCCACGTCAGCCGTCCAACGATTTATGACGTGCTGAAACGCGCGAGACTTCAGGAATTTAACCACGTGACAGTACCAACCAACGGTTCAAGACGTTGCAGTATGGCCTTAAAACCTGGCCAAGGTTGTGAGCAACAAGCCATCCTGGAACGGCTCAAGCGTGCCGCCCCAAGCGCTATCACAAGTCTTACCCAGGTGAGCTTGTTCGCTTCGATACCAAACGGCTTCCCTTCTTGAAAGAGCAATCCGCCAACGAACCTCGCGAGTATTTGTTTGTGGTCATTGATGATTTCTCCAGGGAGCTGTAGCCGGTGTTTTCTCCGATAAACCCAGCATAGTGCAGCTCGTTTCTCATCGGCACTGTCATTGCTCAGTGCCCCTCCTACATCAATATCACATCATACTGCTCTTGTGTATACGATTCCTCGACCTGCAGGCTGATCGGCTTCGCTATGAAGTCGCCTAATTGCGCCAGGCTTTGCGATTCCTCATCCAAAAACAAATCGATCACTT
>CAYQZF010000112.1:0-8129 GCA_964421895.1 uncultured Nitrosomonas sp. | reverse complement strand
GTTACAATTAGGGTTTATTTAATTCCGGTGCATTAGAACCCATGAGTAAGCGAAAAATTCTGGTGACTTCCGCACTGCCTTACGCCAACGGCAGTATCCATTTGGGACATTTGGTGGAATATATTCAGACGGACATCTGGGTGCGTTTCCAGAAAATGCGCGGACATACCGTGCATTATGTCTGCGCCGATGACACGCACGGCACGCCGATCATGCTGCGCGCGGAGAAAGAAGGCATCACGCCGGAAGCGCTGATTGCACGCGTACATGCGGAACACTTCGGCGATTTCACCGGCTTTCACATTCAGTTCGACAACTATTACAGCACGCATTCACCCGAAACGCGGCATTTCTCCGAGGATATCTACGGCAAGCTCAAAAGCGCCGGATTGATCGCAGTGCGCGGCATTGAACAACTGTATGATCCGGTCAAGAACATGTTTCTGCCGGATCGCTTCGTCAAAGGTGAGTGCCCGAAATGTGGCGCCAAAGATCAATATGGGGATTCCTGCGAAGTGTGCGGCGCGGCCTATGCGCCGATGGAATTGAAGAATCCGTATTCGGCGGTATCCGGCGCAAAACCGGTCAGCAAATCGTCGGAGCATTATTTCTTCAGCTTGTCCGATGCGCGCTGCGCCGATTTTCTGCGGCAGTGGGCGTGCGAGGGCGATCACTTGCAACCGGAAGCCGCCAACAAAATGCGCGAATGGGTCGGTGAAGCCGGGGAAAACAAACTGTCCGATTGGGATATTTCACGCGATGCACCGTATTTCGGCTTCGAGATTCCTGACGCGCCGGGTAAGTATTTCTACGTCTGGCTCGATGCGCCGATCGGTTACATGGGCAGCTTCAAGAATCTGTGCGAGCGTGAAAATATTACCTTCGACGATTACTGGCAACCGCAATCGGATACCGAGCTGTATCACTTCATCGGCAAGGATATTCTGTATTTCCACGCGCTATTCTGGCCGGCGATGCTGAAAAATGCCGGTTACCGCACGCCGACCAAGATATTCGCGCACGGCTTTCTGACCGTGAACGGCGAAAAGATGAGCAAATCGCGCGGGACCTTCATCACCGCCGAGAGCTACCTTAAGCAAGGCTTGAATCCGGAATGGCTGCGCTATTACTACGCCGCCAAACTGAACAGCACATTGGAAGACATTGACCTGAATCTGGACGATTTCGTCGCGCGCGTCAATTCTGATCTGGTCGGCAAATTTATCAATATCGCCAGCCGCTGCGCCGGTTTTATCAGCAAACATTTCGACGGTAAACTGGTTTCCGGCGAGCAGTATCAGGTGTTGCAAGCCATCGTGAACGAACATTTTTCCAGCTGGCGTCCTGAAGTCATCGAACAAGCCTTTGAAGAACGAGAATTCTCCGCAGCCATTCGCCAAATCATGAAATTTGCCGACGAAGCTAACGAAATGATCCACAATTTAGCGCCGTGGGAAATTGCCAAGCATGCGGATCGCAGTGATGATTTGCACCGCGCATGCAGTCTTGGCATTCAGTTGTTCTATCTGCTATCGCGTTACTTGAAACCGATCCTGCCCGGTACCGTGCAGCAGATCGAGGCATTTCTCAATGGCGAACCGTTGACTTGGCTGCAATTACGCGCTGATCAACCGGTTTCCGATTTGTTATTGCCTGCAGGGCATAAGATCAACGTCTATCAGCATTTGATGACACGCATCGACACTAAACAAATCGACGCACTGATCGCCGCCAATACGCAAAGCTTGGCCGCATCGACACCCGTATCACCGGCGCGCCATGGAGAAAAACAACAGCATGCTGCGGTACCGGTTGTACCGATTGCTGAAACCATTTCGATCGACGATTTCAGCAAAATCGACCTGCGCATCGCCAAAGTCGTCAACGCCGAGCATGTGCCAGGCGCGGAGAAACTCTTGAAGTTGACACTCGACATCGGCAGCGAACAACGTACCGTTTTTGCCGGCATCAAATCCGCGTACGATCCGGAACAGCTGAAAGGGCGCTTGACTGTGATGGTCGCCAACCTCGCGCCGCGGCAAATGAAATTCGGTTTGTCGGAAGGCATGGTGCTCGCTGCGGGTGGCGGCAATCCCGGTGAATTGTTCATCCTGTCGCCGGATACCGGTGCGCAGCCGGGCATGCGGGTTAAGTGATTTGCTACAAATGGAATCGAGTACGCTCGCCGGATTGATTCAGCAATTGGAACTTAAATTGCTGCAAACCGATCTGAACGCGAATCCTGTGTTGATCGACGAGTTGCTGGCGCAAGATTTCGAGGAGATCGACAATCAAGGACACCAGCATAGCCGGGAGGATGTGATCGATTGGTTAAAGCGCAAAGACCCGAATTTGCATTGGGCATTTCGGGATTTTCGCGTCAAGGTATTAACCGGCGATTGCGTGCTGGCGATTTACTCACTGCAGAAGGCGCAGCAGTCCGGCGCTCATGCACCGGGATCGATCCGCACTTCGCTGTGGCAGCGCCAGGGTAATCAATGGAAAATGGTATTTCATCAAGCCACAAAAATAACAGGAACATCCGCATCATGAATCAGGAGACCGCCGTGGAACTCAACGAAGAGCAGCAACAGCAATTTAACGACATCAAAAATAACCTCGCCACCGTCAAGCAGCGAATCGTCGATGCGTGCAAGAAAGCCGGGCGTGACCCCGCCAGCGTGCGGTTGCTCCCCGTGACCAAAACGGTATCTGCGGAACGGCTGCGCATCGCTTTTGCTGCCGGAATCCATGAAATGGGTGAAAACAAAATTCAGGAAGCACGTGAAAAATCCGAGGTGCTGGCCGATTTGGGCATCAAATGGTCGATCATCGGTCACTTGCAAACCAACAAAGCCAAATACCTGGCACGTTTCGCCAACGAATTCCAGGCGCTCGACAGCCTCAAAGTCGCCGAAGAACTCGACAAACGCCTGCAAAACGAAGGCCGTACCATCGATGTGTTCGTGCAAGTCAATAGCTCCGGCGAAGAAAGCAAATTCGGCCTGCCGCCTGAAGCCGTGCGCGATTTCGTGCAACACCTGCCGCAATTTTCGTCGTTGCGCATCAAAGGTCTGATGACACTGGCAATCTTCTCCACCGATCACGACCGCGTGCGCGAATGCTTCGTCAAAATGCGTAATATCCAAGCCATGCTGCGCCAGGAAGCTCCCGCCGGATTATCATTCGATGAACTGTCGATGGGCATGTCCGGTGACTACGAGCTGGCGATCGAAGAGGGCGCCACTGTCGTGCGCGTTGGTCAAGCGATCTTCGGCAAACGGCCACTGCCGGATAGTCATTATTGGCCAGGGTTAGGGTGACGGATACATACATATTTCGGCAAAAAACCTGCGATTTTCCGGTGACGATATAATTGTGTCGTTGATGGATGGAAGAACAATTACAAGTTGCTTGGTGATGGTGAAGGCATTCATTGGCTGGATGCGGATGAAGATATTAGCTGTAAGGGGCATATCCCGAATTTTGTGTAAACGGTTTTTTCATTAACGGAAGGCATGCACTCCTCGAATATGATGGTAAACCTGTTGGGTGCGGCTTTCTAGTTTTGTGGAGGCATGGTCCATTTCCGGTGAATGTTCATCAGAACAATTTCAGCACGGTTTCATCACTGGAGAATAATTCCCGGTTCTTAGTAACCTTGCGCAGTGACATTGGTGGTGTAGATGACTCCTCTGATTTCTGTGGAGGTAGCCGAAGAACGGAATGATGCGTTTCTAGTTACGCCGCAGACCGGCAGCCACTACCCTCCGCAGTTCCAGCTGACTTCAAGCTATAGCGCACCAGATGTACGATACAAAGCTGAACGGCTGTCTTGGGATAAACCGGCGAAGAAGAAATTTAAGCAGCCAATTCTGTCATCCACCGCGTTATCGCAACCACGCATATGTTCGACCTGTGCTGTAACGAGCATGGCATTGAACACCGGTTCGCAAAAACAAAACATCCTTGAACGAACGGACAGGTCGAGCGCATGAACCGAACCATCAAGGAAGCCGCCGTGAAACGGTTTACCGCGTCTCGCACGACCAGCAGAAAACGCATATGCACAGCTTCACGATGGTTTACAACTTCGCTCGGCCCCTCAAAATATTGAAGAGTCCCACGCACGAATACATCTGCAAAATATGGATAAATGAGCCAGAACGCTTTAATGTTAATCCATTCCAGTATATTGTGGGACTAAACAGGTAATTTACTGTCGGCTTTCGTTAAATATTTGATCGAGTGTCGTTCATATTGCTGCCAGATTTCTCTTATAGTTGACCCGGAAAGTTCCAGCATACTGTGCCTGATAAGGCAGCCGCTATCGGAAACCATAAAAGAAGATAAATTACACTGTTGTTTAGTTATAAGTGTAATGCATGAGTTGATATATGGAATACGGTGCTTGCTTGTCAGTCTTGACTGATATAATCCTAATCTTTCGATAACTGGATAGTTATATCAATCACCATGCCGATTCAATCAAAATTTTCACCCTGCAAGTTTCAATATGCACTTTTGATTGCTGCAATATCTGTTTTTATTGCATTTGGCTTGCTATACCGAACCAGTTCGCAAGGGGATTTCTCCGATACTTATCCCAAAGGCTTTCGCGGCGGCGCTTGCACGATAGAGTCGGAGGCGCTCATTATCGGTTACTCTGGCTATTACTTGCCGGCAGATTACCACTCGCCGGATGAGCTCCGCTCGCCGCATGTACCTGTGCAATGCGGCAAAATACCCGAACCGGCGTCGCTCAATATTTCGATTGATCTGTTGTATCCCGAGTCGGCGCGCGATTTTTCATTAGCATTGCGCTTGGTAAAACTTGAAATTGATGACAAAAAAAAACAGCGGGAGCACCCGATCATGTCGGTACCTGCGCAACAACATCCGTCGGGTGTGATTACGGCGGCATTTAAACTGAGTGAGTTGGGGCAATATGTTTTGTACCTGGAAGGAAAAAATACCGAAAATACCGATCTGCAAGTGAAAATCCCGATGCAAGTGGGATTGGATTGGAAAAATCATCTGCGAAACGCGTTGTCGCCACTGCTGAAGAAAGATTGATTATTATATTGATACTCTGCATATTCATCCATCCCCTAAAATATTGCGTGTTGCGTGCCGCTAATGACTTAAAACAACGACATGGAGAATTTTATGGATGTAAATGGCATAACAGGTGTGGCAACTGCAATGGCTGAACTCAATACAAACCAGGCAACCGAAATAGCCGTTCTAAAAAAAGCGATAGATCTGAATGCTGCGGGTGCATTGGCCTTAATCAAGGCACTGCCCGATGCAAGTCAATCCGCAGCTAATTTGCCGTCACATTTGGGGCAGAATATCAATACCACAGCCTAACTGGAGGCTTCTTTTTAATTCTTACAGCGCTACTTTAGTAGCGCTGTTTTATTTTATTATGGGCAACTGATTTTCCAAAAGCACCACACATTTATCACTATTCCCAAAATATTTTCAAAGTGATATTTTTATTTCACTGCAATCGTCTCATAGTGATTTCATTACTGTTTCTTATAACAAGGTTTTTGTGAACTATAGACCCAATTTCGATCTCGCTGCCTTCGATTCGCTGGAATCGCAGCAGAAGCGTTTAGCATTACTCGGCAAAACGGCACAGATCGGAGAATGGTCATATGTCTGTGCAACAAATTTTACTGTGTGGTCCGATTATCTCTATGATTTTTATGAAATAGATAAGAATTTTGAATGCTCGAGTCTACTCCAAAATACGAATTATTACCAAGGTTCCGAGAAAGAAAAAATGCACGCGCTGATTACGCATGTCTCGGCAACAAAAACAGAACGCAGTGACGATTTCATGATTGTCATGAGCGATGGCAGAATTAAATGGCACACGACCACGATACACCCGGTGTTGGATGTGCGCGGGAATCTCATCGGTTTGTACGGCATTTTGCAAGACATTACCGCCAGAAAGCAAAGCGGACTGGAATTGCAACGCATGGCTTATGTGGCCGAAAAAACGAACGGTATTGTCATGATTACCGATCCCAGCAAGAAAATTATATGGATCAATCACAGTTTTGAAAAAATCTTGGGATACCGGCCGGAAGAAGTTATCGGACTTGATCCGGCGGCTTTTCTCCAAGGTCCGGATACTTCGGCTGAAACGATTCGCGAGATTGCTCACTCGCTACGAGGTAGCGGCACATTTTCCGGAGAAATCCTGAATTACACCAAAAGCGGTGAAAAGATATGGCTCTATCTCAACATCGCTGCAGTATATGACGATGCCGGGAAATTGATTAATTATGTCGCTGTCGAGAATGACATCACGTTGATAAAAAAGGCGGAACACCGACTGCAAAAAACTATTGAAAAAGAACGTGAACTTAATCGTTTTAAAACTCAATTTGTTAATTTAGCTTCGCATCAATTTCGTACTCCGCTTGCCACCATCCGGTCCAGTATCGATTTGCTCGATCTCAAAATGGAATCTGCCGATTTAAACGCTTCGTTTGTCGATTTATTCCGGCGGCATAAAGCGATCATGGTGGAAGAAACCCTACGTATGACGGAGTTGATGGAAAATATTCTCGATATCGGCCGAATCGATGAAGGGAAAATTGAGCTATCCAAGAAAGAATGCTCATTCAAGCAATTCATGGAAGGTTTTGTCGAATCCAACCGGGAACCGGACGACCAACAACGTAAACTAGTGTATCGGTTTGATGCACCAGATCGCATCATCGGCATCGACGAAATTTTGATGCGAAATGTTTTGCGCAATATCGTATCCAATGCTTTTAAGTATTCAGAAGGTAAACGGGCACCGGAGCTGACGGTTACTTTCCGGGATAATGTCTATTTCATTGCGGTTAAAGATTATGGCATCGGTATTCCGGAAAAGGATCAACAATTTTTATTTCAGTCGTTTTTCCGGGCATCCAATGCCAAAGTGTTTCCTGGCAGCGGACTAGGGCTGATGATTGCAAGAAAACTGATCATGCTGCATGGTGGTGATATTCAATGTGAAAGTGCTATTGGGGAAGGTTGTTTGATTACGATTCAATTATCGATATAACAAGTGCAATGAATACGCCACTGATTCTTATCATCGAAGACGAGCAAGCGTTACGCGTCAATATTGCTGATATCGTCGCGCATTATGGATTTTCCGTGATCAGCGCGCCAAGCGGTGAAGAAGGTGTAAAGATAACATTGGAATGTAAACCGGATATCATCATTTGCGACATTATGCTGCCGGGTATTGATGGCTACGATGTTCTCTCACATTTGAAAAAATCGCCTCAATTGGTCAGCACGGCTTTTATCTTCCTCACGGCAAAATCGACTCGCGCCGATACTCGCTTGGGAATGGACATGGGGGCCGATGATTATTTGACCAAGCCATTTTCTAAGGAAGAGTTGTTGAATAGTATTCGTGCGCGCATTGAGAAATTAACAAAAATCCGTCAGAACCAAGTGCATAAAGACGAATTAATTGAAGCAGCACTTGAAAAAATGACATGTCTCACCAAGGCGGAGCGCAAAGTATTTCATAAAATATCGGAAGGATTAACGACTCCGCAAATAGCCGAAAAACTGTTTCTTAGCCAAAAAACAATTGAAAATCATCGCGTCAATATTTCCCGCAAGCTTAATTTAAGCGGACCCAATAGTTTGATCAGTTTTGCGCTGCGCTTGCGGGCGCAAAATGCGGATGATCATTTTCTCGACAACCTACCTTATATCTCATCGCATTTATAACGCAGTTTTTAGTCCCACAGCATGCTGGTGTAATTTACCGCCAGTATGGAAGGATGAATTACGCGACAGATGCTGAATGGAAGTATCTGAATAACCAAGGTAGTTTGTCTGGCGATACAGCAGGAGACCTTTGCAAAATCGTGCAAATTTCTTTTTTCTGTGCAATTCTAGACTAACTTGCAATTCCCAGTAGTGGTCTTACCACGGGAATCTGATTAGTTTACTCTGATAAACAACTAACTAAATGATTTTTTCTGATATATTTTTGTTAATTTCTGGGTTAAAACTTGCTGGAAATGGAACAACCGAAGAGACCTTTGCACGGTTTCAACCCCAATTCATGGTTCAGTTGATACAATTACTTT
>CAYQZF010000111.1:0-8145 GCA_964421895.1 uncultured Nitrosomonas sp. | reverse complement strand
TTGAATCGCGCGGCATGATCGACCTGTTGCAAAAAGCCCGGCCGGATCGTTTCGAAGACATCATCGCGCTAGTGGCCCTGTACCGCCCCGGTCCGATGGATCTGATTCCGGAATTCATCGACCGCAAGCACGGCCGAAAAACCATTGAATATCTCGACCCGCGCCTCGAGCCGATTCTCGGTCCGACCTACGGCATCATGATTTATCAGGAACAAGTGATGCAGATCGCCCAGGTGATCGGCGGCTACAGCCTCGGCAGCGCCGACTTACTGCGCCGCGCGATGGGCAAGAAAAAAGTCGAGGAAATGGCGCAGCAACGCGACATTTTCGTCGCTGGGGCGATCAACAATGATTTGAGCGAGGACAAAGCCACCGAATTGTTCGGTTTGATGGAGAAATTCGCCGGTTACGGCTTCAACAAATCGCATGCCGCTGCGTACGCGCTGATCGCCTTCCAGACCGCGTATTTGAAAGCGCACTATCCCGCCGAATTCATGGCGGCCTGTATGTCCGCCGACATGGACGACACCGACAAGGTGCAGATTTTTGTCGAAGACAGCATCGCCAATGGATTGACGATCCTGCCACCCGACATCAACCTGTCCGACTACCGTTTTGTTCCCGTGGACGGCAAAACCATCCGCTTCGGTCTCGGCGCCGTCAAAGGTACCGGAGAATCGGCGGTCAACTCGATCGTCGCGGTGCGAGAGCAAGGCGGTCCTTTTACTGGTTTATTCGACTTCTGCAACCGCGCCGACCGGCGCATCGCCAATCGCCGCGTGATGGAATCGTTGATCCGCGTCGGTGCGTTCGATACCCTCGATGCCAACCGCGCCAGCCTGATGGCTTCCGTCGGCATCGCAATCGAATCCGCCGAACAACAAAGCCAAGCGGCCAGTCAAGCGAATTTATTCGGCGCAAGGGAGGGCGATTCGCACCTGCAAGCACAACCGGTAGCAACGGAACCTTGGTCCGACCGGGAAAAACTGCGTCAGGAAAAAATCGGCCTGGGTTATTATTTCAGCGGCCATCCGTTCGATACTTACGCGCCGGAACTGAAGCGGTTCATCCGCACCCGCTTGGATCGGCTGAATCCCAGCCGCGAACCGCAACTGCTCGCCGGCATCATCCACTCGTTGCGCGTGCAAATGACGCGCCGCGGCCGCATGGGTGTCATCAACCTGGACGACGGCAAAGCGCGCCTCGAAGTGGTCGTTTTTAGCGAGTTGTTAGACGCCAGCCGCGCCTGGCTGAAAGAAGATCAACTACTGATCGCCGAAGTAAAAATCAGCAACCGCAATTACAATGGCGAAGAAGGCGACGAACTGCGCATCACCGCCGAACAGCTCTACGACCTCGCCGGAATCCGCTCGCGCTTCGCCAAACAACTGAAAATCCGCTGCAATGCTTCCACTGTAGGGCAAACCGCCAGCCTCAAAGCTTTACTGACACCCTTCACCCCCCAGGCGCAAAAACCGTACGCAAATTACTGCCCGGCCACACTGGCTTACCGCAATGATTCAGCCAGCGGCGAACTGGAATTGGGGAATGACTGGCGGGTTTATGTACACGATGATTTGCTGGAATCGTTGAAAGCGCATTTCGGGGATGGGAATGTCGAGGTTGGTTATTGAATGGAAAAGAATACTTTTGCCCAAAAGCACATCCGGCAAAACCACATTAAATTGACACTGCTTTGCAGTTTTCAGTATTTTCCTATAGCGAGCGAGTGGTTATCAGTGCCATACGCGCCAACTCGGTAATGCGCCGAACCCCGGTTTTTTGCCGGATATGCTGAATATGAGAGCGTATCGTTGCGAGGCTCACATTCAGGGTTTGTGCGATTTCTTCAGGCGTAGCATCTTGCATCAGACCCAGTAAAACTTGTTGCTCGGAGCCTGTCATGTTAAACAATGTGCAAAATGCACGGAGTGTCTCTCGTTTGATTCCTTAGTTTTTTCGATCAAAAGTAAATAATGCGCACGATGGGTTAGTGGCCAAATCGCTGCTTCTTTAAGCGGTGTTAAGCGCGCGTGGTGCGTTTCTTTGATTATACCGAGTTACGTGGTTCAGCTTCGGTGCCAATTTGAATTGTGATGTTGCGTACAGATCCGGGTTTCATGATAGAAAAGAACCTGTTTCCAAAGTCCTGACATGCTGGCACGACAGGCTCGTTACTGACGGCTACGGAGAAAACGATGGTTTAGTACCGGTGAAATTCGCAACCTACCGTTACAGTAAATATGTCGAAACCTTCGATGGAGATCACATCGCAATTTCTGAAGAAGATCCTTGGTATAAAGGAAAGCCAATCTGGCAAAAGGTTTTCTCTCGGGTTTTGGAGAGTATCAAAGAATTTGAAGCGGCTTCCCCTCAAATAAAGGCCGATTCCCGCTGATACCAATCAGCGATTCCCAGGAAAGCTCTGAAAAACTACTGAGTTTGGCCATTGTGCTCGCTACCTTTTTTAGAGTTTCCCTGGTATGGGGTTTATTACAACCGGAATAGCAAGTAACCATTGCTTCCTTCATGCCATCAGCTTCAACACCGCTTCACGGCGATGGAAAATGCGATAGCCGCAGGAAGCGCCGAATAATTCATGAGCCGCATGGAATCCAACGTATAGCCCTAAAAATTCTCATAACGGTTAATATCGAAAATACCGGCGATCAGGGGTTCCCGTTCTTTCTGCCAGGCCGTAATATCGTGCAGAATCTCCCAGAACTGCGAGTGTGTGCGCCGTACACCCCATGTGGTCACAATATGTTCGAAGTGTTCTTCCTTTTTCGCCGAGCCAAGCTGCGATGCAAAGTTTTCGATATCCGCAGCAGGCACATCGAAAATGAAATTCGGATAGCTGCCGGTAATGCCGGGATATACAGTCAGCCGATCTTTTTCCGGCTGATACCGCAATTCCTCGCCCAGTATGAATGCAACGTTACTATGCGCACGATCCCGCAGCAAGGTATAGACCGTGCGGCTCTCCTGACCGTGCTTGACTCGCACGAATGTCACTTCCGGTAACCGGTTGATGCCGGGCAGTTCGGCTGCCGGGCGGGATGCGATGGCGGATAACGCCTGATCCGCTTTTTGTATCCACAGCGGCTGATCGGACCGAGCGCACTTCTCCGCCTGGCAACGATTGACCGGATCGTCCGCCATTGCATTGACGGCTTCAAAACGCCGCAGGATTCGCAGCGCAAGTTCCCGCTTCGGATTTTCGGTTGCGAAGCGCTCCGCAGAAGGCGATACGTCGTCGATTTTTTCGTAAAAAGTACCGAATTTCAGTTTGCCCGAGTGCTGATACCAGTCGTGCAAAATGACCGAGCGTTGACCATCCGGTATCAAACGTAGGAAGTTATGTTCCGAACTGTTACGGATCAGATCGAAATACAGCCTGGTCAATAGTTGATGGGCAACATTGCCGAACACATTGTAATTCACTACCAGTATGTAGTAAGTGCGCTCCAGCAACGGATAATCCATCAGCCATAGCGTCTGCGGTATATCGCCAATCAATCCCTTGGCAACCGAAGCACTATCGTAGTGGCGCGCGATGGTCAGCAAAGCATCGGTATTCCGGTGATCGCCGTTCCAAACATGATCGAGCGATGCGCCGCCGGGGTATTGCTCTGCATACTGACTGCGGCGTTGCGCCAGATAATCATTATGATGGCTGAGATAGTGGAGCCATTCCTCGCCCATTGCCAGCAGATCGTCGTTTTGCCCAGGCATTTCCAGTAGTGGAATCGCTTGATGCCGATAAGCGTTATTCGTGATGAAAGGGTCGAATTCTGGATTCTGAAATAACACCCAGAACCGATCGCGTATCACGTCGGTGGCGATCTGACCGCGGCATACCGGCCCGTGGATGACATTGCGCACATAATATTCAGCGTTGTCCAGCATGAAGCGGTAGCGTGCGTACGCCGGAATGGCCGCAAACGTTGCGAACGGATTCACCCGTTCCGCATAGCTGTACCCCGGCAAATCGCCCGCCGGCCATTCCTGAGCAAAAAATAATTCGTTGATACGGCGTTGTTTAGCCTGGCTGAGCGGATACGGAATCCGCCGTTTGTGCAGAATACTGCCGCTAATCGGGCGAATGCGGTAGAAAAAAGGCTGCTCGGGATCGTCATTGGGAAATACCGTGGGGATCGGAATGATATCCTTGCCGGGCGGTGTCGCTGAGCGGATTAACTCAAAAAACCGCAGCTCCCCATCCAGATCCGGAAAATACAGCGTCGCCATAAACAGATGCTCATACAGCCAGCGCGCTACCAGTTTGCCACGATCATCAGTACGATTGAAAAACGATTCCCATTGCCGTAGTGACTCTTGCTCACTCTTGCTAAGCGCCACTGGTTCGTCGGTGATCACCGCACCTTGTTTGACCCATCCGGCCAGCAGTGCATACTCCTGATCACTGAGCCCGGTAACAGCAAATGGCATGCCGCTACGTGGATAATCGCGCGCGTAAGCGGAAAATTTCTCGCTGGAAACACACTGATTTTTCCGGTTAATGCCCAGCTCGATCGAATCTGGTATTTTGCTGTTCGGCGGGAACGGATACTGTTTCGCCAGCGATATCATGCTCGCGACCACAGGTTCGGATTGTTCATCGTGCGCTTGCAACACCGAATGAAAACCACGCTCGCGCCACCCCGAAATGGTCAGCTCATCAATCCCGAGCCGAGTGGGCGGCATGGCCTCGGTCCGGGCGCCGCCATAAATCGATTCGCGAAAAGCGCCGCGCTGCAATCCTTCGGCGCTCTCCAGCTTGAGCTGGCACGGCGCATCGTAACAGCTATGACACGACAAGCATTTGGCCTCCAAAATCGGACGGATCTCTGCATGATACGAAACCGGTCTTTCCACAGCAGCAGGTAATGCTACTGGCGCTGGCAGTTGCTCGCGGGGAGCTATCGGGTTATCGCCGCCTTGACAGGCGGATAACAGAAAAAAGAAACAAAGGAAGAGATTGGTTGGACGGAATAATTCCATGAAAATCCCCGGGATATGAATTCAAAATATTACTTGCCGCTGACCGCAGGGATCGCCGAGGTTACCGGAAGCGCCAATCAAACCTAACCGGCGTGTTACTTAAATCTGGCAATCCTGACTCAGGAAGTTGATTGCACGATAAAAAACATTGGGGAAACTGAGCTCTGAATCTAAATCTTAAAAAAACGGGCGTCTCAAGCAGGAATGGATCGATTATCGATCCATTCTTTCCTCACCGCTCCAGCAACGGACTCATTGGATACTCCAGCGCTTCCTTCATTGCAACCAGCGACAATACCGCTTCGCGGCCGTCGATGATGCGGTGATCGTAGGATAACGCCAAGTAGTTCATCGGCCGGATGACGATCTGGCCATTTTCAACCACCGCACGTTCCTTAGTGGCGTGAATACCGAGAATGGCGCTTTGCGGCGGATTGATGATCGGCGTCGACAGCATTGAGCCGAACACGCCGCCGTTGGTGATCGAGAACGTACCGCCACTCAGTTCTTCGATGCTCAGTTTGCCGTCTTGCGCGCGTTTGGCGAAATCGGCGATTTGCAGCTCGATTTCCACCGTCGACAGTTTGTCGGCATCACGGATGACCGGCACGACCAGTCCGCGCGGACTGCCAACGGCGATGCCGATGTCGTAGTAATCGTGATAGACGATCTCATTGCCTTCGACGGAGGCATTGACGATCGGGTATTTCTTCAGCGCTGCGACAGCCGCTTTGACGAAAAACGACATGAAACCCAGCTTGACTCCGTGTTCTTTCTCAAATTCAGTTTTGTAACGCGTGCGCAAATCGATGATCGCTTGCATGTTGACTTCGTTGAATGTCGTCAGAATCGCTGCCGTCGATTGCGATTGCACCAGCCGTTCAGCAATGCGCTGACGCAGCCGCGACATGGCGACGCGGCGTTCGGTGCGCCCGCCTGCTACGCTACCGGCGCCAGGTTTGGTTTCGGCTTTTGCAGCAGTGGTTTTGCTATCCATATACGCTTGCACATCCTCCTTGGTGACACGGCCGCCGAGACCGGTGCCCTTGATCGCAGAGGTTTCCGTGGTTTTCAAGTTGTTTTCTTCCGCCAGTTTGCGCGCTGCGGGCATCAGCATCGGAATCGCGGTATCGACGGTTTCCGCATCTATTTTTTCTACACCAGTCGCAACAGGCGCTTGCGTTTGTTGACCGGCAGCAGGTACCGGAGCTGGAGTTTCCGGTTTTGCGGTTGAAGCGACCGCTTCCGTTTCGATCATCGCGATCACTTCGCCGCTAACCACAGTGGCGCCATCGCCTTTCAGCACTTTGGCCAGCACACCGGCGTTCGGCGCAGGTAATTCCAGCACAACTTTATCGGTCTCGATATCGATCAGATTCTCCGACCGGTTGACATACTCTCCTGCTTTTTTATGCCAGGAAATCAAGGTAGCTTCGGCTACCGACTCGGATAATGCGGGAACTTTGACTTCAATCAGCATGGCGCCCTCGTACTAAATTTTTTCTCGGAATGCTGCGACGATTAATTCATTCTGTGTAAATTTGTGTCTTGCCGTGTAACCGACCGCGGGAGAAGCCGAAGATGCCCGCAGTGCATAAGCCAGTACTTGGTCCGCTCTCATGTGGCGCAACAGGTAGTGCTGAATGCGATGCCACGCGCCTTGATTGCCGGGCTCTTCCTGGCACCAGACGACTTCTTTGGCGTTGCTGAAACGGTCGATTTCGGCTTGGAATTCTTCGTGCGGAAACGGATAGAGCTGCTCCAAACGAATGATCGCCATATTGGAGATCTGTTGTTCCTTGCGATAAGCCATCAATTCGTAATAGATTTTTCCGCTGCAAGCAATGATACGTTTTACTTTATTACAATCCAGATTGTCAGTTTCAGAAATGACTGGATAAAAATGACCGTGCGCCAATTCATCCAGACTCGATACCGATTCCTTAAGCCGCAACATACTTTTCGGACTCATGATGATCAGCGGCTTGCGGATCGAACGGATCATTTGCCGCCGTAACACATGAAACATTTGCGCCGGTGTCGATGGCACGCACACCTGAATGTTGTAATCCGCGCACAATTGCAGGTAACGCTCCAGCCGCGCCGATGAATGCTCCGGCCCCTGCCCTTCGTAGCCGTGCGGCAGCATCATCACCAAGCCGCACAAACGTCCCCATTTGGCTTCGCCGGAAGCGATGAACTGATCGATCACCACTTGCGCGCCGTTGGCGAAATCACCGAATTGCGCTTCCCAGATCACCAATTCGTTCGGCTGCGTCGTGGCATAACCGTATTCAAAACCCAGCACCGCTTCTTCCGACAACATCGAATCGATGACGACGAAATCCGGCTGTTCGGGGTACAAATGGCGCAGCGGCACATAGATACGCTCGTTCTGATCCGCCGCAACCTGATCGTGCAGCACAGCATGACGGTGAAAGAAAGTGCCACGTCCCGAATCCTGCCCGGACAGTCTGACCGGATAACCTTCTTTCAACAAAGCCGCGTACGCCAGATTCTCCGCCATACCCCAATCCAGCGGCAATTCGCCTTTCCCCATCAAACGCCGGTCGGCGATGATCTTTTCCACGCGCGCGTGCAGCTTGAAACCCTCGGGAATATCCGTCAACCGCAAGGCCAGCTGTTTCAATGTTTGCAGCGCGACACCGGTTTTAACTTTCTTATTCCATTTGACTGGCCGGACAAAAGGATCCCAATTGATGGCATACGGCGATTTGTAGTCATAGCACACGGCCTTGTTCGGATTCGCGCCTTCATCCATCGCCTCGCGGTACGCTTGCACCAGTTGTTCCGCATCCTCCGGCTTGATAACCTTTTCTGCGATCAATTTATCCGCATACATCCTACGCGTGCCGGGATGCTGATTGATGATCCGGTACATGCGCGGCTGCGTCACCATCGGCTCATCCTGTTCGTTGTGACCCAAGCGGCGGAAGCACACCATATCGATCACCACATCCTTGTGAAAGCGCATGCGAAAATCGAACGCCAGTTCGGCGACCATCAGCACTGCTTCCGGATCGTCGCCGTTGACATGAAAAATCGGCGCTTCGATCATTTTGGCGACATCGGTGCAATACAACGTCGAACGGCTATCGCGCGGATCCGACGTGGTGAATC
>CAYQZF010000110.1:0-8205 GCA_964421895.1 uncultured Nitrosomonas sp. | reverse complement strand
TTCTAACCGGCAATGGTAAAGGCAAATCCAGTTCGGCCTTCGGCATGCTGGCGCGAGCACTGGGGCACGGTATGCGCGTCGGCGTGGCACAATTCATCAAAGGCCGTTCGGATACCGGCGAGGAAGCTTTTTTCCGCCGACAACCGGATGTCGTCTGGCATGTTCTTGGCGAGGGCTTCACCTGGGATACGCAGAATCTGGAACGCGATACGGAAACCGCGCAGCGCGGCTGGGCTGTGGTGCAAAAAATGTTGCATGATCCAGCGCTGGATTTGATCGTACTCGACGAACTCACGTATCCGCTTAAATTCGGCTGGCTGGATTTAAGCGCGGTGCTGAATGATCTGAAAAACCGTCCGCCCATACAGCATGTCGTGATTACCGGACGGGGTGCACCTGAAGCGTTGTGTGAAGCGGCGGATACAGTTACCGAAATGACCGATGTCAAGCATGCATTCCGCGCCGGTATTCAAGCGCAAAAAGGGATCGATCTGTAGCATCATGAGCCATAACCATCGCTTCAGTGATAGTGAACGTGCCGCCATCTATCGTGTGATCGCCGAGCGCCGCGACATGCGGCATTTTCTTCCCGATCCGGTTGATCCTCTCGTATTGAAGCGCCTGCTCGCTGCCGCCCACCAGGCACCCAGTGTCGGTTTGATGCAGCCGTGGCGGTTTATCCGCATCACCGATCCGCAGTTACGCACTACTATCGCTGCCATGGTGGAAGAAGAACGGCACCGCACCGCCGCTGCACTGGCGGAACGCAGCGACGAATTCATGCGCTTGAAAGTCGCCGGTATTCTGGAATGCGGAGAACTGCTGGTCGTCGCATTGAGTGACCGGCGCGAGCAACATATTTTTGGCCGCCGCACTTTGCCTGAAATGGATCTGGCTTCGGTCGCCTGTGCCATTCAGAATTTTTGGCTAGCCGCGCGTGCTGAGGGATTGGGCATGGGCTGGGTGTCATTGTTCGATCCCGCACAGTTGGCTGAACTGCTCAACATGCCGACTGGCAGTAAACCGGTTGCTATTTTATGTCTGGGTCATGTCGATGCTTTCTATCCTGCACCGATGCTGAAACTGCAAGGCTGGGCGGAAGAGCGTCCGCTGCAGGAATTGCTTTTTCATAATCACTGGAACAATCCGGCATAACACACGCGATGAACACGCAAACACTGATGATTCAGGGCACCACGTCGGATGCCGGTAAAAGCATGCTGGTGACAGCATTATGCCGCTGGCTGGTGCGCCAAGGCGTGCGGGTGGCGCCGTTCAAGCCGCAGAACATGGCGCTCAACAGTGTCGTCACCAGTGATGGCGGGGAAATCGGCCGGGCTCAGGCGGTACAGGCTTTGGCAGCCCGGTTGGCACCGCATACCGACATGAATCCGGTGTTGTTGAAACCCAACACCGATAAGAATGCGCAAATCATCATTCACGGTCATGCGCTTATCAATATGGATGCCCGCGGTTTTCATGACTATAAATCGATCGCACTGCAAGCCGTGCTCGAATCGCACACACGGCTCTGCGCTCGATACGAGCAGATCATCGCCGAAGGCGCGGGATCACCGGCGGAAATCAATTTGCGTGCCAACGATATCGCCAACATGGGATTTGCCGAAGCAGTCGACTGTCCGGTCATTGTCATCGCAGATATCGACCGCGGCGGTGTTTTCGCCCATTTGGCAGGCACATTGGCGTTACTAAGCGACAGCGAACAAGCGCGTATCCAGGGATTCGTCATCAACCGCTTCCGTGGCGATAGAAAATTACTCGATCCCGGATTGGATTGGCTGGAGAGCTATACCGGCAAACCGGTATTGGGTGTTTTTCCGTACTTGCAAGGATTGCACCTCGAAGCGGAAGATGCGTTACCGCACGCTAACAATTTTAGCGCGTCAGCAGAACAACAGCATCTGCGGATCATCATTCCGGCGCTGCCGCGTATCAGTAATCACACCGATTTCGATCCGCTACGTTTGCACCCGCAAGTTCATGTGCAATTTATCGGCCCCGGCACAACCATTCCACCGGCGGATTTAATCATTTTACCCGGCTCAAAGAATGTGCGCGCGGATCTCAACTGGTTGCGCGAACAAGGCTGGGAATCCGCGATCCAAAGGCATTTACGCTACAGCGGAAAATTGCTGGGAATCTGCGGTGGCTTTCAAATGCTCGGCAGACGAATTCACGATCCAGATGGTTTGGAAGGCGATGCCGGTAGCGTGCAAGGATTGGCATTTTTCGATATGGAAACAACATTGGAGCCACATAAGATTCTGCGCAACGCGCACGGCCGATTGACTTTCAACGATGCAACCGTGACCGGCTACGAGATTCATGCGGGAGTCACGACCTATCACACACCTTACCAGCCGTTTGTTCACCTGCCGCAGGGCCAGGATGGTGCGGTCAGCGATGACGGATTGATATTGGGAACATATCTGCACGGCATTTTTACATCCACGGCTGCTTGCAAAGCACTCCTATCTTGGGCCGGATTGGGTGCGCAAGTGGAAATACCCGATTACCAAACGGTATGTGATGCTGCCATTGAGCGGCTGGCGGATTGCGTCGAGCAATACCTCGATACTGCTCAACTGAACCGGTTGCTTCACTTGGATACGCAGGTTTCATGACAGTCACTAAAACTTTGATTCTGGGCGGTGTGCGTTCCGGTAAAAGCCGTTTGGCGGAACGCCTGGCTACGGAAAGCAACCTGCCAGTCACGTATATCGCCACGGCAACCGGTGACGACGATGAAATGCGTACGCGGATTGCCGCGCACCAGGAACGGCGGCCTGATCACTGGCAGGTTATCGAAGAACCTCTGCAACTGGCTTCCGTGTTAATGCAACACGCCAATGAAGAATGCTGTTTATTGGTCGATTGCCTGACGCTCTGGTTAACGAATTGGTTGATGCATCCTGAAGCGGCGCGATTCGATGCCGAGCATGCGGCATTCCTTAATGCGTTGCCGCTAGTAACCGGTAAGCTGATTTTGGTCAGTAACGAAACCAACATGGGCATCATACCGATGGGAGAACTGAGCCGCCGCTATTGTGACGAAGCCGGAAAATTACATCAGGAAGTCGCGCAGTGCTGCGATCAAGTAATTCTGACCGCCGCCGGCTTGCCTTTGGTACTAAAAGGAGAACCGATGTGACGCAGCCAACAGCACTCGATTGGTTAAAAGCTCCGCTAGCCGTGCCGAATCCTGAAATGCACCAGTTCGCGCAACATCGTCAGGCGCAGCTCACTAAACCGCCTGGATCGCTCGGCCGTTTGGAGGAAATCGCCATCCGGTTGTCTGCACTGCAAAGCACGCAGCGGCCGAGCGCCGAGCGCGCACATATCGCCATTTTTGCCGCTGATCACGGTGTCGCCGTGGAAGGCGTTTCCGCATTTCCGCAATCGGTTACCGCTGAAATGATCAAGAATTTTGCCAATGGCGGCGGCGCCATCAATGTTCTGGCACGTGCTTTAGGCGCATCGCTGGAAATCATCAATCTGGGAACGGCGCATGAAATGCCAGCGCTGGCAAATGTTAGAGATTGCCGTCTTGGATCGGGAACAGCCAATTTTATTTATGGACCGGCGATGACCTGGGAGCAGTTGAATCAAGCACTGACCGCCGGTTACGAAACGATCGAGCGCGCGCAAAAAGACGGCCAGCAACTTTTTATCGGCGGCGAGATGGGGATCGGCAACACCACCAGCGCCACCGCTTTGGCGTGTCTTTTGTTGCATGAACAACCGGCGCTGCTGACCGGACGCGGCACCGGATTGGATGAGGCAGGCGTCATACACAAGATGGCCATCATCAAACGCGCCGTAACCCTGCATCGGCCGCAGACCAATTCTCCACTGGATGCGTTGCGCCGTACCGGTGGTTTTGAAATTGCCGCATTGACGGGCGCTTATATTCACGGTGCGCAACTCGGTCTGCCGTTGCTGATTGATGGATTTATCAGTTCAGCCGCCGCGTTGGCAGCCGAACATATCGTACCGGGATGCATACAATGGTTCATTTTTTCGCACCGGTCTGCGGAATCCGGCCACACAGCCATCCTCAAAGCGCTCAATGCCGATCCGCTGATCGACTTGAACATGCGCTTGGGAGAAGGCAGCGGAGCCGCCGTGACACTCAACCTGTTGCGCATGGCGTGCGCACTGCATAATGAAATGGCGACCTTTTCCGAAGCGCAAGTCGCTCAGAAAAATTAACGCAACTACCTTGACGACTCGTATCGATCTGCTGCGGCATGGCGAAACCGAAAGCGGCCAGCGTTATTGCGGCAGCTCAGATTATCCATTGACAAAGACCGGCTGGCAGCAAATGTGGCTGGCAGCCGAAAATCAATGGTTCGTGAATCAATCTCTTCATTGGCAGCACATCGTCACGTCACCTTTAACTCGCTGTGCGGATTTTGCCCAGGCATTAGGGCAGCGTTACTCAATTCCCGTCACATGCGACAACCGTATTCAAGAAATTCATTTCGGCGCATGGGAAAATCGATCAAGCGCCGAATTGTTGCATAGCGATGCTGATGCCTTATCCCGCTTCTGGCAGAATCCGCTCGATCATCCCCCGCCTGATGGCGAACATTTACTTGACTTTGAGTCGCGTGTTTTGTCGGCCTGGGAAGATATTCAACAGCAATTTTGCGGCAAAAGAGTTTTGCTGATCACGCATGGTGGTGTCATCCGGCTGCTGATAGGCCATATTCAGCAACACCCGCTTAAGCGGATACTCGATATCGATGTGCACCATGCCAGTTTGCAACATGTCTGCATAGAACCGGCTCAACCACCCCGTGTCACGCATACCTGGAATATTCCCGCATGATCCGGCCGTTTCTCGTTGCTGTGCAATTCCTGACCCGTTTACCTGTGCGATTGACAGCACCAATGAGCGAGAAAGATGTTGGTTATTCGATGCTTTATTACCCGTTAGTCGGCTTGATCATCGGCTTGATTCTTGTGGGATTCGGCTGGCTTCTGAGCGGCATGCCGCCACAGGTATCCTCCGCATTACTGGTCACAGCCTGGATTCTATTGACCGGCGGGTTGCATTTGGATGGCTTAGCGGATAGCGCTGATGCCTGGATCGGCGGATTAGGCAATCGGGAAAAAACCCTGGCGATTATGAAAGATCCGAATTGCGGACCGGCTGGCGTGTCAGCAATCATATTAGTTATCTTGCTGAAATTTGTTTCACTTCATAGCTTGAACATTGCAGGTGAGTGGATAGCCATCGTGCTGGCAATCATCCTCGCCAGAACATTATTACTCTTACTATTTCTGACGGCACCGTATGTGCGAAATAATGGCTTAGGTTCAACGCTCGCAGCTTTTCAACCGCGGCAAGGAAGCATTTTCGTCATCACTCTCACGGTCGCGCTGATATTTCTGCTGACCGGTAATCGTTATTTATGGCTACTGCTGACAGCCGTTGCCGTGTTCTTGCTACTGCGCAACCTCATGCTGCATCGCATCGGCGGCACAACGGGCGATACTGCAGGAGCACTGGTGGAAATCTCAGAAGTGGCGATATTATTAGTTGCGGTGACCGTTATTATTGAATGAGTCAATGCAAGGCATCAACGAACGAAGTCTTCCGGATACGGTATTTTCATATTTTCGCGATTCAATAAGCTGATTTGCTGATTCAGTTTATCGATATCTGACCAGCCCGATTGATCTATCGATGGAATCCAGCGAGCACGCATATAACCATTCTGGTCGATGAGAAATTCCATGTGGTCCGGCACCTTCCCCCGTCCAATGATATCCGGGTGAGTCAGCGTCCGGCGCGATAATGCATAGCTGGTGGCAATTTCCGTCGCACCTTGTGTAACAACCGGGAATGGTAATTCTGTCGCTACGTGTGCCAACTCATCGGCGCTGAGCTCATTTTCCAGAACTGCTAAAACGGCGATATTTTGCTCATTCAAACGATGATACGCTTGCTTCAATTGTTCCATGCGAGCTTGGGATTGCGGCCATGTGAATATAACCAGGAGAATGGATTTGTTGCCGCGAAAATCCTGTAACGTACCACTCACACCGTTATTGTTCGCGTACGAGAATAGCGGCGGTTTCACATAAGCTTTGCTAGGTATGATTTCCGGCGCCAAGATTCGTGCCTGATAGCCACGAGATAATGCATGAATGTAATTAACCAGATCCCAGCGATCCTCTTCGGATAATTTATCCGCGTAACCTGGCATATCGGTATTGACCATGCCATAGCTGATCCAATGGTAGAAATCTCCTGGCGTATGCTCCGCAGTATGCGGTTCGGTCAGCAAATCCGGTAGCTTAGTTGATAGTGTTCGCGACTTGATGCCATTGCCCATACCCTGAGAACCGTGGCATTCCACGCAATGCTGCGCATACAAATTAGCACCATTGGTGATGGAAATCACATCAAACGGTACCGGCGGTCTGCGATAAGTTTCTGGATAAGCCTGGATCGTCAGCGGCGGCAATGCAACGGCTAGGCCCGATACCAGCAGTATCGCTGGAATGCCAATCAAACGTTTGAGCTCCCAACTGCGAAGCCTACCGAACAAAAATATTCCTGCTGCGAGTATCAGAATCGAGACGCCTGTCCATACTTTAATTGCAACATTAGGCTGATTCCAAGTTGCAATAATCGAAAAACGAAACGGATATGGCCAGTTTTCTATGGCTGCATACTTCACAGGCGTTGTATTAGCAATTATCGTCGCCAGCAATAACAAGAGTAAAGCTAGAATAAATTCGATGCGTACCCACTTTCTGATTCCTGCTCTACCAGCATCAGCACCCTCCGCGCTCGTATTGTTTGCCAATAGGGGCATCCAATGGACGCGCACGCGTGCTGCAATTAGAAGAATCACACCCAGAATTAATATTTTTATACTTAATAACCAACCATAGGACGTTGCCACAGAGGCGGCATAATATCCAGCGAACATGCGATCGGCTACTACAAAACCGGTTAAAATGATCAGCAACATCGCAGGTAATGCAATAGCGGAAAAGCGCTTTAAAGTTTCATATTCTGAAATATATGCTCGTTTGTTTTTGTCACTTTTTTTATTTTCGTACACTAGCAGCAGAAAAGCCGGCAATGCACCAAACCAGAGACCCGCAAGAATGAGATGCACAGCAAAAGGTGTGATTGTTGAAACCGATAGTTCTTCAGTCACAGAATGACTTGTCAGTGAACCGGCAATCAATGGTAATGCAGCAACACTTGCGCTTAAAATATAGCGCCACCGTGTTCTGGGGGATTTGCGAAGATAAATGACTACAAATAACAGAAGTAGCGCCAATGAAATACGCCAAATCCATATTTGACCGACGCGCGTATCGTTGATGAATCCTAGCCAAACATCCTGCTGCCAAATATCTGTAGAACTTCCGGTAACTTGAGTGATGGTCGATATCAATATGACAATCAAACCAATTGGGATACTTAGAGCGAACCACGGAAACAAACGCTCAAGTTTCTCAATCCATGTATCCAGGTAAGCTCGTTTTCCAGTATTTGCGATAGCTAAGAATACACAACTGCCTAACAAAATCAGATTTGCTGCAAGTTGGAACCAACGTGCAATTGCCGCAATAACATCTATCATTTTTACTACATTTTATTTTTTACGCTGAAATCAAAGCTAGATTCTATGACATGACCGTCAACAGACATTACGCGATAATGTACAGTGTAACGCCCTGATTCAATCGGGGGTAAATTTAATACCACAGATTTTGGATCATCCACAACACTTTCCGGAGTATTCTCGGTTATTGAATTCTTATTGGAATCCCAAACTGTAACTGATGCATACGACCCTTCAATTTTTTCATTAAACCAAAGCCGTATATGTTTAGGAGGTGCGGAAAGCGTGGCTCTTCTCGGTGGATCAGATTTAACCAGTGCTGCATGCGCCATTGCCACTTTTACTTGAAACGCGAAAGAAAACATTATTAACAAAGAAGTAAAAGCAAAAACCTTGCTAATAGTTAAAATCAACGATTTCTTATGTTGCACAGTTTCCCCCAATTCTTAAGATTTAGCGTGTTTTTTGATTCATTTCATAAGGATGAGTTCAAAAAAACCTATCCTTGCTTTTTATCGTACTATAAATTAAGCCGATTTACGCTTACGCATGAGGAAGAAAGCGGCAACGGCGATGATTAGTACCA
>CAYQZF010000109.1:0-8355 GCA_964421895.1 uncultured Nitrosomonas sp. | reverse complement strand
GCGACATTCCGTACCTCGACACCACGCGCATTTCCATCGAGGAAATCAGCGCGATTATTCTGGATCGCTGCGGGTTGAAGCGGCAGTTGTACGGTTGAGATTGCTGGTATGATATACAAACAAAGGATTTTTGCTTAACCAAAAAGATAAAACTCTCAGCATTGAGAAATAATAAAAAGATGGATGCTGTATTCTCAAGATTCTCTAGATTTAAGATATTAGCTAGATTCCGCCTTCCCTTTTTTTACTTTGTAAGAAAAATCTATTTTAGTAAGTGCAGTAAAATCATAGCGCTATCAGACTATGTATTTTTCATAAAATTTACTGGACTGTACATTGCAAAATTTTTGACATTCAAACAAAAGTTGATGATTCAGCATAATCATTACGCATTTCTCATTCGGATTTCTGATAATAATGATTCCTTGTTCTGTATAAAGAAGGGGGTGGTAATATGGACGCAGGAAAATAATGCGTGTGCTAGTAAGCAAAGTATTATTTTAAGAATTTCTGATCTAACAAAATTTGAGGGGGAGCTCGTATTAGAGTATTTTTTTAATGACACCTTGCTATATTTGATTACATTTACATTTGCACCTGGCGCAATAATTAGTTCACCGTATGAGCAACTGATTCTAATCGGCGGATCTCAAGGGCGTCAAAATAATACCAAACTCATTCGAGAAGCCTCAAAGTTAAATGGTGAAATAAGTCCTTCGGCTGCACTAATCTTGGCGCTTAAAGCCATATCGAAAGTACTCGGGATAAAAACTATTCTCGGCATAAAAGTATCGCATCACATTTCTTCCGAGATGAATCAAAATGCCGGTTATTTCTCATATGATGATCTTTGGATTAAAAATCATGGCAAAGAATATTCTAAATATTATGTGATACCCACTTTTCTTCAAAATATCTCCGATCCAATAGAAGGCACTCACAAATCGCGAACTAAAAAGAAGAGAGCGCGAAAAGAGGAAATGACTAGTCATATTATGAGGGAGGTTGGAAGGTATATTTCTCTTGAAGAATTGCAAAAAAAGCCTTCCGAAGTTACTAACATGTCCACTTTTTCCTGCCGCACAAAACGATCCGATCCGGTATCTGCGCCTGATTGATGGGATTTCCCGGCGCTGCGAATTTACTCCTTACACGCCACTTTCCATTCCACTTCCTCCAAACTGTCCGGCTTGACCATTTCCCATTTCTGAGGCTGGTTGTACGAGCGCACCAGGTCACCGTGTTCCTTGTGCAAACTGAAAAGCGAGTAGGCGAGGGTGCGGATTTGTTTTTCCTGGCAGTCGTATTCGCGCCGGATTTTTTCCGATAAAAACTCGGCCCCGGCAGCTTTTTGCAGTACTGGGTAATCGAATAGAATCGCCATTTTGGCCCGGCCCGCGGCTTTGCGGATTGAGGCGGGGTCGGCATACAGAATCGAGCCGCCTTTGCGGTCGCTTTCGCCGATGCGGGTCCATTCCGCCATTGTGCCGGTACTGACGAGCATCAGGGTTAAACCAAAGAATACTTTTTTCATAAAACCTTATTGTTGTTTTTAGTTATCCGAGCGGAATTGCTCCGGGTGAAAGCAACGGAACGCAATATTCCGTTATTTTTATCCTCCATCTTGCGCGGTAATCACCATGTTCTTTTTCACGATGGCTTGCGCGCGATCGATTTTAACCGTTTCTTTTTTCAGAATCGCTTCAGTGCCGCTCGATTTGACGCCGATGCTATGCTCGCCGACCGGTACGTTACTCAGCACATAAAATCCTTGCTCGTCGGTAATCGAATGGATTTGCGGCAATTCGGTTAGGAATACTTCCGCTTTTTTTGTAGCAGCTCCCTGGATGGTGATGACGCCGGCAATCGAACCATATTGCAGCGCTTCGCCGCTGCCCGGGGTGATTTTGTTGGCGATCGACCGCACCATGAGCAGGATCGTTTCCGATGCGAATCCGGCGGTGAATGCCAGCACGACCGAGTTGGTGATATTACCCGGTTCGATCAGATAATACGCCAGAATAGCCAGAAGTGGCGCTGAAATGTATTGCACCATCTGAAAGATCAAGTACTCGCGGAATTCGTATTGCGATAATTTGGGCTGTTGTGCCGTGGCGATATACTCCGAGCCCGCTTGCTTTTGCAACTCCGGCAGCCGCCGGGTGAGGCTGATACTGCCGCCCATCAGGGCCAGGATGATGAAATAAAGCGGGATGAGCAACCCATCCTTTACTTGGCAGGTGACTGACTTGCCAAAGTCTTGATCGCTGTCTTTAATGCATTGCTCGATATGTCCGCCGATATTGATGACCCATGCACTGCCGACGGTTCCATTCATCGGGTTTTGTGTTTTTTGGGCATCGTCTTCCGGTTTTGCGTCAGATTTGGGACAAAGCAGAGTCTTAGCTTCCGGGTCCAAAGAGCAGCCGACAAATACAGCAATCGGCCGTTCACGCAGTGTTTTGAGGTATCGCCCTGCATCGGGTTTTATCGGTTTTTGTTCAGTAGATTCTTGCTGAACGGTTTCGCCGGATTGGCCGGATGTTTTTTCCACAAAACTGAACAGCGGATTGATGAAAGGATAAAAAGTCAGCAACAGCGATATCAACATGAAACTATATGCAAATATCATCCACTTGTTGCGCTGCCGCGATCTGATGTCTTCGATTCTTTTTCTTTCGTCTTGCGTGGACCCTTCCACAGGTAGCGCTTCAATCGGATAAGTGAATATATATACAAAGACGATGCACATGGAAATGACGATTGGAAGGATGGGGATGCCGCTTTCGCCATCCAGTATTTTAAAGATATAGACGATTATGCCAATCGATAGGTTAATAACATGAGCGGCAATCCATAGCACATTGACTTTTGTCCATTCTTTTATTTCCGCAAAGAAATCTCCGGTATCTGCACTCATGTTATTCCCTTTTTTTCAATTTCCAGTATTAAGAAAAAGAACTTATCTTTGCCTATTGATGTTAGCTTAATGTGAGTAATTGATATCGTAAAGCGATTAACTCGCCAGAATCGTTATTTTCCACGCATAAACAATTTATCCAGCTCGGTCAGGCTGGTTTCAAACCAGGTCGGGCGGCCGTGGTTGCATTGATCGGCGCGCTCGGTTTGTTCCATGTCGCGCAGCAGCGCATTCATTTCTTCGAGCGTTAATTTCCGGTTGGCGCGCACGGCACCGTGGCAGGCCATCGTGGCGAGGATTTCGTTGCGTTTCGCGGTGAGAATCTGGCTGGCGCCGTATTCGCGGATTTCCTGCAGCAGGTCGCGGGCGAGCTGGGCGATGTCGGCGTCTTTCAGCGTGGCCGGTACCGCGCGCACCGCCAATGTGGTTGGCGACAAGCTGGCGATGTCGAATCCCAGTTGCGCCAGTGTGCTCTGATTTTCTTCAATCGTGGCGACTTCGAGATCGCTGGCATGGAAAGTGACCGGAATCAGCAGCGGTTGCATCGCGATTTCGTGCCGGTCGAGCGCTTGCTTGAGCTGTTCGTACATAATGCGTTCGTGCGCGGCGTGCATGTCGACCACCACCAGGCCGCGTGCATTTTGCGCCAGGATATAAATGCCGTGCAGTTGTCCGAGCGCGAAACCAAGCGGTTGCTGATCCGGTTGCCCCGCATTTGCAACGACTGAGCTTGAGGGAACCGTTGGCGAGACTGGAGCGTTGATCGGCGTTGCCGGATAGGGGCGAGGTTGCGCTCCAAACAACGTGCCGTAAAAACCGGCTGGTTGAGCCACTGCGCCGGGTTGCGCGGGATTGGTTTTGGGATAGGCGGGGAATGAGCGGATTGCCTGTTCCGGTTCGGCGTTTTTGATGGTTCTGTCCGGAGTGGCCAGCGCTTTGTTGATCACGTGGAAAATAAATTGGTGCAGCGCGCGCGGTTCGCGGAAGCGTACTTCGGTCTTGCTCGGGTGCACATTGACGTCAACGTTTTCCGGGTCGATATCGAGAAACAGCACGAAAGCCGGATGCTTGTCCAGATGCAGCACATCGCGATAGGCTTCGCGCAGCGCATGCGAGATCAGCTTGTCGCTGACATAGCGGTTGTTGACGAAAAAATACTGCGCGTCGCGCGATGATCTCGCATACGCGGGCAGCGCTACCATGCCGTGCAGCCGCATATCGGCGGATTGCTCATCGATTGCCGCCGCTGCTTGATCGAATTCCTCACCCAAGACCGCGGCAATGCGCTGCGCCGAACTGGCGGGGCGCAGCAGGCGGCGCACTTTACCGTTATGTTGCAGGGTAAACTCGATGCCGCATTGCGATAGCGCCATGCGCTTGAAGGCTTCGTCGCAGTGCGCGAACTCGGTGATTTCGGATTTCAGGAATTTGCGCCGCGCCGGGATATTGAAGTACAAATCATTGACATCCAGTACCGTTCCGCTGGATAGCGCAGCGGGTTCGGGTTGCGAGACTTGGTGGCCGTCCACTTGAATCTGCCAGGCGTGGTTTTGTCCGGCTTGACGGCTGACCAGCGTCAAACGCGAAACCGCCGCGATGCTGGCGAGCGCTTCACCGCGAAAGCCCAGGCTGGTGATGCGCTGCAAATCCTCCAGCGTGCTGATTTTGCTGGTGCTGTGGCGTGTCAGCGCCAGCAATAATTCGTCCTTGGCGATACCGCTACCGTCATCGCTGACGCGAATTTGCTTGATGCCGCCTTGCTGTAATTGCACAGTAATCTTGCTGGCGCCGGCATCGATGCTGTTTTCCAGGATTTCCTTCAGCGCCGACGCCGGGCGTTCGACGACCTCGCCCGCGGCGATCTGGTTGATCAATAATTCGGGAAGCGGCTTAATCGTTGGCATAAGAAATTGTGATTATAATGCGGATTGGTTTATTGTATGCCGACCAGGCATAACATTTCATTTGGGAGAGTAAAGATGCTGCCTCTAGACAAGCTGAAAAATTATGTTCCGGATGCTGTGCTGGATCAAATCCCGGATTGCGCGGATAAGTTTGCCATCGATACACCGTTGCGCCTGGCGCATTTTCTCGCGCAATGCGCGCATGAAAGTATGGAATTCAAGGCATTGGAAGAGAATTTAAATTACTCCGCCGATGGTTTGAAAAAGATTTTTCCACGATATTTTCCCGATGATCTGGCGGATAGTTATGCGCGGCAGCCGGAGAAAATCGCATCGCGGGTGTATGCCAACCGTATGGGAAACGGTGATGAAGCGAGCAAGGAAGGCTACCAGTATCGTGGCCGGGGCTATATACAGCTTACCGGAAAGGATAACTACCGTGCGTTTGCCGACGCAATCGGCGACGATGTTGTCACCAACCCCGACTGGGTCAAAACGAAATACCCGTTATTGTCCGCGGCGTGGTTCTGGAATAGCAAAGCGCTTAATCAACTGGCCGACGAGGGCGCGAGCGACGATGCGGTGACGAAGATTACCAAGAAAGTGAACGGCGGGACGCTGGGGTTGGATGACCGAATTAGTCATTTCAAAAAATATTACGCTTTATTGACTTGAAAAGTATTGCGTGTATCGGCGGGCTGATCGGTTTGTTGGCTGTTGCTCCAGTGTGGGCGGCAGAATCGCATTGCCGTGCGCAGGAGCAAGTCGTTTTTTCATGCTCATTGGGTAAAAAGACGGTTTCGGTGTGCGCATCGGCCGATTTCTCCGCCCGTAGTGGCTACTTGCAATACCGCTTCGGGCAAAAAAGTGCGCTTGAGTTGGCCTTTCCGGATTTAGCCAAGACAACCCCGGTTGCGTCGTACGTACAAGTGCGAACGCTGATGTTTGCGGGCGGTGGCGGCGGTTATCTGCGTTTCATCAACGGTGCGTACCATTACATCGTATACACCGCGATCGGCAAGGGCTGGGGGGCGAAGGACGGTGTTGCGGTGGAAAAGAACGGGCAATTAGTCGCGAATATGGAATGCCGGGATGTTCCGGTGTCGAAATTAAGCGAGGAATTTTTCAGCCATGCAGGTTTATCCGTTGATCGGGATGAATTCCGGATTCCAGGACTGGATTAACTCAGTTGAGCACGATTCAATTTTCAGTTGTCGTGTGCGGCGAAGTTTGCAAAAAATCGAAGGATTGATTGTGGACGGTCGAAATGAGTTCCGGCAGCGGCATGGCCTTGCCGATGAGGAAGCCCTGAATGACATCACATCCCAATGCCTGCAGGCGCTGATAAGTCGCAAGATCTTCCACGCCTTCGGCAACAACCGATAAGTTAAGGCGGTGCGCCATATTGATCATAGAGTCGACGATACGGTCGTGTTTATGGCGGGTTGCCATGTGTCTGACAAAGATCATATCGATTTTTACTTCATCCAAAGGCAAATCCAGCATGCGCGCCATCGATGAATAGCCGGTTCCGAAATCATCCATGGCTAACTTCAAGCCCATGTCCTTCAGTCTATACAGCGTATCCAACGTTACCGCATCGTTGGCCATGACGGCGGTTTCGGTCAACTCAACGGTAATATCGCCGGGTGGCACGTTCCATAAGGCTAAACCCTGAGAAACGACGTCGGTGAGCTCCGGATCGCGCAGATCGTCGGCAGAGAAATTAATCGAAACGCCGGCATGCAATCCGGCCTTGCGGTATTCGGCGCATTCTCGCAATGCGGTATGAAAAACCCACAGCGTGAGTTTCGGCATGAGTGCGGTTCCCTCCGCGATCTGAATCAATTTGTCGGTCCGGATTGGCCCGTGATGAGGGTGAACCCAGCGCAGCAGCGCTTCGGTTGATTTGATTTTGCCGCTGGCGATATCGATTTGCGGCTGATAGCCTAAATACAAACCACCGGTTTCGATGGCATTGCCCAGATCAGACCAGAGATCGATATGAAAAAGCAAGGGATCTTCCAGTTCGGGATGAAAAAGCTTGATCGGATCTTGCATCAATCTCGCTTGGCGCAGTGCCGTGCTGGCGTTACTCATCAGTTGATCTAGCGCGCGGTTGCTTTCATTTTGTATTGCCACGCCGATACGCGGAGCCAGTATGATGTTTCTTCTGCCAAACGCAAAAGGCTGCGCCAGAATCCGGATAATTTTATGCGCAGCTAGCAGAGCATGCCCATCGGTGAGCAGATCGGCCAGTAAGCAGCATAACTGATAGCGCCCGGTAATACCGACCAGATCCGCTGGATTCAGCGCGTTTTTCAACTGATCGGCGATTTGTTGCAGAATGCCGTCAACGGCGGTAAACCCCAGCACGCCATCTAATTCTGCCAGCCGTTCAAAGTTGACAATCAGCACCGCTTTGTGAGAACCGGACGAACGCGCGCGGTTCAATTCCCGCGCGGCTCTTTTTAAGAAATTCTGATAGGCGAGTATAGTCATGAAGGCAGGATACTACTGGTTAGCTGCGGTTTATAGATAATATTTCTTAGGATCGATGCCATAAGCGCCTTGAGGCAGATCATTGCTAATCGCATATGGAACGCCAGCCGGGCTTGCGCCGGTTGTTCTCAAATCGATGGTTAATGGCGTGTCGTAAGGTTTTTTGGGGGGGCATCGCAAATAATCGTAATGCGCGGGAGGAATCGCTGAGTACGATTATCAGTGTCTCCCCAGATAAGTTCTTCATAACAATCGACGATGGCTGCCATGCGCGCGTAAGCATGCATCTGATTGGCGTATAAGCCAAACGGATAACCGTTGCCGTTTTCACGCTCATGGTGCTGAAGAAGAATTTTGGTGACCTCTTTCGTCGGCGCATCGCCAAGTTGAGTGACGATTTCGTTCCCATAGGCAATGTGTCGCTTCATTAATTTGCGTTCTTGGGGTGTAAGCGACAGGTTTCTTTTGTGCTGAATCTCCTTGGGAAGGTGCAATTTACCAATATCCATCATAAATGCGTAGAAGCCAAGGTGAAATATAGTTATCAGAATGTTTTGCCAAAACCTAGGGCAGGATGCTGGTATTCTTACAGAAGCTTTCCTGTTTTTTTATAGTTACGACTGATCGGGAGCGCTTCTTGAGTGCAAAATTCTTTCAAAAAGCGCCGAAAAACTACCGCGCTTTTTCCCTTGGATTTGCCATGCTTGAGAGTTACTTTGACTTTCTTTCAGAATTTTTACTAACGGACAGGATTGATAAAAAACTCGCGCATCAGGAATTCTTCCAACCCCGTGGTATCTTTTTCACGCGCGGATAGCACCACGACACGGTGAAGACGGTGCGATTCCCAGTTGAAATCTTCTTTGTAATGCTCGCGAATCAATTGAATCATGCGGCGGATGATGGCCAGTTCGATGCTGCCGTCCGGGCCGGCTTGTACCTGAATCGTCTGCAGCCTAGGATTGCTTTGTCCGGTGGTCCAGGCGCGGAAGGTAAATTCGGCGGTGCGCGGGCCGATACGCATAATCT
>CAYQZF010000108.1:0-8431 GCA_964421895.1 uncultured Nitrosomonas sp. | reverse complement strand
TTTCAAGCTTTTGTTGTAATTAATTTATGGCTCATTATCCTCACCCTATTATTGCTCGTGAAGGCTGGTTGCATATTGCGATTGCATTTACTGCCGCGATTGGTGCGACAGAATTGCTCGGCTGGCTTTGGGCGCTCCCATTTTGGGTAATCGCGTTATTTGTTTTGCAGTTCTTTCGTGACCCGCCGCGCGAGATACCAACGGATCGCAATGCCATATTGGCACCAGCGGATGGCAGGATTGTGGCGGTAGAAAAAACGCAAGATCCTTATCTGAATCGCGAAGCGCTCAAGATCAGCGTATTTATGAATGTATTTAATGTGCATTCCAACCGTAGTCCGGTTGACGGTGAAGTACGCAACAAGTGGTACTTTCCCGGTAAATTCATTAATGCGGATTTACCCAAGGCTTCGTTGGAAAATGAACGCAGTGCATTATGGATCAAAACGGATCGTGGCGCCGATGTGACCTGTGTGCAAGTGGCTGGTTTGATTGCCAAACGGATACTTTGCCACGTGTCACCGGGTGATCATTTATCGCGCGGTCAGCGGTTCGGTTTCATACGGTTCGGTTCGCGAGTGGATGTTTATTTGCCGCTGGATACAAAAGTGAATGTCAATATCGGTGACAAAGTGTCGGCGACACTGACCGTGTTGGCGGAATTTCGTTAAGAAGCCAAAGTCGTAACCTCATAAAAAAGATGCAAGTCTAATTTTTGTGTTTGTAGGTGTCTCGAGAATTATATTGGACTTAAATCGAGTTCTCCTGGAGGTTTTGTTTTAATTTTTGTGTGATTTCCGTTATTTCTATTCTTTTATGAAACACTCATGATGCCCGATTCTCAATCAGAACGTACCGTACTGAAGGCCCGGTTGCGGCGACGCGGCATCTATTTGTTACCTAATTTATTTACTACGGCTGCACTTTTCGCCGGGTTTTATGCCATTGTGCAGGCGATGAACGGAAATTTTGAATATTCGGCCATCGCCGTTTTTATTGCCATGGTGCTGGATGGGCTTGATGGCAGGGTGGCGCGATTGACCGGTACGCAAAGCGAGTTCGGTGCCGAGTACGACAGTTTGTCGGACATGGTTTCTTTTGGCGTGGCACCGGCATTGATCGTGTATGAATGGGCATTGAAGGAAATGGATCAATGGGGTTGGATCATTGCATTTATTTATTGCGCCTGTGCGGCCTTGCGGCTGGCGCGCTTCAATACCAATATCGCAGTGGTCGATAAACGTTTCTTTCAAGGTTTGCCCAGTCCGGCAGCGGCTGCATTGATCGCGGGACTGGTTTGGGTGACGATCAATTTTCACATACAAGGAAGCGATATTAAGTGGCTGGCTTCCATTGTTACTTTGTTCGCTGCATTAACGATGGTCAGCAATATTCCTTACTACAGTGGTAAAGAATTTAATTTGCGCCGCCGCGTGCCGTTTTTCACGGTCTTATTAATCGTACTATTCTTTTTTGTATTGATTCCAAGCCATCCGCCGCTGGTATTGTTTATTTTGTTCGGAGCTTATGCTTTTTCCGGTTATGCCATTAAATTATGGCGTTTGGGTCGAGGTAAGAAAAATAGCGAAACACCCAATACCTGAAGATTGTCTCTTGCATCGGAAGAAAAAACTATTTATATTCTTGTCCATCATGTTTGTTAAAAGTCACATCCATTCACTGCAGTTTATTCTAGTTCCGATAGTTCTAGCGGAACTATTACTGCGCCTTGCGCGCTAAAATTTTCTTTCCCTATTTCCCTTTCTTCCCGATAAAATTCGCATGACGAGTTTTATGATTCATTAAGGTTTTCTTCCTCAAGCGGAGAGCATAATGCAAAAGCATTTGATTATTTTTGATACGACGTTGCGTGATGGTGAACAAAGTCCTGGTGCATCCATGACGAAAGAAGAAAAGGTACGTATCGCTTGGCAATTGGAGCGCATGGGGGTCGATGTCATTGAGGCTGGTTTTCCGGCAGCTTCTAACGGCGACTTCGAAGCTGTCAAGGCAGTCGCTGATTCGGTAAAAGATAGTGTTGTGTGTGGGTTGGCGCGTGCTATTGAAGCGGATATTCAACGTGCCGGAGAAGCATTGAGAGGTGCGCAATCAGCTCGCATTCATACGTTCATTGCAACATCGCCGATTCATATGAAGAAAAAACTGCGGATGTCGCCTGATCAGGTGATTGTACAAGCAGTGAAAGCGGTGAAATGGGCGCGCCAGTACACCGATAATGTTGAATTTTCACCGGAAGATGCTGGCCGGTCGGAAATCGATTTTCTGTGCCAGATATTGGAAGCCGTCATTGACGCGGGTGCAACGACGTTGAATATTCCAGACACAGTTGGTTACACCATGCCTGAGCAGTTCGGCAAGCTGATTCGAAATTTGCGCGAGCGCATTCCTAATTCCGATAAAGCGATTTTTTCGGTTCATTGCCATAATGACTTAGGGTTGGCTGTGGCCAATTCATTGACCGCTGTCATGAATGGTGCGCGTCAGGTGGAATGTACCATCAATGGTCTGGGAGAGCGCGCCGGCAACGCTTCGCTGGAGGAAGTTGTGATGGCTGTGCGCACCCGCCAGGATTATTTCCCGTGCGATACAAAGATCGATACCACGCATATTGTTTCAGCTAGTAAGCTGGTGTCAGGGATTACCGGTTTCCCGGTGCAACCCAATAAAGCGATTGTGGGCGCCAATGCTTTTGCGCATGAATCCGGCATCCACCAGGATGGTGTACTGAAACACCGCGAGACCTACGAAATTATGCGTGCGGAGGATGTTGGCTGGGGCGCGAACAAGCTATTGCTGGGAAAACATTCCGGTCGTAACGCGTTTCGTAACCGTCTGATGGAATTGGGGATTGAGTTGGAGTCGGAAGAAATGCTCAACAACACTTTCATGCGCTTCAAGGAATTGGCAGATAAGAAACATGAGATCTTCGATGAAGACTTGCATGCGCTGGTTTCCGACGAAGTACTGGTGTTGCAGGAACGCTACCGGCTCATATCGCTCACGGTGCATTGCGAAACTGGCGAGGTGCCATATGCGCGTATCGTGATTTCCGATGACGGCAAGGAGATGCATGCGGAATCAGAAGGCAGTGGTCCGGTAGATGCCACTTTTCGCGCGATTGAGAGGTTGCTGTCAAGCGGAGCCAAACTACAATTATTCTCAGTAAACAATATTACCAGCGGAACTGATGCGCAAGGCGAAGTGACCGTACGGTTGCAGAAATCCGATCGTATCGTCAACGGTCATGGTTCGGATACCGATATTGTCGTTGCTTCGGCGAAAGCTTATCTGAGTGCGTTGAATAAATTGCACAGTAAGCTTGAGCGGGCACACCCTCAAGTTTAACCGGAACTGGGATGACTGATCGTTGAATGGAAACGCTGGCGACATGAAGATGAAATATAAATTGATCGTATTATTTTGTGTGATTGCCATGTTACTGAGTTTCCAGGTGCATGCATTCCAGTTCCAAGATGTGACCGGAAAAATTCATAAACTTTCGGAGTACAAAGGGCGCTGGGTGCTCGTTAACTTCTGGGCTACCTGGTGTCCACCTTGCTTGAAAGAAATTCCCGATTTGATCGCGTTATATGAGCAGCGTAAGGATCTGGTAGTGATTGGCATAGCGATGGATATCGATGATCCCAAAGTGGTGATGGATTTCGTGCGGTCAATGTCGATTACTTATCCCATTGTGTTAGGTGACCGGAAGATTGCTTCTCAATTGGACGAGATTTCGCTTTTGCCCAGTACGTATTTCTTTGATCCACAAGGGAATCCGGCGGCACGGCAGCAGGGTCTTATTTCGCGCGCGAGTATTGAGCGGTTTATTGAGTCAAAATCTATTGACGACAAAAATACCGGTCGGAAATACTGATCGATTACACATTTCCAGCTGGGACTGATTCAAGTTTGAAGAATCCGATCACGAAGCAGTGTAGCGCCATGTTGTTTTCCATTTATTGAATATCAGTTGCGGATAAGCGGCTTCGCCCAGACTCCCGTTATAGCGCCCTAAAGCGCGAAAGTAATCGCCTTTCTCTTGATTCAAATAATGACGCAAAATGGTGCAGCCGTAGCGCAGGTTGACGCGTAAGTGAAAAAGATTGTGATCTTGGTGACCGATGACACCAACCCAGAAAGGCATGACTTGCATATAGCCGCGTGCTCCTGCATATGATACGGCATATTTCTTAAAACCGCTTTCTACCTGAATAACGCTCAGTACGATTTGCGGATCCAGTCCAGCGCGTGTTGCTTCGTAAAAAACAGTTCGTAGAAATTCTTCCCGTTCTAATGTATCGGGTATGTATTTTTCCAAGCGCCGGCTCATATTGACGAGCCAAGCAATATTGTCCGCAACGGCGGCATATTCAGTGTACGACACAGCTTGATCGCTGATGCCATGAAAAATGACAGTCTGAGTGCTGGCGGTCAGTTGTTCATACTGGCTATTATTGGCATTGCTGAAGCCAGATAAGAGCCATAAGGCTGATAGAGAGATTAGCTTACGCATAACTTGGTCGTGATAAATGAGAAGATTTCATCTATGGAAACCGTTTGTGAATCTTCATCGTTCCGTCCTTGATATTCTATAACCGATTGTTTCAATCCTCGTTCTCCGATAACGATCCGATGTGGAATGCCAATTAATTCCATGTCGGCAAACATGACGCCGGGACGTTCGTCGCGATCGTCCAAAAGTACCTCAATGCCCGCTTCCGTGAGTTGCCGGTATAGTTTCTCCACAGCTTCTTTGACAAGCGTGCTTTTTTGCAATCCGATCGGTACGATCGCAAGCTGAAAAGGCGCAATGGCATCCGGGAAGATGATGCCGTGTTCATCGTGATTTTGTTCGATAGCAGCCGCAACGATGCGAGATATACCAATACCATAGCAACCCATCTCCATATTTCGAGTTTGGCCTGTTTCATCGAGATAATTAGCTTTCATCATTTCCGAATATTTGGTGCGTAACTGGAAAATATGGCCGACCTCAATACCACGGCAAATTTCCAGCTTGCCTTTACCATCCGGAGAATCATCACCGGGAACAACGTTGCGGATATCAAAAACATGATCCGGTAGTTTGAGATCGCGAATAAAATTTACCTGAGTCAAGTGAAAACCTTCTTCATTTGCGCCGCACACGAAATTACTCATATTTATCACCGCTTGATCGGCAATCACGCAAGTTTGCAAACCAATGGGGCCGATGTACCCGGGCACTGTACCTGCTTCGCGTAGAATATCCTCTTCACTGGCCATCTGAAAGGTTGATAAAAAGGGTATTTTTCTCACTTTTAGCTCGTTGAGCTGGTGGTCGCCGCGCAGTAGCAATAAAAACAATTGGTTATTGGCTTTGACCGCTAAGGTTTTGACGGTTTTTTGTAAGGGTACTTGTAAAAAGTCAGCAACTTCGGCGCAAGTTTTTTTACCAGGAGTAGCGATTTTTTGCACATCGCCATCCGGCGTGCTCCGTTCCTGAGGCGTGAATAGAGATTTTGCCAATTCGATATTGGCGGCGTAATCCGAATCAGGGCAAAACGCGATGGCGTCTTCGCCCGAATCCGCCAGCACGTGAAATTCATGCGAACCACTGCCGCCGATGGCGCCGGTATCGGCTGCGACCGCGCGGAATTTCAGCCCAAGGCGGGTGAAAATGCGGTTGTAGGTTTCATACATGCGCTGGTAGGTGTGCATCAAACTGTTTTCATCGGTATGGAAAGAATAAGCATCCTTCATGATAAATTCGCGCGCACGCATGACACCGAAACGCGGCCGGATTTCGTCGCGGAATTTGGTTTGAATCTGGTAGAAGTTCAGCGGTAACTGACGGTAACTTTTGATTTCCTTGCGTGCAATATCGGTGATGATTTCTTCGTGCGTGGGACCGAAACAGAAATCGTGCTCATGACGATCCTTGATTTTTAACATTTGCGGCCCGAACACCTCCCAGCGGCCGGTTTCTTGCCATAACTCGGCAGGATGAATCGCAGGCATCAGAACTTCGATGGCGCCGCTTTTATTCATTTCTTCACGCACGATATTCTCAATTTTTCGCAATACTCGCAGACCTAACGGCATCCAGGTATACAATCCGCTGCCTAAGCGCTTGATGAGCCCGGAGCGCAGCATGAGCTTATGGCTGACGAGTTCCGCTTCGGCGGGAGCTTCCTTAAGGGTTGAAATAAAAAATTGCGAGACGCGCATGAAGTAATTCCATTAATGATAAAAAGTGATGGCAATTTTACCTTGAAATACTTGGTTAAGTGGGGATAAGTCCCTATATAAGGCAAACATGATTTGATTTATTCGGACTGGTGGAAATTTTATAAGAGGTGGATTTTTATTCCATAGGCACTTTCAATCTACAGAAAAGTGTGAAAAAATCCACTCATTTGATTGGGTCAAGTGAGTATTCCGTATGATTGACCGAAATGGATATCGCCCCAATGTTGGAATTATCCTCTTAAATTCAAAAAATGAGGTTTTCTGGGGCAAGCGTATTAAGCAAAATTCTTGGCAATTTCCGCAGGGCGGCATTAAATCGGGAGAGAGTCCCGAGCAGGCTATGTATAGGGAATTGAGCGAAGAGATAGGATTGCGCCCTAATCATGTAGAGATTGTTGGACGCACCCGTGACTGGTTGCGTTACGAAGTTCCCGATCGCTGGATCCGGCGGGAGTGGCGTGGGAATTACAAAGGACAGAAACAAATTTGGTATTTGTTGCGTTTGATCGGACGTGATAGTGATGTCTCATTGCGCCGTAGCACGCACCCTGAATTTGATGCTTGGCGCTGGAATCAATACTGGGTTGAATTGGACTCGGTCGTCGAATTTAAGCGCAAAGTTTATAAGCAAGCATTGACTGAGTTGTCGCGATTGTTAAAAACAGATCCTTGTCAAAGTATCGGGGTTGGTTACGATCAAAAAAATCTGATCAACGAGGCCAAGGATATTTTGGTTAATCAGCTGGAAATAATCAATAATTCAAAAGTTTGAAAGGTTTTTTTAAGCGACTCTACAAATCGAAGATGCGGAACTGAGCCGCTTTGCCGCGTTCTTATAAATTCCCATTTGTGGGTGTTTCATCAGGCGTAATCGGCTGCGCCATAACAGCCGTTTTTTATTAACTTAGGGAGAATACCGATGAAGATGCGTACACTGGTTGCGTCACTGTTATCGATTGGCACTCTTGTCACTTCGATGGTTGTTTCAGCCAATGAACCTATCCAGCCCATTAAAGCCGCCAAAGTAGCTAATGCTGATATGGTTGAACTGGGTAAGATGTTATTTTTTGATCCCCGGCTGTCAAAATCAGGATTCATTTCTTGTAATTCTTGCCATAACTTAAGTATGGGCGGTACGGATAACATTCCGACTTCAATTGGACATGCGTGGCAGCAAGGTCCAATTAATGCACCAACTGTATTGAATGCCAGTATGAATTTGGCGCAATTCTGGGATGGCCGCGCTAAGGATTTAAAAGAGCAAGCCGGTGGTCCAATTGCAAATCCGGGTGAAATGGCTTCAACGCATAAAGCTGCCGTTGAAGTATTGCAATCAATGCCGCAATATCGTGCCCATTTCCAAAAAGCATTCGGTACTGATCAAGTTGATATTGACCGGGTAACCACGGCAATCGCCGCATTTGAAGAAACCTTAGTAACTCCAGGTTCACGCTTTGATAAGTGGCTGGAAGGCGACAAAAAAGCACTCAGTGCTCAGGAAATTGAAGGTTACGAATTGTTCAAAAGCAGTGGTTGTTCAGGATGCCATAACGGTCCTGCTGTCGGAGGGGCGCTTTATCAAAAATTCGGTGTATATCATCCCTACAAAACAACCAGCAAGATAGAAGGCAGAAAAGCAGTTACCGGAAAAGACACTGATTTGAATGTCTTCAAAGTGCCGACCTTGCGCAATATTGAATTGACCTATCCCTACTTTCATGACGGCGCAGTCGCAACATTGGAAGATGCGGTTAAAACGATGGGTAAGCTTCAGTTAGATCGTGATTTTAACAAGAAGGAAATTGACAGCATCGTTGCTTTCTTAAAATCATTGACGGGCGAGCAACCAAACTTTAAGTTGCCGACTCTACCGCCTTCCAATAATAATACGCCAAGGCCAACGCCATTTTAATGTTTGAGCTATCTGGAAATCAGCGATCTTGCTATTGAAACAAAGCAAGAAATTGAAATGCAGGCATTCGGATATTGTAAAAATAAGCCGGATGCCTGTGCAGTATTAAATCTTGGTCTGCAGTACCAGTGGTGCGATGGGTTAGGGATTTGGTTAATTTAATATGACGGCTCTACTGCATTAGTGCAATCAAGTATGGATTTGCATTAAAAAATGAAGTAGAGTCACTATTCCAAGAACTAATAATTAGAATAGGGAGTTACC
>CAYQZF010000107.1:0-8434 GCA_964421895.1 uncultured Nitrosomonas sp. | reverse complement strand
TTTTGTTACGTAACTGAATGCTTTGTTTCCCGGTTAAATACTGTTGGGTTCGTTCGATAAGATGATCGCGGTCACGGCTGCTAAGAACGGGTTCCACGTCTTTCATGACTTGTTCCAGCTCATCCGGAGAAAGTAGTCCGGCAAGTAACTCGCGCATTTGCTGCGCGCTCATAATGTGCTCCAGCACACGATTGTAAATGCGACCAAACGCATCCAACCGCGCGTAACCGTAACGTGTCAGCGGACGCTGGGTGTCCCGGGGTGTGTTGATGATGGTGTAGGTTTTGATACGTTGCGCATATTTCTTGAGGTCGACTAGGATGTCGTCCGCATTACGGTAGTGGCCGCGTTGCAAAACATTGGCCACGAACCGAGCCCGTTTTTCCGGAACCTCCAGTGTGGCATATAAAGCTTCTGCCAGATCGATCATGAATGTTTCCATATCGGAATGCGCTGGACCGCCGTCGATGCGAATTCCTGTGCCCTGATAGTTGATTTGAGTAGTGTGGCAGGCAGCGCAGGTGAATCCCATGAATGCTTTCCCTTGATATTCATCCCGCACCATCCCGGCAGGTAATCCATCGGGATTACTGACGGTTTGCCGTTGCGGCAGATAACCATAGTGATCAATGTTCTCGTCCGAGCGGAACAAAGCGGATGAACCGGGTTGCTCCAATACTAGGAAGAAGTCATACGGTAACAAATTGGAGCCTTGCGTTGCAGTGTAAAACCACAAACTATCCGCCGCAGACCAGCCTTGATCGAGATAAAACACCCGGGAAAATTGTTCACCAAATTTACCGGTGACATTCATGCTGGCACCACGATCGGGATCATTGTCGCGAAGTTCGTATAACCGCCAAGATAGGCCGGTAATAAACCATGCGATGACCAATAAGGTGGAAACCAGCAAAAAAAGCTTTATTTGAGACAGATAGCGATTAAATGGTCTGGAAATCATCGGAATCAATCCCTTCGTTCAGCAATTATTCAGGATTATTTTGCTTAAATTCTAAGCCGCTGTTGAGAAGTTGTCTTTAATTAATTGATATTTTTTATAAATAAATATAATGACTCGATTTTCTCTCATTAATTGATGGTATGGAATCCAAAATTTCAGCTATGATTGATAGTCAATTTTGTGTGAAAAAGTTGTGAAGAATATGTGAAAGTAGCTACCTCACAGTAACAATAGAAAGGATGTTATGCAGATTTCTCCGTTTTGGTTTTGGTATTCATTGCTCGGCATAAGCTTCATATTCGCATCACTACCCGTTTCCGCTCAACCAACGTCTAAATTTACCATCGAAGAATTGCAACGCTTGGGTTTGCAGGCAAATGGGCTCGTTCAGGCTGCCCGGTCTCAAATAGAGATGGCCAAGGCAGGGGTCGTGGCGGCATCGGCGTTTCTCAATCCGGAAGTTACTGTGATGGCGGGACCGGACACCCGGCGATTACCGTTTGATCTTACCGGACCGGCTTCGATGCAGCGCTCCGTAACGGTTAGCCAGCCTATCGAAAATCCTTTCATGCGCAGCGCGCGTATTAACGCCTCGGAAGCCGGGGTGGACGCTAGCCGCGCCAGTTATGATCAGGTGCGTGCTGATTTGGCGGCGCAACTGCGCATCCGCGCTTTTGAATTGCTGCTACGCCAAGAGCAGGCAACAATGGAACAAGCGATATACGATCTTGTAGAAGATGTCCGCCGCCGTATTGCGATTAATGTTGAGAGAGGGGAAATAGCTCGTTTTGAATTGATTAGAGCGGAGACTGAAGTACAGAGCGCGTTAAATCGCGCGCAAGCAGCGCAATTGACCGTTCAGCGCGCCCGTTTGGCATTGATGCAATTAACGGCTGGTGCAATGCCGGTCGATTTCGGAATTAATGCTTCGTTGAAAGATCCGGTTCAATTGCCTTCGCTGGAAGCATTGCGCCGGGAAGTGCCCGTGGTAAATCCCGATGTGGTGCGCTTGCAAGCTGAGCAAGAGCGTGCCAATGAGCGGATTAAACAGGAGAAAGCATCTGTATTGCCCCAGATCAACGTGCTGTATACCAATTACCAAGATGCTCAATTCACTTCCAATATTGCCGGAGCGAGCGTCAGAATCCCGCTTTTTTACCGCCGCCGAGGTGAAATTGATACCGCGATTTATGATTCCGCACGCATAAGAGAAACGCTTGAATTCCGCCGCTACGAGATTAGCCAATTATTTGAATCTGCGTGGCAGGCCTTGCAGATTGCGCAGCGCCGGGTTGATATGTTTGAAGGTGGCTTGATCAAGGAGGCGGAAAATGCCGTGCAGATTGCACAAGCAGCTTACCGCTTTGGCGAGCGTGGTCTGATCGAGTTTTTGGATACGCAGCGCATACTACGGGGAATTTTGAGTGATTCTCTGCAAGCGCATTTTGATCTGCAATCGGCTGCCGCTGAAATTGACCGCTTGCGCGCCCATTATCCCAAGGAGCTAGTTGCCGAATGAAAATCAGATTGTTGACGATCAGCGGTATTGTCATTATTGCATTATTGCTGAGTGGGTGTGATCAGCATGCACCCGAGAGTGTTTCCAAGGAAGTAACCGCCAATTACATCACGGAAGAACGCGATATCAATAGCATCACTGTTCGCCCCGAGTTAGTTGATCGTTTGAAAATCGGAACGCCATTGCTTGTCGATCTGGCAGACAAAATATTAGTTCCTAGCCGCGTCCAGGTGGATGAGGAGCGGACTGCGCAAATCGGCTCCTATGTTACCGGGCGTATCGTTGATTTATTTGTTAAATTAGGTGATTACGTTAGGCTAGGTGACCGGCTGGCGCGTATCACCAGTCCGGAATTGACGCAGTCGCAACTGGCCTTTTTGCGTGCTTCGTCAAGAGTTGTGGTAACGCAGAAGTCGTATGATCGCGCAAAGCATTTATTGGCTGCCGACGTGATTGCGCTGTCCGAAGTGGAGCGGCGGCAATCCGAACTGGAGATCGCGCAAGCAGAAATGAGCGCGGCAACCGACCAATTAAGGTTGTATGGCATGGATGATGCGGAAATAAAAGAGCTTGCCAGAAAAGGAAAAATTTTGCCTTGGTTGGATGTCAAAGCGACCCGCGAAGGTTTCGTCATTACCCGCAATGTGATCGTGGGGCAGGTCGTGCAGCCGTCCGATCCGCTGTTCCAGGTCGCCGATCTATCGTCGGTATGGGTTGTCGGGGATGTGCCGGAGCAGATTGCGCGCGATGTCCGGCTCGGTCAGCATGTGGAAATCAATGTGCCGGCAATTAGTGGGAAAGATCGCGACGGTGTCATCATCTTTGTTTCCGATACCGTCAATCGCTTAACGCGCACCGTAATGACCCGGGTGATGGTGGCGAATCCGGATCGCAAGCTGAAACCGGATATGCTGGCCAACATGCATATTACCGACCCGCAGCATAAGTCACTGGTGGTTCCTGAAGCAGCCGTGGTACGTGAATTGAATCAAGATTATGTTTTTATCGTCACCGGCGAAAACCGCTTTCAACGCATAGCGGTTGAATTGGGTTCCGAGGTTGCTGATTTCCGCCCTGTGGTGAACGGGCTTACCATAGATCAGCGTATTGTAATGGAAGGAGCCTTCCATTTAGACAACGAGCGTAAGCTTGCTGAATTGGAGTAGGCCGTGCTTGCTGCGATAGTAAATGTCATGATCAGACTGCGGCTCATCGTCGTAGTAGTGGCGCTCGCGTTATGCGGTGCCGGTATCTATGCCGCAAAGCATTTGTCCGTCGATGCTTTTCCCGATGTTACCAATATTCAAGTGCAAGTGGCTACAGTTGCCATAGGTCGTAGTCCGGAGGAAATGGAGCGGCTGGTTACGGTGCCGGTGGAGATTGCCATGACCGGCTTGCCGGGGTTGGTTGAGATGCGTTCCTTGAACAAGAGCGGATTGTCGCTGATCACACTGGTTTTTACCGATAAAACCGATGTGTATTTTGCGCGCCAGCTGGTAATGGAGCGCATCATCGATGTTTCTCCCCGCTTGATTCCCGGTATTACACCGGTACTCGGGCCGGTTTCAACAGGCCTTGGCGAGGTCTTTCAATATACGATCGAACATCCGAGCGACGGTAAAAGGGCGCTGACAAAGGAAGAATTGACCGAACGCCGGACAATTCAAGATTGGGTGGTGCGCCCTATGTTGCGTTCCATTCGCGGTGTGGCGGAAATCAATTCCATCGGCGGACATGTTAAAGAATATCAAGTGTATGTCGACCCTAATAAACTGCGGCACTATGATTTGACTTTGACCGAGGTGGATCGCGCGCTGGCCAGCAACAATGCCAATGCCAGCGGTAATATCCTGGCGCTGCGCTATGAGCAATACCTGATTCGCGGTGTCGGTTTGATCGCTACCTTGGATGATATCCGCAATATCGTATTGAGAGAAATGGACGGCGTACCCATTTATATGCGTGATGTTGCCGAGGTGACATTGGGCGGTGAAGTGCGTCAAGGAGCTAGTATCAAAAACGGCTACACCGAGTCGGTGACCGGTGTTGTAATGATGCTGCGCGGTGGCAATGCCAAAGAAATTGTCAGCCGGGTTAAAGAAAAAGTCGCTGAGATCAATGAAAATGGATTATTGCCGGATGGTCTGCAAATTGTGCCCTTTTATGATCGCACGGTTATGGTCGACGCAGCGTTGGATTCGGTCTACAAGGTGCTGATCGAAGCTCTGATCTTTGTCATTCTGGTGATGTTTATCTGTCTCGGGCACTTGCGCGTCAGCTTGGTCGTGTGTGCGACATTGATCATCACGCCGTTGATTACGTTCATGATCATGAACTACTTTGGCATTCCGGCGAATTTAATGTCATTGGGAGGATTGACCATTGCGATTGGCTTGATGGTCGATCCAACGGTCGTAGTGGTGGAGAATATCTTTCTGCGCTTGAGCCATGCACCGAGCGGGGAACCAAAAATTGTGACTATTGCCAAGGCGGCAGCCGAGGTCGGCGCGCCGGTCATTTACGGCATCATCATCATCGTTCTTGTATTCTTGCCGCTGATGACACTTGAAGGTATGGAAGGCAAGATGTTTAGCCCGCTGGCGGTTACCATCTCCATTGCATTACTGGTCGCGTTGGTGATTTCAGTGGTGTTGTCACCGGTGCTTTGTGACTATGCATTGAAAGGCGGTAGCGAAAAAGACACTAAAATTGTTGTCGTTCTTAAGTCCCTATATCTGCGCTTGCTCTATTTGGCGTTAAGAAATCCTAAAGGCACAGCATTAGTTTCAGTGGGTTCCTTGTTACTCGCGATCGGCTTGTATCCGATGTTGGGTAAGTCTTTCATTCCGATTATGAAAGAAGGCTCCGTTACTCCCGTGATCATCCGGGCGCCTTCCATCTCATTGGAAAAATCCATTAAGCTGGAAATGGAAGCCATGCAGAAGATAGCAGCTATTCCCGGCGTCAAGACGGTCGTTTCTAAACTCGGGCGTGGAGAATCACCGGCTGATCCGCAATCGCAAAATGAATCCGATCCGATCGCCGATCTGGATTTGAAAGGATCCGGACGGACGCAGGCGGAGATTGAGGAAGATATCCGTAAAGCATTGGCGGAGCTGCCGGGTGTCAATATTGTCATTTCCCAGCCGATTGCGGCGCGGGTGGATGAAATGGTGACCGGGGTGCGTTCACAGGTGGCTGTCAAGATTTTTGGAGATGACCTGGAGGAGTTGCGTAAGCTGTCAGAGCAGGTGGCAAGGATTGTCAAATCCACGCGCGGTGCCAGAGATCTTCGCATCGAACGCTTGTCCGGTCAGCAGGAATTGACCATCAACATTGATCGGCACGCAATTGCACGCCATGGGCTCAATGTTTCCGACGTCAATGAGCTGATTGAGACCGCCGTGGGAGGCAAAGCCGTCACACAGGTTTTCGAAGGCGAGCGCCGCTTCACATTGTTGTTGCGCTTCCCGGAAAAGTACCGGCATGATGTTGAGTCGATAAAGGATTTGTTACTTAGACCGGCCAGCACTGCTGTTGCGGGTGGAATGGGTAAGGGCGGAATGCTCATTCCACTGAGTGCCTTAGCGGAGATCACGGTCATAGACGGCCCGGCGGTTATTTCGCGCGAATCTGCCAAGCGCCGGGTGGTTGTGGGGGCGAATGTGCATAATCGCGACATCGGCAGTTTTGTTGCGGAGATCCAACAGCGGGTTGCTAAAGAAGTGAAGCTGCCACCAGGTTATTACTTCTCCTGGGGCGGGCAGTTCGAAAATATGGAGCGCGCCATGGCAAGACTCGCTGTTATTGTGCCGATTACCTTCATTGCAATTTTCTTCCTGCTGTTCATGCTGTTTAACTCAGTTAAACTTGCACTGCTCATTTTTACCGCGCTGCCGTTTGCTTCCGTTGGCGGGGTTGTGGGCTTGTTCCTTACCGGAGAGTATCTATCGGTGCCCGCGTCGGTGGGTTTCATTGCGGTTTGGGGTGTCGCTATCTTGAATGGTGTGGTACTGGTTTCTTTTATCAAAGAACTGCGGGAGCAAGGGCTGACCGTGCAAGAGGCGGTGAAAACAAGCTGTGAGGCGCGTTTCCGTCCGGTCCTGATTACTGCTGCGGCCACGATATTAGGTTTGGCACCGTTCCTGATATCTACCGGTCTGGGCTCCGAGGTACAGAGACCGCTGGCTATCGTGGTGATTTGCGGATTGATTACTGCGACGGTGATGACCAAAGTGGTTGTTCCTATGTTGTACCGCTGGTTTGATGATCATAAAGATGATGTGCCACCGGCTGCGCCAAATTCACCAGATACGGTTGGTCGCCAGCATGGCGGCACTGCGGTTACAGCAGGCGAAACGCCAGTACAGCCACCAGTGTAGGGAGTAGTGCGGCAACGAGCAGTCCCAACGGATGAATCGACTGTTCATCGAACTTACTTTTCAGAATCGCAAAACCGGCTGGGTTCGGCGCATTGGCGATGACGGTCAGCCCGCCGCCGGTTACCGCACCAGCGACCAGCGCGATTTTAAATTCCTCGCTCAATCCTTCGACCAGTGATCCCAAATAGGTCAGTGCGGCATTGTCGGTAATGGCCGTCAATGCAGTAGCGCCGAAATATACCGCGGTATCGTCCATATCCATGAGCAGCGGCTGCAACCACCACTGCTGCTGTCCGCCAAGCACGACCAGTCCTGCCAGGAAGAATGCGACCAGCAACGCTTCGCGCAGAATCAATGGGTTTTGGTACTGGTGATAAGCGGTGGTGAATCCCAGGAAGAAGAGAAAGATCCCCATGAATGCCACCGGATGATGCGCGAATAATACAATCAGTGTCAGAAATACCAAATGAATCAGAACAACCAGCAGCGGCGTTTTTGCTGCCGCGGTGTTTTTTCTCTGACCGACATGTCCTAATTCATGTCGGAATAACCAGGTTACGGTTAGCGCATTAACAGCTACGGCCAATGCGGCTTTCCAGCCGAAGGTCGCTATCATGAATGCGATATCCCAATTCCATTTTCCGGCTATCATTAATACCGGCGGCGCGGCAAACGGCGTTAACGTGCCGCCGATCGAAATATTGACAAACAAAACACCGATCGTTGCATATTTCAGACGAGTGGATATTTTCTTGCTAAATAAAGTGTCGCGCAGCATCAGTGCGGCGAGCGTCATGGCAGCGGGTTCGGTGATGAATGAACCGAGTAATGGAACTAAGGCCAATAGTAAGAAGTACATTGCCATCCCGGTTTGAACAGGTAATACCACTGCAGTGCGTTGAACGGTTGCGGCGGCAAAATCCAGAATCGGGCGCGTGCCGGCAATCACCATGATGACAAACACAAACATTGGTTCGGTGAAATCGCGCGATTCGAGATAAGTGATCGCTTCCTGTTTACCGTTTGCAGCAAAAATAAACAGAATCAGAACCATCGCCCAGAAACCGAATACCACTTCCACCTCACCCAATAAATGCCAGATACCGGCGTGGCGCGGCTGGCTGTGCGCCAGATGTTCAAAGAATTTGGTCGAGAAGGTGTGAATTACTGCCAGTGCGAATAACACGGCGGCGATTAGTTGAATGAAGGTTGGGCTGGTCATGATGAGTTATCGATTGTTGGGCATGATGCGAAGATAACATTTTTTTATTACAGCATAGATAGAAACCTTTGCACGGCAAAAATTCTAGGGAAGCGCTGAAAAAAACCGCGTTTGGCTATTCTGCGTTGAAATCAGGTTCAAAAATGAGAAATTTCTGCCTTTTTATAAAGATCTCAAAATATGTCATTTCGTCTTTTTCCCTTACTAACCGATTAAGCTGCCTCAGGTATAATGCCAGCACTATTATTTTTATTTTCACAGCCAAATCCAATCCATGACGAGAGAATCCCGCACCGCTTTATTGGAAAGTTTATTTTCCCAACGCATCCTGATTCTGGATGGTGCAATGG
>CAYQZF010000106.1:0-8580 GCA_964421895.1 uncultured Nitrosomonas sp. | reverse complement strand
CAAATGCGGCGCGAAATAATTGGCGGTCGTGACTACCGAGATATTCAATTTACCGCGCTCCATGCCTTTTAATTCATCCAGCGCGACTTCCATGTCAGCCAATTGCTGTGAAATCGCCCGGCTGTATTGATACAATTCGCGCCCGGCTTCAGTCAGATAAATTCGTTTACCTAAATGTTCAAATAGCGGTAAACTGATGTTGTCTTCCAACTGCTTAATTTGCATGGAAACAGCAGGTTGAGAGAGATGCAGCTCATCGGCGGCACGCGAATAACTGAGGTTCCGGGCAACGGATTCGAACACTTTCAGTTGCCGCAAAGTCAGGTGGAGCATAGGTCAATTATCAGTTCTGATTCATGCGATAAAGTTTTATAAGTATAACCTTATTATAAATATCAAAATTACTGATTTGTTCTTATAGGTAAATGACGCTATAGTGCGCTTCATGGATTTGAGTAGTCATGTTTGTTGTTTGTAACACAATATCCTCTCGTTTCTGTCGGTATCGTTGGCTGGAGTTGAGTGGAATCTAATAGGAGAAAATACCATGGCAGTAAAAATATATAACGCAGGCGTCAAAGAATACCGGCAAACCTACTGGACACCTGAATACACCCCTTTGGATACGGATCTTCTGGCTTGTTTCAAAATTACCCCTCAACCCGGGGTGCCTCGTGAAGAAGTAGCTGCTGCAGTAGCGGCAGAATCTTCCACCGGTACCTGGACCACAGTGTGGACCGACTTGCTGACTGACCTGGATTACTACAAAGGCCGTGCTTATAAAATTGAAGACGTACCTGGCGATGACACCTGCTTCTATGCTTTCGTGGCTTACCCGATCGATCTGTTTGAAGAAGGTTCTGTCGTTAACGTGTTGACCTCACTGGTCGGTAACGTGTTCGGTTTTAAAGCGTTACGCGCCCTGCGTCTGGAAGATGTCCGTTTTCCGATTGCTTACGTCAAAACCTGTGGCGGCCCTCCAACAGGTATTCAAGTAGAACGCGATCGTCTGAACAAATATGGCCGTGCATTGTTAGGTTGCACCATTAAGCCTAAGCTAGGTCTGTCTGCCAAAAATTATGGCCGTGCCGTATATGAATGTCTGCGCGGTGGTTTGGATCTGACCAAAGACGATGAAAACGTTAACAGCCAGCCTTTCATGCGTTGGCGCGATCGTTTCCAATTCGTAGTGGAAGCTTGCCAAAAAGCCGAACGTGAAACCGGAGAACGTAAAGGCCACTATCTGAACGTAACAGCACCAACCCCGGAAGAAATGTACAAGCGTGCGGAATTTGCCAAGGAATTGGGCGCGCCGATCATTATGCATGACTACTTGACAGGCGGTTTAACAGCCAATACAGGATTGGCTAACTGGTGCCGCAACAATGGAATGCTGCTGCACATCCACCGTGCTATGCACGCCGTACTTGATCGCAACCCACACCATGGTATTCATTTCCGCGTTTTAACCAAAGTGCTGCGTTTGTCCGGTGGTGATCACCTGCATTCCGGTACCGTGGTCGGTAAATTGGAAGGTGACCGTGCAGCAACCCTCGGCTGGATCGACACCATGCGCGACAAATTCGTCAAAGAAGACCGCAGCCGCGGCCTGTTCTTCGATCAAGATTGGGGTTCAATGCCAGGTGTATTCCCAGTCGCGTCGGGTGGTATTCACGTTTGGCATATGCCAGCACTGGTTGCAATCTTCGGTGATGATGCTTGCTTGCAGTTTGGTGGCGGTACCCTGGGTCATCCATGGGGTAACGCTGCGGGTGCGGCGGCTAACCGTGTTGCATTGGAAGCCTGCGTAGAAGCACGTAACCAAGGTATTGAAATCGAGAAAGAAGGCAAAGCGATCTTGACCAAGGCAGCCAAAAGCAGTCCAGAACTGAAAATCGCCATGGAAACATGGAAAGAGATCAAATTCGAGTTTGACACTGTTGACAAACTGGATATAGCCCACAAGTAAGAATACATAGCCAAAGGAGAAAGGTTGATGATTAAACGCTGCTTTTCTCCTTCATCTCACTAAAGTTAAGGAAAAATAATGAGCGAAGTAATCGACTACAAATCACGTGTTAGTGATCCAGCAAGCCGTAAATTTGAAACATTTTCTTATCTGCCTGCAATGGCCGACAAGGATATCAAGAAACAAGTGCAATATTTAATCAGCAAAGGCTGGAACCCAGCAATCGAACATACAGAACCTGAGTATGTTATGGATTCCTACTGGTATATGTGGAAGCTGCCAATGTTTGGTGAAACGGATGTAGAACGCGTGCTGGCAGAAGCTGCCGCATGTCATAAAGCCAATCCGAACAATCACGTACGTTTGATTGGTTACAATAATTTCAACCAATCACAAGGCACAGCCATGGTGATATACCGCGGCAAGACTGTTTAAGTAGCACGGGGTTCGAACCCGCAAGACCCCCTTCACCCTTAATTAGGGCAGGGGGTTTTTTTTCACCGGAATTTATTGTGCAAATTTTCGATAAAGATAGTTCTCACAGGAGTTTGTCATGAGCGATATCATCGACCAGTATCGTATTAAAAAAGAACCTTATTACCATTCCGTTGCGGATGAAGTAAAACTCTATGAAGCCGCCTATTCGGTACGCATGCCCATGATGCTGAAAGGCCCGACCGGCTGCGGTAAAACGCGCTTCGTCGAGTATATGGCGTGGAAATTAAAAAAGCCGCTGATCACCGTTGCGTGTAACGAAGACATGACCGCATCCGATCTGGTGGGTCGCTTCTTGCTCGATGCCAACGGCACGCGCTGGCAAGATGGTCCGCTGGCAGTCGCCGCACGTTATGGCGCGATCTGCTATTTGGATGAAGTTGTTGAGGCGCGCCAGGACACCACCGTGGTTATTCATCCGCTAACCGACAACCGCCGTGTATTGCCGCTGGAGAAGAAAGGCGAACTGATTCAGGCGCATGCGGATTTCCAGATTGTCATCTCGTACAATCCCGGCTATCAGAGCTTGATGAAAGATTTGAAACAATCGACCAAACAGCGTTTCGGTGCGCTCGATTTCAATTATCCGAGTCATGACATCGAAAGCGAAATCGTTGCCCACGAATCAGGTGTATCGACCGAAGTTGCCGAGAAATTGGTATCGATTGCCGAACGTGCACGTAACCTGAAGGGACATGGTCTGGATGAAGGTATTTCCACCCGTATGCTGATTTATGCCGGCAGTCTGATTGCCAAGAAAGTCGATGCTCACGCAGCCTGCCGTGTCGCTCTAGTGCGCCCGATCACCGACGATCCGGACATGCGCGATGCGCTGGACGCAGCAGTTAGCACGTTCTTCAACTAGCCCGGAAATCATAACCCGTTTGTTTTAACCCATTAACAGGTGCTGCTATGAGTGTCAGTCTGGACGATTACAAAGAATTGCTCGAGGATCTGGAACCGGAATCGGTTGAATTGCTCCATCATGCCTGGCCGGAAGCGGTCAAGATCTTTTCACCGCGCGGTCTGGATAACTACTTAAAAGGCGCGTCGGCAATCCGCGGCCTGGGGCGCGGGCGCAGTGTGGTCGATTGCTGGATTGATGAAATTCCGCTGGTCGTCAAGGAAGTCGGTGAAGATGTCATCAGCGATTTGGCAACATCCGTGCTTTCGCTCGCTTCCAGAACTTCCGGCGCGGTCATCGAACTGGTGCTGGCGACTTCCCCGACCGCTGCTAAACGTCTGGGTGACGCGCAGTTATTCCAGAATTATCTGCAATTTCTGAATACGCTGATCGCGCAGGCACCGCGCGGCATCCGCCCGATGCTTGGCAAATTGGAAATTCTGTTCGGGCAATTAACGCTGGGGGGCTTGCGTCGCTGGGCCATGTGGGGCGCACATGCGCACCGCACCGATTATGAAGAACAAATTCGTTATTTCGGTCTGGAATCGAAAGAATCGCTTGCGGTATTGCAGAAGGAGCGCAAAGGCACGCTGTTTGTCGACGTACAGCGGCGCATCAATATGTATTTGCGTGCGTTATGGGGACGAGATTTCTTCATGAAACCGACTTCCGGCGACTTTGAAACGCGCGAAGGCTACAAGCCGTTCATTGAAAACTATTTCATCCATCTGCCCGATGCCTACGATGCTTATGGCGATGTTTCGGCAACCGAAGTCTACCGTGCCGCTGCAGCGCACGCCGCAGCGCATCTAGTCGAAACCCAGCAGCCAATTTCTGCGGAAAGTTTGAATCCGTTGCAGATGGCCGTGATTTCGGTTATTGAAGATGCGCGTATCGAGGAATTGTCGATCCTCCGCTTTCCCGGCCTACGCAAGACATGGTCGGTGTTGCACAGCGCCACACCGGAAATGAATGTCTCGACGGGCGATTATCTGAATCGCCTGGCACGCGCCCTGCTCGACCCGGATTACAAGGACAAGGACCCGTGGATCGCCGAAGGACGCAAACTGTTTAAAGCGGCGAAAGACGATCAACTACATAGTCACAAAACCTCGTGGGAAATCGGTGTGCAGCTCGCGCACAGCTTCATGGACAAAAAGATTCCATACAACCCGCGCACCGACATACTCACCGCGCCATATCGCGACGATAACCGCTATTTCTGGGAATTCGAGGAATTCGATTTCAACAAATCGCTGTCCGCCGGATACGATGCGCCCAAACAAGTGCGCAAATATGTCAACGTCATGGAATTTGCCAATGAGCTCGACGTCGAAACCGCCGGTGACGACGCAGAGGAAATCTGGGTCATGGGCACCGAGTTCTTCCCGTACGAAGACATGGGCGTGTCGTACAACGATATGGAAGGCAAGGAACCGGTCTCGGCGCCGTACCACTATTCCGAATGGGATTACCAGATTCAGCTAGAACGCCCCGATTGGGCCACAGTGCAGGAAAAACGCGCAAAACTGGGCGATATGCAATGCATCGACGACATCGCCAATCAATACAAACGCGAAATTGCGCGCATGAAATTCCTGCTCGATGCGATGCAACCGCAAGGCACACGCCGCATCCGTAAACTCGAAGACGGCGACGAAATCGACATCAACGCCGCAATCCGTTCGATGATCGATATCCGCATGGGCATGCAACCCGATCCGCGCATCATGATGCGCTCGGTACGTAAAGTGCGCGACATTTCCGTGCTGGTGCTGCTCGACTTATCCGAATCGACCAACGAAAAAGTCGCCGGACACGACTACTCCGTGCTCGACCTGACGCGCCAGGCGACGGTATTGCTCGCCAACGCCATCAACAAGATCGGCGATCCGTTTGCGATCCACGGCTTCTGCTCCGACGGACGCCATGATGTCGAGTATTTCCGCTTCAAGGATTTCGATCAACCCTACAACGAAATTCCTAAAGCCAAACTCGCCGGTATGACCGGGCAACTGTCGACCCGCATGGGTGCTGCAATACGCCACGCCACGCATTATCTGAAACTACAAAAATCGGCGAAAAAACTGCTACTCGTCATCACCGATGGCGAACCGGCCGACGTCGACGTACGCGACCCGCAATACCTGCGCCACGACACCAAAAAAGCCGTTGAAGAAGCCGGCCGCTCTGGTATCCTCACCTACTGCATGAGCTTAGATCCGCGCGCCGATCAATACGTCTCGCGCATTTTCGGCGAACGCAATTATTTAGTGGTGGATCATGTGGAACGATTACCGGAGAAACTGCCGGTGTTGTATGCGGGATTGACGAGGTAAAGTGTTTATGCTTCAAGTAATTGAAGGTTTGATATGACAATTGACTCATATCAAACCAACAACTCACACAATCATGACAAAAGGTCTTGCAAAAACTCACCCCGAGCTTTTTCATTACACCAATGCTAAAGGCTTGGTTGGTATTATTGAAAGCCAAAGTATATGGGCTACCGACTATAGGTACCTAAACGATTCGACAGAAATAAAATTCTTTTTAAAAGACTGTTTGCCCAGTTTCTTACAGCCAATTGGTGAAGAATATCTTAATGAATTAATTTCACAAAATAGCATTACACAGTTATTGATTAATCAGCAAGGCGGCAGAGAAAAAATAATTAAGTCATATATCAGGGATACTCTGGATGCAAATGAGAAAATTCTTCTGGGCAGTCAAAATCCTGAAGTTGCTCTCGCTGAACCTTACATTACTTCATTTTGTACAGTATCTGGGCTAGAAAAAGTTGTTTGTGATCAAGTCACAGCGCATGGCTTATTAAGCCAGTGGCGTGGATATGGGCATGAAGGTGGCTACGCAATTGTCTTCGATACAGAATATTTTTCTCTTTTGTTAAAAGATGTCAATGAGAAATGGAAAAATCACTTGGGGTATTTCTTTATTGGTGATGTTGTGTATTCATCTGATCCTAATTGTAAGTTTGTAGAAGAATTTGATGAAGATCTGAGTGTAATTAAAGAATTTTTCTCCAATCACCTAAAAGATATTGAAGATGATAGAAACTTGGAGAAAATTTTTTACTCATTGATGCGATGCGCTTGCCGGTATAAACATTGGGGATTCAAGGAAGAGAATGAAGTTCGCATTGTTGTATTACCACACACAAAAAACAAGGATTACACTGAAATGGTAGTAGCGCAAGGAATAACTGATAATACAATTCCCCGAAAATTCTTTTCCAAAGCTGGTGCGTTGGTGCCATACATAAACTTATTTGAGGGCGTTACATCACCTAATAAGCCGCTTCCAATCAAACGCATTGTCGTTGGCCCAACAACAAGCATTCCAGAAAAAAACAGAAGAATAAACGCTGTCAGAATGCTTATTGAACAACACGGTATTAAAGCGGAAGTAACTGCTTCGGAAATACCCTATGTAGGTTAGCGCAATAATCAAGAGCAGTGTTTTCTAATGATTTTACCTGCTGCGTGAGTTATTAAAGCCATCGATACCGCCCCCGGATCGGGGTTGCCGATGCTTTTCCCGGCATGCGGGCGGGCGCGGCCGATTTTTGGTATGAGGTTTTTGGTTGCTTCAGCGGATTGTCCGGCAATTTCTGCAGCGGCTGCCCAAGCTTCGGGCATTGAGAGTCCTCGGTTAGCGCCTTTCATCAAGGCACTAGAAAATGGATACAACACGTCAACTAGGGTTTTGTCGTTCAGTCGTGCCTTGCCGAGATCGATGACTGCGTGCAGCGCATCCGCTACACCGGTTGCAATCGCTGTGGCATCTGGTTTGTTTTCGTCGCCCACAGCATTGCCGAGATTGCGCAAAATGACACCCCACAGCATACCCGAGGTACCACCGGCACGATCCGACCAGGCATCGCCGGCGGCAATCAGCACCGTCCCTGCCCCGGCCTGAGCAGCAATTGCCGTCCCGGCTGCCTCAACCGCAGCCGTCAGTCCGCGATGCATGCCGATGCCGTGATCGCCATCACCGGCAATCGCATCCAACCGACCCAATTCGTCTTGTTGTGCTTCAATGACACCGAGTGCCGCCTCCAGCGCTGCTAGCACAATGGTGGCGGCCGCCTGCGATTCTACAGAACCTGGTTTTATCGAATGTTTGTCTCGTGATTCTTTTGGTTCGTCGTCATAGCTCATTGCAAAATTGTCATGGGCAATAACACCTCGATGAAACGCCGGTGTATCGGCTGCCGCCACCCAGCTCTGCTCAAGCTCGTCATCAAGCCAAAACAATGTCAACGAAACACCTGCCATGTCGAAGCTGGTGATCATTTCATCCACCACAGGGGCGACAATAATTAAGCCACGCCCAGTCAACAGTTGCTCGACCTTGCGGTAAACCACGAATAATTCTTCGTACTTCACTGCACCGAGGCCGTTCAGGATGACACCGATACGTGCACTGGAAACAGTGTCCACGGTTGCGGGAATCTCGGCTAGCAATTTGCCGATCAGCATTTCCGCCAGTTCATCAGCGCTGGGCGCTTTGACGCGATCCAGGCCAGGTTCACCGTGGATACCCATGCCGACTTCCATTATTCCAGATGCAACTTCGAACAGTGGCTTGGCGGCACCAGGCAATGTGCAGCCGGAAAACGCCACGCCCAGCGAGCGCACGCGGTCATTGGCTGCGGTTGTGATGCGCACGACTTCATCCAGCGATTTTCCGGCATCGGCGGCAACGGCTGCGGCTTTGAACACTGCCAGCGTACCGGCGATACCGCGGCGTTTGTGTTGTTCATCGACTGGAGCCGACGCGATGTCATCGGTCACCACCACCGAGCGGACATCGATGCCCTGTGCGCGCAGACGTTCCTGCGCTTGCGTGAAATTGAGCACGTCACCAGCGTAATTGGCGTAGCAAAACACAATACCACCGCCTGCATCGGCGACGTACGCCACGTTGCAGATCTGCTGCGCCGATGGTGCCGCAAAGACATTGCCGAGCGCGGCGCCATGCGCCAATCCTAAGCCGACAAATCCGCCGAATGCGGGATAATGCCCTGAACCGCCGCCGATGATAACAACCACCTGACCGGGTTTGGTTTTATGGCGGCGAATGATACCGCCATTGATGCGCCGGATTTTATCCCGGTGAACGGCGGCATAACCCTCGGCTAATTCATCAGCAAACTGCGCCGGATCATTGAATAAGTAGGTCATGTCAT
>CAYQZF010000105.1:0-8722 GCA_964421895.1 uncultured Nitrosomonas sp. | reverse complement strand
CAAATTATTCCCAAAATTGCGGCGCGCGTTAACGGCTTGCCGGTCAGCAACATGAAAAACCTAGTTGCGCCTGCATGTCATTGCTTTAAAAGCGGCAGTAAAACCATGATCCGCTCTTACCTTCATAAGGCTATATCCGGTAAAGCAATCAAAAGGAATGAGGATACAGCGGATCGCATTTTTAACTTTAATTCATGATTGATTTTATAGGCTTAATACAATGAAAAAATTACTTCTTGCAGTACTCATTTCGATAATGATTGCCCCTAATGTTTATGCTAAAAAAAATAAAGGCAGCGTATCAAAAGCACCTCCGAAATCCCAACCGGCAGCCGCTGCTCCACAAAAACAAACCAGCACACAAAATCAACCTGCGCCAGCACCGGCTCAAGCACAAGCAGCCAATCCAAATCCAGCGCAACCAGCCGCAGCCGCCGCTCCCAATGCAGCGGCTCAAAGCCCTTCACTGATGCAATCCGTTATGCCAGCGTTGGTCGGTGGAGCAGTGGGTAGCTATGTTGGCAGCAAATTAGCCGAAGATGGCGGAAATAACGCAAAAGCAGCAGAAGAAAATGCAGAAAAGAAAGATGAGCAGTTTTTAAAATAAGTTTTTTGCAATACGGCGTGATCGAAGGTAGCTGCTGAAACAAAGAGCGTTACAATTCTTAAAACAGGTTCTCAACAATATTAAGATCTGTAGCGCTCTAAACCTTCGCTTTTCATGATTTGCACTTTTTTCAGTTTAAAACCGTTTTTTTGAACAAACATCTTGTGACTACGCATTCTAAAAATTGTGTCTTTAAATAAATTCACTTTGGGCATTTAAACGGGAAATAAAAATGAAAAAAACGAATAAAACAAATAAAACAATAACCTTATTTTTCTGCACACTTGTTTTCATAGGCAATATCGGCCTTGCTGCTGCCGATACAGCCAGTGATACCGATACTTTACTTAACTGGGCAGAGAGTAATTATCCGGCGCATTTTCCTACTCATCAGACAACACAGAGTATAGCGCCTTGGTTGTTCCGTTTTTATCCAGACACGAATGTTTATGCCGGTGTTAATACTAGCGATAACGGTGTTTATGTATTCGGCTGGCCTTGGGGGAATGTCAATCCGATTTACATTGATAGTCTGCCTAACTTGTTGCTGGCAGCCAATAATGGAAAACTAACTAATATTAGATCAATGGTCACAGGAAGCCAAGCTTTTGTTATCAAAGCAGACGGAACGGTTTGGGGTTGGGGTAATAATATTTATGGTCAACTTGGAGACGGTACAAAAGAGACTCGGTCAGCACCCGTCAAAGTCATTGGCCTGACTGAGGTTACTCAGGTAGTCAGCGGAGCAAATGCCACTATTGCACTTAAAAATGATGGGACAGTCTGGGCTTGGGGATGGAATATTCAGGGTGATCTTGGTAATGGGGCAGCAGGATTAACAGGATTTAAAGAATTTCAGTACATTCCTATTCAAATAAGTGGGCTCGCCGATATAGTCGCAATTGGTAAAAATGATACATCCACTGGTTTCTATGCGATTAAGCAGGATGGAACATTATGGATATGGGGTTGCCAAGCCAACATAATTATAGATCATGCTTTAGCTTGTGTTGGTGAATCTTCTCGTCTTGCTTCGCAGATTGGTGCATTTTCTGACGTTATCGATTTTCAATCTGGCCCTGTTGGAGGAGCACTTAATAGTTACTATGTACTTAAAAGTGATGGAACAGTCTGGGCATGGGGGAATAATTTTGTTGGTCAGCTTGGGGATGGAGCAAACTCGAACACAATATTACCTCATGGAATAACAGGTGCAGATCGCGATACTCCCGAGCAGGTGGCTGGGTTAGCTGATATTAAAGAAATTACTGGTGTAAATACGTTGGGCGGTATAGTTGTATTTGCTTTAAAGAAAGATGGAACAGTCTGGGCATGGGGAGATAATTCTGGAAAACAACTTGGAACAGGATTGACAACGGTTACCGTCGATAAGCCTACACAGGTAAGTGGGCTGACCGGCATAATCAAACTTTCTGCAGACACCTCTCACAGCCTTGCACTTAAAAATGATGGCACAGTTTGGGCGTGGGGATGGAATAATCTATATGGTGCAATTGGCGTTGGAACTGGAACGACAATGGATACAATAACTCCCATTCCAATACCCGTTCAGCTAGTGGGTCTGTCCGATATCGTCGATATTAAGACAAGTACCTTTGCATCCTACGCATTAAAGGCAGACGGAACAGTATGGGGATGGGGCAGCGGCTTTCTTAAAGGCGGAGCTGAGGCTAAGCATTTTGCTCCCATTCAGATATGCAATTTGCCAGGTATAACAAATATCGCCGGTTTTGGATCAGATTTTTCACCCTATCTACTCAAGAATGAGGGCACGGTATGGAAAGCTTATTTTGATGGATGCACGCAGTTGTAAGATGTATCTGCTTGATTAAACAAACTATAAAAAGCAAAAACTATCAGAACCTATTCAGCAATAAGGGGAAACCAGGATAAAGGCAAACCATATTAGGAATCGGGCAGCATGCCCGCTTTGCGGTCATACCCTTTGCGCCGGTCGGCGGCGCGACCCTTGGGTTTTCAGCGGTTTAAAGTTGCGGGGTTTTGTTCGGCAAAGGAAAAACAAGCTAATCAACGATCAAACGTCCCGTAAGCCTCAAATCTCCGAATGAATTCAATGCGTCTATTCGGCGGCAGCTTCATGATTTTCTGAGCCAGCGGGTGTTTAGGTTTTGATAGCAGTCGTTCGGTTGCTGTGTGATTTTCTTCGGCGGGTTAATAAGTTTTCCGACCATCCTATTTCCTTAATAACTGTTGAGCTTTGTTTTCCTTTGGGTAGTCTTTTATCTCGGTAAGTGGCAATATGTTTGCTTTGCAGTTGACTGACAATGTAATGACCAAAATACTTTTTCAGAAATAACATTCTCTGCAAATCGCTCTTTGCTGAACGTCTGAACGTTTTAAGGGGGGTACTTTTCTTGGATATATCTTTCGATTAATTGACCAACAATGGTTCTTTCTGCCTCACTTCTATCGATGAAAATGCCTCGATCTATTTCAGATTCAATGAGTCTTGCCCATTTTTGAGCATCTGTTTGGATTGAGTTTTTGTAATAGTAGCCATTTATACCTAATTCTAAGTGTACCGAAAATGTACCGAATGGGTATTCGGTAGATAGAGAGTGGGAGTTAAGTTCTTGATTCAATTGGTGCCCTGAACACGAATCGAACGTGCGACCTACCCCTTAGGAGGGGGTTGCTCTATCCACTGAGCTACCAGGGCGGACTCGGCATTTTACGCTAATATGACGCCATGAATAAACCTGATCAACTGGATTCTGCAAACTCCGGTGCTTCTAAGAAACTGCCGAAAACCGTTGTCGTTCTTGGATTTGTCAGTTTCTTCAACGACTTTTCTTCGGACATCGTGGTGCCGCTGATTCCGATCCTGTTGGCGACCGTGCTGGCGGCGGGGCCGGTTGCGCTGGGGCTGATCGAAGGCGTGGCGGACGCGTTGGCGTGTTTTCTGAAGTTATGGGCGGGGCGGCATTCCGATGTCATGAGCGGGCGGCGTAAAGGATTGGCGTTAACCGGCTATATGCTTTCCAATTGCACGCGTCCGTTGCTAGGGCTGGCCGGTTCTTGGGTGACGGTATTATTGTTGCGCAGTGTGGATCGCGTCGGTAAGGGGTTACGCAGCGCGCCACGTGATGCGATGGTGGCGGATGCAACACCGCCGCCGATCCGTGGCTATGCGTTTGGCTTTCATCGCGCACTGGATAACGCCGGCGCGGTTGCGGGCGCGTTGGCGGCTGCGGCGATTCTGGCTTGGTCGGATTTAAGTTTGAGTGAAGTGATTCTGTGGTCGGCGCTGCCCGGTTTTGTCGCGGTGGCGCTTTTAGGCGCGGGCGTGCAAGAAGCCAAAGCAAATCCCGGTCAATCCGCCGAGCCACGGCGAGCACTTCCACCATTGCGCTGGTCGGTGTTATCCGCGCCATTGCAGCATTATTTGTGGGTATTGATGCTGTTTACCTTTGCGCGCGCTTCTGAAACTTTTATTTTGCTGTTCGGTCATGAACTAGGTATCGGCGTTGTCGAATTGCTGCTGTTATGGGCGGCGCTGAATCTCGCCAAGGCGGTTACTTCCACACAGGGAGGGCAATTAGCCGATCATTTCGGCCGTGGCGCGTTGATTCTGATTGGCTGGTCGGCGCTTGCTGCATCCTTTCTGGCGTTGAGTCAGGTGACAACCGGCGCCGGTTTATGGATCGTCAGTATTTTTTATGGTTTGTTGATGGGACTGAGCGAAGGCGCCGAGCGCGCATTGATCAGCGATTATGCATCACCGGATGAACGAGGCACTGCATTCGGCTGGTATCATCTGGTGAGCGGCATCGCCGCTATCCCGGCGGGATTGTTGTTCGGGGTAATATGGCAGGTATACGGCGCAGCGGCGGCTTTTACCTTCGCCGGGTTGCTGGCGTTACTGTCGATCGCGTTATTACGGCTATGGGCCTGGCCGGTGAAACGCCCATTTAACGAATAGGAGCAAACGGCACTATGGAATGGTTCACTATCATCTTATCGGTATTCGCATTGGGATTGATGTTCTGGTACTTTTCCACGAATAAGAAATCGCTCGAGCCGGGTCAGCCAGCACCCGATTTCAGATTGACCGATCAGCATGGCAACACGCACACTTTGGCTGATTTTCGCGGTAAATGGCTGGCGCTGTATTTTTACCCGAAAGACGATACGCCCGGTTGCACCAAACAAGCTTGCGCATTTCGTGACGGCCTGCAGGAATTGGTAGAATTAGGCGCTGCCGTGGCCGGCGTGAGTGTCGACGATACGAGCAGTCATGCCGATTTCGCTAAAAAGTTTCAGTTGCAATTTCCATTGCTGGCGGATACTACGGCGGAAACAGCAACGCATTACCGTTCCTTGGTTAATCTCGGCGCTATCAAGTTCGCCAAACGCAATACTTTCCTGATCGATCCGCAGGGTAAAATTGCACGCATGTACTTGTCGGCCAGTGCGGCACGTAACTCCGCCGAGGTAATAGCCGACTTAAAACATTTGCAAGCGGACATCGAGGGCAATAAGTAATCTGTAACAAAAGAAAGGAAACAAAATGGCTAATTTCACGGAAGATCAACTGATACAGTTGAAAACGGCAATTGAGAAGCGGTTTCTTGGATTGAAAGACGAAGTGAATAATGAGTTAGCGCGCGCCAGAGCTGCACGCGACTCCGGACAAAATGAACACTCCGACAATGGCCTCGACGACATCGACACTGCGCTGATCGACCGGCAGATCAACGAGATGCGCGAACTGGAAATGTCAATGGAGTATCTGAGCGAACTGGAATTCGGCGATTGCATTGACTGCGGCGGCGAAATCGGGTTTGAGCGGTTACTGGCACAACCCTCGGCGCAGCGCTGCATTGAGTGCCAAAGCAAATACGAAAAAGCTTTCCCGCAGGAATCCAATCCTTCGCTGTGAAAATAGCTACGCTTTGGTCTTGAGCAGGATCAGAATAGCGCCGCCGCCGCCATCTTCCGCCCGGGCCTGACAGAAAGCCAGCACATCCATGCGTTGCAGCAGCCAGTTGCCGATCCGGGTTTTGAGAACTGGTTCGCGATTCTTCGAGCTCAACCCTTTGCCGTGAATGACACGAACACAACGCAACATCCGTTGAGTGCAAGTATCCAGGAAAACACTCAATTCCTGCCGGGCTTCGTCGCGCGTCAGGCCATGCAGGTCGAGATTCGCTTGAATTTCCCAATAGCCACGCCGCAATTTCCGCAGTGTTTGATGCGGCATACCGGGGCGCGCATAAGTCCAGTCATCTCCTGCTTCCATTTCGACGGCGATATGGTCTGAAAGCGCGTCCTCAGTAGCCAATTGCGCTTGCTGTTTTCTTTTACGCGGAACCGGAGGAACGGGTGAATGCTGAGGTGTCACGGTATTGGTGCCGGACAGCGGCGCTACATCGCGCATGGCGGCGTGAAACAGCGCTGTGTCATCGTCATCCGGATTGGAATCTTTTTGCGTCATCTCCTGCTGCTGACCGCTTGCCGCTGCATGACTTCCGGTTCATCCGTCATTTCAAATGATCGAGGTACTTTTCCGCATCCAACGCCGCCATGCAACCGCTTGCAGCGCTCGTAACCGCCTGGCGGTAAATGTGATCCTGCACATCGCCCGCAGCGAATACGCCGGGTATGTTGGTTGCGGTAGCATTGCCCTGACCGCCGCTGCGCGTGACGATATAGCCGTTTTCCATATCCAATTGGCCGGTAAAAATATCGGTATTGGGTTTATGACCGATGGCGATAAAAACGCCCTGCAAGTTGATCGTCTGCGTAGCGTTGTCTTGCGTGCTTTTGATGCGCATGCCGGTAACGCCGGATTGATCGCCCAGCACTTCTTCCAGTACATGATTTAATGCCAGCTTGATATTGCCGTTGCGGACTTTTTCCATCAGTTTGTCGATCAGAATTTTTTCCGAGCGGAACTGATCGCGCCGATGCACCACGGTCACGCTGCGCGCGATATTGGCCAGGTAAAGCGCTTCCTCCACCGCGGTATTGCCGCCGCCGATCACGGCGACATCCTGTCCTTTGTAGAAGAAACCGTCACAAGTTGCGCAACCGGACACGCCGCGCCCCATGAACGCTTCTTCCGACGGCAAGCCAAGATACTGCGCGGAAGCGCCGGTGGCAATGATGAGCGCATCGCAGGTGTAGGTTCCCTGATCGCCGATCAACGTTACCGGTTTCTCCGTCAGCTTAGCGGTATGAATATGGTCAAAAATGATTTCGGTATGAAAACGCTCGGCGTGCTTCTGAAACCGTTCCATCAATTCCGGCCCTTGCACGCCCATCGCATCGGCCGGCCAGTTGTCGACATCGGTCGTGGTCATCAACTGTCCGCCTTGCGCCAGCCCAGTGATCAAAACCGGATTCAGATTGGCACGTGCGGCATAGACTGCGGCGGTATAACCTGCTGGCCCGGAGCCCAAAATGAGCAATTTGCTGTGTTTGGTTGTCATGATTTATTTGCGGAGTGAATCGAGAACGATATTGTACTCGTAAACGGGCAGGTTGCCTTGCTGTGCAATTAGCCTCGCCGTCATAGCGGCACGCTCCGCGGGCGATTTTGCACTTAGCAATAAATCGTTGGTGTTCAGCCTCTCATCGGGAAAATACATCTGCGTCGTCAACGCGCGATAACCGGTTTTTGCAATTTTGAAATGAATATGCGGCGGCCTGATCCAGGTTCCGTTGGCTGGATAAGCGCCGGGCATGACGGTCTTAAAGCGGAAAAAACCGTTTTCATCGCTAGAGATGATTGCCCAACCCTGGAAATTTTCATCCGCTTTCGCCGGATTGGAATCGCGCGGATGACGGTAGCGACCGTTGGCGTCGGCCTGCCAAATATCCAATATAGACGCTGCAACGGGATGCCCGGTAACATCTCGCACTCGACCGCTAACAACGATGTGGCGACCTTGCGCGACCACAGCATGTCCTTCGATTTGCGTTAAATCGGCGTCTTTGTCTTGCTGATCTCTCACCGGATAAAACGGTCCTTCGGTTTCATCGGGTGTCGGCATCAGCGCCAGTGCTTTGGCAATACCGTTCTTACAGCCGAGCGCACCGGCTAGACCACTCAATACGCTGAACTGGATCATTTTTCTGCGCGAAATGTTTTTCATGATCATTAATCTGATTGCTTGGTGAAAATTCTATGAAAACTTTAGGGGCTGTAGTAGATTAGCTTAGCATCTAAGCTAATCTACTACAGCCCCTAAATATAAAATATAAGTGTCTTCAGGAGCCCAGCGCCCATGTCGCCGAATGCAATCCGAAACAGTCAGATTACATCCAAGCTATCCTGTTTGAAGCAGAAAAACCTTGAACCGGTATGCATGTTACCGGGTATTAATGATGATGGTGATGCTCGTGTTTATGGCCTTGTACCGGCTGTCCGGATGCCGGTGACGTGCCGATTTGATAAGCATCATGACAGGCAACGCACTTGGTCATGGCATCGCTCAACTGCCGCAGTGTGAGCTTGGGATCTTTTTTGGATTCTGCATCTGTGGCAATTTGATCGAAATCCTGATGCAAGGACATACCGAGCTGCATGAATTCCTTGGGTAGCACACTCTTGAGGTGATCCTCGGCTTTATGCGCCATGCCCAATCCCAATGGGCGGGCAGATTTGGAAACCGCTGCCATGTCATCCGCAGCAAGCGCTGCCAAGATGTTTCGCGTACCCGACAACAATGCCCGCATTTCTTCCAGTACGTGACTGCGTTGCGCTTCCGAGAGCGTGAGGGTTTGCTTATTGTCTTTATCGGCTGCGAGGATTGCGGTTGAGATTGAGAACAGCAAACAGGCAATGATCATTCGAGTTTTTCGCACTTGATACTCCTTGATAACAATAGATTGATCGTCTGGTTGATCAGACTGGCATATTTTGCTGCAGCAGATTCGACGCAACGATGGATTCATTGCTGACAAAAAATCGCATCGATGTAAAAATTTCCTGAAGGAATCCTTAAGGAAGTTCTGAAAAAGATAGCGAGCCACAGTCAGGCAAGACGAAATCAGATGAAAAAGCGCAGTTTGGTAGTGTCTCAGTTTGAATTTCTTGGTTTATATTTTCCTCTGCTGCGATCCCTT
>CAYQZF010000104.1:0-8767 GCA_964421895.1 uncultured Nitrosomonas sp. | reverse complement strand
CAACCAGCCAGCGGCGAAAGGATTGGTGATCTCCTGTGACTCTGTCAATAGAAACACGAGTTTCAATATCTTCTTGAAATCGTTTTTTCGTCGCGGATGCCAATGCAAGCTCCAGCGCGGTGAAAACAATTTCTTTTTCCACCGCTTTCTCGCGCGCCAATGCATCAACCAACAGTAAAATTTCGCGGCTCATAGTCCTCCAACCCAATCTTTATGTACTTACAATTTTGGAACCAAACGCGCTTTTCCAACGTTACTCAATTCAATGTCTAACAGTTTTCCTTCGCTCTCAAGTTTTATTATGCCATTATTTACTTCCCGCAAAACTCCCGAAAAATTCCGTTGCCCCTGTATCGGAATACGCAATTTTAATTTAACTATTTCTCCAACGAAACGGACAAAGTCTGCTTCCTTTTGCAATGACCTGTCCAGCCCAGGCGACGAAACCTCCAATCGGCCGTAGTCAATGTTTTCAACCGCGAACAACTTGCTCAAATGATTGCTAATTGTCACACAATCATCGATACCGATACCGCCTTCTTTGTCTACAAATATTCTTAATAACTTGTTGTGCGCTAGTTGCTCCACTTCGACCAACTCGTAGCCCATCCCCTTTAGAGTCGACTCCAATAATTCCTCTAATGCCATAGCTCCACCACAAATAAAAAATGGGCTAAAAAAGCCCATCGAATTTATTGATTTTATTTTAACAAATTTTTATAAAATAGGAAACATAAACTTTTTGCTATCAGTAATGTTTTTGATTATTTTCAGTGCCTTTCCAGGATTCTTCCGGTAATTTCTCCTGGCGGTTTTCTGGTGTTGCTTTTTCCTTGTGAAAATAGAAGTAGCAAAGGCGCTTAGTGCCAATGATACAATTCGATTCGAGTCATCCGAACAAATGAGTACAGAATTGGAGATAGTGCATGTCGACCATTGAATCCGTTTTGAATGAAACCCGTGTTTTTCCGCCTTCCAGTGAATTTGCCCGTCAAGCCAATATTGCTGGCATTCAAGCATACCAAGCTTTGTGCGCGCAAGCGGAGCAAGATTATCAGGGTTTCTGGGCGCAGCGGGCAAATGAACTGATTCTGTGGCATAAGCCTTTCACGCAGATATTGGATGACAGTGCGGCACCGTTTTATCAATGGTTTGCCGATGGGAAATTAAACGTTTCCTATAACTGTCTTGACCGGCATTTAGCGACTCAAGCGGACAAGGTTGCCATCATTTTTGAATCGGATGAAGGTGAAGTGCAGCGTATTACTTACCGCGATTTGCATCAGCGTGTTTGCCAGCTGGCCAATGCATTGAAGTCGCACAATATCAAAAAAGGCGACCGGGTAATTATTTACATGCCAATGCGTATTGAAGCAGTGGTTGCCATGCAGGCGTGCGCCCGCATCGGGGCGATTCATTCGGTGGTGTTCGGTGGTTTTTCCGCTAAAAGCTTACACGAACGCATCCATGATGCCGGTGCGGTGGCGGTGATTACCGCCGATGAGCAGGTGCGCGGCGGCAAGCATAACCCGCTCAAGGCCACAGTCGATGAAGCTATGCGTATGAACGATACCACCTCGGTGCAATTGATCGTGGTTTACCGGCGCACCGGTGGGGAGATTCCGTTTGATCCGGCGCGCGATGTCTGGTGGCACGAAATTACCCAGAACGCCAGCAGCGAATGTGAACCAGAATGGGTTAGCGCCGAGCATCCTTTGTTCACGCTGTATACCTCGGGATCGACGGGTAAACCTAAGGGTGTTCAGCATTCCAGTGCGGGTTATTTGCTCGGAGCCAAAGTCAGTATGCAGTGGATTTTTGACTATAAACCTGCGGATATTTTCTGGTGTACGGCCGATGTCGGCTGGATTACCGGCCACAGCTATGTCACGTACGGACCGCTTGCCATGGGAGCCACGCAGGTGATTTTCGAGGGAATTCCGACGTATCCCCACGCCGGACGTTTTTGGGAGATCATCCAAAAGCACAAGGTAACCACGTTTTACACCGCACCTACGGCCATTCGCTCGTTGATCAAATTGGGCGGCGATTTGCCTGCGCAGTACGACCTTTCGTCGCTGCGATTATTGGGGTCGGTCGGTGAACCGATCAATCCGGAAGCTTGGATGTGGTTTTATGAGAAAGTAGGCCGGTCGCGCTGTCCTATCGTCGATACCTGGTGGCAGACAGAGACCGGTTGTCACATGATTGCGCCAACGCCAGGTGCCGTAGCGCTTAAACCGGGGTCGTGCACATTTCCATTGCCGGGTATTTTCGCGGCGGTTGTCGATGAAGCTGGGCACGATGTCGAAAACGGTAAAGGCGGTTTTTTGGTAATCAAAAAACCTTTTCCTTCGCAAATCCGCACTCTGTGGGGTGATCCGGAGCGCTTCAAGAAAGCGTATTTCCCGGAAGACATCGGGCACGGCCAGTATTATCTTGCAGGCGATTCCGCATACCGCGACAAGGACGGTTATTTCTGGATCATGGGGCGCGTCGATGACGTGTTGAACGTTTCCGGGCATCGCCTGGGTACGATGGAAATCGAGTCGGCGTTGGTTGCCCACCCTTTGGTCGCGGAAGCGGCGGTGGTTGGCAAGCCGCATGAAATCAAAGGTGAAGCGGTGATTGCATTTGTCGTGTTAAAGGGAAAATATCCGCACGGTGAGGAAGTGAATCAAATCACCAATACCTTGCGTGAATGGGTGGCGAAAGAAATCGGTCCGATTGCCAAACCCGAGGAAATTCGCTTCGGAGAAAACTTGCCCAAGACCCGATCGGGTAAAATTATGCGCCGATTATTGCGCACATTAGCCAAAGGCGAGGAAATAACGCAGGATATTTCCACGCTGGAAAATCCGGCGATTCTGGAACAGTTGAAATATCCGTCAAAATAACACCCGGCATCATCAATTTTGAATTAGAGGTTTGCAAAAAAGAGAATTATGTCATTACCGCTTGTAATCGATTATGAACACGGCATCAGCGCTATCGATGCGCAATTCCACCGCCCCAAACGGGCAGCGATTCATTTGATTGTCGAAAAAGGCGTGGCCGCGCTGGTCGATACCGGCACCTCGTTTTCCATTCCCGGCGTTGCCGCCTCGCTTGAACAAAAGAACATTCCGGTCGAGGCGGTTGCTTATGTCATTTTGACGCATATCCACCTTGATCATGCCGGTGGCGCCAGTGAGTGCATGCGTTTATTTCCGAATGCCAAACTGGTGGTGCATCCGCGCGGCGCGAGTCATATGGCGAATCCGGCGCGGCTGGTCGCCGGTGCCGTAGGCGTTTATGGCGAGGCTGAGTTTAAGCGCGTGTATGGCGAGATTTATCCGATTGATGCTGGGCGCATTATCGAGGCACCGGATGAAAGCCGCATCGATCTCAATGGCCGTTCACTGTTATTTCTCGATACGCCGGGACATGCGCGTCATCATAATTGCATTTATGACGAACGCAGCCAGTCTTTTTTTACCGGTGATACTTTCGGTGTTTCATACCGGGAATTCGATGTCGATGGCCTGGAGTTTGTCATTCCGACGACGTCTCCGGTGCAGTTCGATCCTGCCGCAGCGCATGCTTCGATTGACCGTATCATGCGCTATCAGCCGCGTTATGCTTATCTGACGCATTACAGCCAAATCGGTCATCTAGCGCACCATGCCCAATCCCTGCATGATTTGCTTGATGCGCACGTGGAAATCGCACAGCGCGCAAGAAATGAGGAAGACCGGCAAACTGTAATCGCAAGCGCGTTACGGGAATTATTTCTACAGCGTTTGGAGAAACACGGCTGCCGCTTGTCGCTTGATGCAATGGATGAGCTTTTGCGCTCGGATGTCCGATTGAATGCGCAAGGGTTGATTCATTGGCTCGATCAACCCGCAGAGCGTTTCAAGCAGCTTTGATTGTCAAAATACCGGTCTTGATTGCTGAATAAAAAAAGGGTTAAGTCACATAAGTGGCTTAACCCTTATTACTATGGAGAGAGGGGGGTTACGCTGTTACTTTTTTGCTTGAATAATGTGCTCTAGTTTTGGATGAACCTGTTCCCATCACAATTACCAGATAGTTTACGTACAACACTGCACCAAGAATAATGTCGGAAATAACCCATTCGGTTACTGACTCCGGCAGATTATAAAGCGACAAAATGCCAAAAAACGTGCTGCTGATAACCAATGATGAAATAACAAAAATATGACCTGTTTTCATGAAAATCTCCTTATTGAAGTTTATTAAAGTTATTCGAAGAAAGCATTTACGACATATTTGAGATAAATATTCACAAAAAGTTCACACTTATTTCACGATTAATTCACAAATTTGATTTTCTTATTGAAAAATAAGAAAAATATTTTTATAAAAATTGTAAAAATCGAATAAAAGTAGAGTGTATCGAATGTACGCTAGAATGATTCATACTGCATATGTGAGGAGATTTGGTAGATGAATACTTTGTTTTCGCCACTTAAGCTCGGTGCATTGGCCGTGCCGAACCGTATTTTCATGGCGCCGTTGACGCGCTGCCGCGCAGGCGACGAGCATCTCCCGAACGCTTTGATGGCGCAGTATTACGCGCAACGGGCAAGCGCCGGGCTGATCATTGCCGAAGCAACAATGGCGATTGAGGGCAACTCGGCGTTTTGGAAAGAACCGGGTGTTCACTCCGAAGCGCAAGTAGCTGGCTGGAAACTGGTGACCGATGCTGTACATGCCGCCAGCGGCAGAATCTTTCTGCAAATCTGGCATGGCGGCCGGGCGTGCCATCCATTGCTCAATCGCGGTGCACAGCCAGTTGCGCCAAGTGCGATCGCCATTGCCGATGAAGTGCGCACGCCGGAAGGAAAGAAGCCTTACGCAGTGCCGCGCGAATTGCGCGACGACGAATTACCCGGCATCACCGCCGGGTTCAAGAAAGCGGCGCAGAATGCCTTGACCGCCGGTTTTGACGGGATTGAAATTCACGGTGCGAACGGTTATTTGTTGGACGAATTTTTGCGTGACGGTTCAAACAAGCGTATCGGACCGTACGGTGGTCCGATTGAAAATCGCGCGCGCTTGACGCTGGAAGTGCTCGAAGCCGTGAGTTCCGTGTGGGGTAGCGACCGGGTCGGGTTGCGTATTTCGCCGCTGAGCAGCTACAACAGCATGATCGACAGCGATCCGGCCGGATTGTCGGCTTGGCTCGCAACCCGCCTCAACGACTATCATCTGGCGTACCTGCACGTGATCCGCGGCGACATATACCGGCAGCAAAGCGGCGATGTCCTGACGCCGATCCGTCAGCATTACAACGGCGTTTTGATCGGCAATATGGGTTATACCGCGGAAGAAGCGAATCGCGACATTGCCGCAAGCAAAGTCGATGCCGTGGCTTTCGGCACCAGCTTCCTGGCGAATCCAGATTTGCCGGAGCGGATCAGAACAGGCGCACCGCTCAATGATCCCAATCCAGCTACGTTTTATACTTGGGATGCACAAGGTTATACCGATTATCCAACGTTAAACCCTGTTCAGGAACATTGACATGCGATGGCTGCCACTTTTTCTCCTGATCGTTCTGCTCGGCGGATGTGTCTCAGTACCGCAAAATGTCGCGCCGGTTAATGGCTTCCAACTCAACCGCTATCTGGGAAAATGGTACGAAATTGCCCGCCTCGACCATTCGTTTGAACGCGGACTGGCCAATATCACCGCCGAGTATTCGCTGCGCGAAGACGGCGGTGTCAAAGTCGTCAACAAAGGTTTCTCGGCTGCGGATAACAAATGGAAAGAAGCGGAAGGCAAAGCGTATTTCGTCGGAAACCCGCAAGAAGGTTATTTGAAAGTGTCCTTCTTTGGTCCGTTTTATGGCGCGTACATCGTGTTCGAGCTGGACAAGGAAGCCTATCAATACGCCTTCGTCACCAGTTACGACAAATCGTACCTGTGGCTGCTGGCGAGAACCCCGGCGGTCAGCAATGAATTGCTGAATCGTTTTGTGCAAAAATCGAACGAACTCGGCTTTGCAACGGACAAACTGATATTTCCGAAACAAAATTAGCCCGAATTTGTGATGTGATTGGATAAATGCGATGCAACAATTACTCATTACCCTAGGCGTCATTTTACTCGTGTTCGGCTTGCTGTGGCCGTGGCTATCGCAACTGCCGCTCGGCCGCCTGCCCGGCGATATCCACATCGAACGCGAGAACTTCAGCTTTCATTTTCCGCTGATGACCGGTCTGGTCATTTCCGTCGTGTTGACGCTGATACTGTGGTGGTTGCGGAAATAGATCTTGTTAATTTCTTCTTAAGGCAAATCGCTCTCTGATCATTTGCAGGTTGCACTTTTAACTGATTCCGCATTGCCTTTAGCCGTCGCTTGTGGACTGTATTTATCATCGAATCGTACCATCCATTCCCTTTGTCAACTGATGAATCACATTTCCTTCCCGGTTTTGCAATGCCACCTGCAACGGCATTTTTCCCAGTGCATGCGTGGCGCACGACAGGCAGGGATCGTATGCGCGCACGGCAACTTCAAGGTGGTTCAACAGCGCTTCGGTGATTTCGTGGCCGTCGAGATATTGACTGGCAACTACGCGTACCGATTCGTTCATCGCCTGGTTGTTGCTGGTGGTCGAGACGATCAGATTGGCTTGCGTGACCAATCCTTCATCGTTGACGTGATAGTGATGGAACAGCGTGCCGCGCGGGGCTTCGATGACGCCGATGCCTTGCGGCTGGTATTCGCCTTTTTCCGCCAGTAAATCCGTGCCGGTGATGCCGGAATCATGCAGCAAGCCGTGAATCGATTCGGCGCAGTGCAGCAGTTCGATCATGCGTGCCCAGTGGTACGCCAGCGTGTCGTGCACCGGGTTGCCGTGACCGTAGGCTTTGAAGCGTTGGCGTGTGGTCTCGGCCAGCGGTGTTGTGATGACATCGCAATTATTGATACGCGCGAGCGGGCCGACGCGGTACCAGCCGTGTTCGGTGCCTAAGCTCGAAAAATAGGGGAATTTCAGGTAGCTCCACGAGCGCACTTCCTCGTTGATGATCTGCTGGTAATCGCAATAATCGAATTGATCGAAAATGACGCTGCCATCAGCGGCGCGGGCGCGCAATCCGCCGTGATAGAACTCCAGCTCGCCCTTAGTTCCGGTCATACCGAGATAGTGGCTCGGTAGCGTGCTGAAATCGCGGTGATCCGGGTGCGCGGTGTGAATGTGCTCGTTCAGGGTCACGGCATCTTGGCTCCATTGCAGGATGTCATCGATGTCGGCGAGCAACGCATCGCGTTCCGTCATCGTCAGTGATTTGTTCATGCCGCCGGGCACGGTGCCGGTGCCGTGGATGCGCTTGCCGGTAATCGCCTCGATGATGCGCTGGCCGTATTTGCGCAGCTTGACGCCTTTCAGCGCGATTTCCGGGTATTGCTCCAGCACACCGGCGATGTTGCGCTTGACCGGGTCGCTGCCAAAGCCGAACAAAAAATCCGGGGACGACAAATGGAAAAAGTGCAGCGCATGCGATTGCAGCATCTGGCCAAAATGCAGCAGGCGGCGCAGCTTGGTCGCAGTTGGCGTGAGTTGTTTTACGCCGACAATCTGATCAACCGCTTTCGCCGCCGCTAATTGATGGCTGACCGGGCAGATACCGCACAGCCGTTGCACAAAAAACGGCACTTCCCAGAACGGGCGACCCTGGATGAATTTCTCGAATCCGCGGAATTCGACGATATGAAAGCGCGCTTCGACGATGTGATTGTTGTCGTCGACCAGCAGTGTGATTTTGCCGTGCCCTTCGACGCGTGTGACTGGGTCAATGGCGATGCGGCGGGTGTTGGCGGGAGCAGGTTGATCGGATGCCATGATGATTCGGTTGCTTAATTGGTTGCTACGTTAATCGTAATGCAAACGGGATTTCTCGATTTGTGGTTTTTCCCCGGCCAGCAGCGGTTCGAGCAATTGTAAAAAATCCTCCGCGGAAGGCGGGCAGCCGGGCAGGAAATAATCGACCGGCACGATCTCGCTGATTGGATAGACTTTGTCGAGCAGCAACGGCAGTTCGGGGTCGTCCGGGATGCGCGGATGGGTGACATTGGCGCCGCGTAAATACACTTCTTCCAGACAATCCTGCAAGTCAAAGTAATTGCGCATCGCCGGGACACCGCCGTTGATCGCGCAAGCGCCGACGGCAACCAGTGTGGTGCACTGGGCGCGGAATTCGCGCAGCACGTGCACATTTTCCGCATTGCACACGCCGCCCTCGATCAGCCCGATATCGCATGGGCCGCAACGCTTGATGTCGGTGAACGGCGAGCGGTCGAACGCAACCTGTTCGAGTAAACCGGCGAGGTGCTCATCCATGTCGAGAAATGACATATGGCAGCCGAAACAACCCGCCAGCGATGTGGTGGCGATTTTGAGTTTGCGCTTGATCGTGTGCTCAGTCATCATTTTTATCGAATATTCCTTGACAGATAGTTCTTGCGAAATTGATTTGTAGCATTTTTGTTTTTCTGTCAGAAGAACTGGTGAAGTATGGTTATTGTCATGAATAATATAATGAATTCTAGATACAGAAATTCCTCGATCTGAATTATGATATGAGAGTATAACGTAACGGAGCCGGTTAACGAGAATCAGTCTCGTCCGGTTATAGAATTGATGATTATCGCTGTCGCTTCGTGAATGCTGGGGAAAGTACATATTTAAAGGAGATTTTTTAATCTCTACCGGGTTTAATTCCTCGCCCCTTGGGGCGTAAAATATTCGCG
>CAYQZF010000103.1:0-8804 GCA_964421895.1 uncultured Nitrosomonas sp. | reverse complement strand
AATCTTCAGAAAGTTATTGCTTTTCTGAGTGTATGAATTCCGGTAGTTTATGAATGGCTTCCGCGTTGCTGCTGGAAAAAACTTTTTTAGCTGCTTGCTGCCACGGTAACCAAACAGAATTCAAGTGCTCCCTCGCAGCGATTGTGATGGGAATTTTATCAGGCAAACATAAACCGAAGACATGCTCAGTATTGAATCGGACACCGGGTCCGTAACGCCAGCGCCACTCTTCGTAAATTTCATAATGGTTTTCAATGTGCCAGTCGGTCAATGCATAATCGGCAGCATTCAAACCGGTTTCTTCAGCAACTTCGCGCATGGCGGTTTGCTGCAAAGTTTCGCCGGGATCCTGACTGCCCGTAACCGATTGCCAGTAACCGGGATGATCGGCGCGTTCCAATAACAAAACCTGCAAATCCGCGGTGTAAATAATCACCAACACAGAAACCGGTATTTTGTACATCGGAACACCCGATCAGCGATTAACTGGTTTTGGTTTCGATCTGCCGCAGACGGATGTTCAATTCCCGCAATTGTTTTTCATCCACGGTGCTGGGCGCATGTGTTAACAAGCATTGCGCACGCTGTGTTTTAGGGAATGCGATCACATCACGAATGGATTCCGAACCGGTCATCATCGTTAAAATACGATCCAGCCCGAATGCGATCCCGCCGTGCGGCGGCGCGCCGTATTGCAGCGCTTCCAGCAAGAAACCGAATTTTTCCTGAGCTTCCTGCTCGGAAATATTGAGTGCGCGAAAAACCTTTGATTGCACCTCCTGGCGATGAATCCGCACCGACCCGCCACCGATTTCGGAACCGTTCAGCACCATGTCGTAGGCTTTGGAAAGCGCCTTACCAGGATCGGTTTCGAGTAAATCCTCATGCCCATCAGCCGGTGACGTAAATGGATGATGCAACGCCTGCCAACGATTTTCTTCTTCGTCCCGCTCGAACATCGGAAAATCCACTACCCATAAAGGTCGCCAACCGGATTCAGCATGTCCGTGCTGATGCCCGATTTTGATCCGCAACGCACCCAACGATTCGTTGACTATTTTCGCTTTATCCGCGCCGAAGAAAATCAAATCGCCATTTTGTGCCTTGGTGCGCGCCAGAATCGTTTTAATTGTTTCTTCCGGTAAAAATTTCAAAATCGGTGATTGCAACCCTTCCACACCACCTGCCAGATTGTTGACTTTGATGTACGCCAAACCTTTGGCGCCGTAGATTGCGACAAAACTGGTGTAATCATCGATTTCCTTGCGCGACAACTCTCCGCCTTTCGGTATGCATAACGCCGCGACACGGCCATCCGGTTTCTCCGCTGCTTCACGGAAAACCTTGAACGGCACATCTTTCATGAGATCGGTCAATTCGGTGAATTCCAGCGGCACGCGCAAATCGGGTTTATCCGAACCGTATTTGTGCATAGCATCGGCATAAGTCAGGCGCGGGAACGGATCGGGCAAGTCCACATTAATCACCGACTTAAACAAGCCGCGGATCATTCCCTCCATCAGCGACATGATCTCGTCGGCCGATAAAAAAGAGGTTTCAATGTCGATTTGCGTGAATTCCGGTTGCCGGTCGGCGCGCAAATCCTCATCGCGGAAACAGCGCGTGATCTGATAATACCGGTCGAATCCGGACACCATCAGAAGCTGTTTGAATAATTGCGGCGATTGCGGCAGTGCAAAAAAATGACCGGCATTGACCCGCGACGGCACCAGATAATCCCGCGCGCCTTCCGGCGTGGATTTGGTCAGCATCGGCGTTTCGATGTCGAGAAATCCGTGCTGATCCAAAAACACACGCACCGCCATCGCTACTTTGTGCCGCAAACGAAGATTCGATTGCATCACCGGTCGGCGCAAATCCAGATAACGATGCTCCAGTCGTACGGCTTCGCTGATATTGTCGTCATCCATCAGGAACGGCGGTGTCAGTGAGGGATTCAATACCTCAATCGCGTTCACCAGAATCTCAATTTCACCGCTGACCAGCGACGCATTGATCGTTCCTTCGGGGCGCCTTCTCACCTTACCGGTAATTTTCAGCACATATTCATTACGAATTTTTTCCGCGATCTGAAATGTCGCGACGTTGTCAGGATCGCAGACGATCTGCACCAACCCCTCACGATCGCGCAAATCGATGAAAATCACCCCGCCATGATCCCTGCGCCGATGCACCCAGCCAAAAAGAGTAACCGTTTGATCGAGATATCCGGCATTAATGGCGCCACAGTAGTTTGTACGCATAATTTATTCAGTAGTCAGTGGTGAAATGGATGATTTTTTCGGTATTACCGGCAACCCTAAATATGCAGGGTATTTTATTTCCGCTACTGCAGATCGATTAATCGGCGGTCGTAGCAGGTGCAGAACTGCTTTCCTTCGTTGCCGGCGAATCCGCAGCGACAGATGCCGCAGGTTGCGCATTTTCTTTCGTGCTTGCTTCGGCTTCCGCGCGTTGTGTTTTGTTATTCTTAAAGTCAGTGACGTACCAGCCGCTACCCTTTAACTGAAACCCAGCCGCAGAAATGCGCTTTACATAGTTGCTGCTGCCGCAAACCGGACAAACTGCAATCGGTGCATCGCTAATTTTTTGTAAATGTTCTTTCTCGGCACCGCATGAATTGCAAAGATATTCATAGATAGGCATAGAGACCTCCAACAATTCAGTATTGAGAAACCGGCTATTATACCTTAACCGCTCATGCTGAATAGGCATCCGTGTTGTCTCTGCTAAGAGACTCTCCGAGCAAGAAAAATCAAGTCAAATTCCTCGTTGATCAAAGTACGGCTTTTGGCGGCAGCCTGCACAATTCGACAGCCGCTACGTGGTACCGGCACAAGTTATTCCAATTTGGATCAATGCCGAACACCCTACACCGGTGAAGGCAATCATCGCACTAGATAATGTTAGTCTTCTGGCACTGGTTCCAGAACCCGAAGGCTATGCGATGTTGTTAGCCGGTCTTGGATTAATCGGTTTAATTGCTCACCGCAGAAAAACGCGATAGGGATAACAATTTACAACACATAGCGTGCCAAATCTTCGCTTTGCGAAAGGTCTTTGAGACGTTCGTCCACATACGCTGCATCGATCACAATCGTTTTTCCACTGTGCTTCGGTGCATCGTATGAGACATCTTCCAGCAACTTCTCCATCACCGTATGTAACCGCCGGGCACCAATATTTTCCGTTTTGCTGTTCACGGAATAGGCAATCTCGGCCAAACGTTTAATCGCATCACTACCAAACTGCAAGGTAACCCCTTCCGTCGCCAGCAGTGCTTCGTATTGGCGCGTCAGACAAGCGTCTGTATTAGTAAGTATCTGCTCAAAATCACTGACGCTCAGACTGGCCAATTCAACGCGAATGGGAAAACGCCCTTGCAATTCAGGAATCAAATCGGACGGTTTGGACATATGAAATGCACCGCTGGCGACAAACAGGATATGGTCGGTTTTGATCATGCCGTATTTGGTTGAGACTGTCGTGCCTTCAACCAGCGGCAGCAAATCGCGCTGCACACCCTGGCGCGAAACGTCTCCACCGGCGTGCCCCGAACGGCTGGCGATTTTGTCTATCTCATCCAGAAATACAATGCCGTTCTGCTCCACATTTTGTATCGCCGTCAGCTTCAATTCTTCGTCGTTCACCATTTTTGCCGCTTCTTCTTCGAGCAGAATCTTTCTCGCCTCGCGTATCGTTAGCTTGCGAGTTTTCTTCCGTTCCCCGGTCATGTTTTGGAACATCCCTTGAATCTGTGACGTCAGGTCTTCCATTCCCGGTGGCGCGAAAATCTCCATATTGGCACGTGCTGCGGCTACTTCGATCTCAATCTCCTTGTCGTCCAGCTCACCTTCACGCAATTTCTTGCGAAATTTCTGCCGTGTCGCGCTATCCTGATCTTCCATGCTCGAATGAACACCAACAAAATCCCTGGCAGCCGGTAATAAAGCATCGAGAATGCGATCTTCCGCCCGGTCTTCCGCCAATGGTTGTTTTTTTCGGGTTTCGTTTTCGCGCGATTCTTTGATGGCGGTTTCCGCTAAATCGCGAATGATCGAATCGACATCACGCCCGACGTATCCTACTTCGGTAAACTTGGTCGCTTCAATCTTGATAAAGGGTGCATTGGCAAGTTTTGCCAAACGCCGCGCAATTTCGGTTTTACCGACACCCGTCGGACCGATCATGAGAATATTTTTCGGCGTGATTTCCTGACGCAACGGGTCGGCAATCTGCTGCCGGCGCCAGCGGTTTCTCAAGGCAATGGCCACAGCACGCTTGGCTGCATCCTGACCGATGATGTGTTTGTCCAACTCATGGACAATTTCTTGCGGAGTCATTTGCGACATGATTTTTAGATTCTGTGATAAATGTGATTCAGTAGAGCTTCAAGCCGGTCAAGCACAAGTTCTGAACGATCTTGCACAATTTTTAAGACCATCAACCGATGGTTTCGATAATGTGATCCTGGTTGGTATAAATGCAGATATCGCCCGCGATGGTAAGCGCCTTTTTCACGATATCCTGCGGCGGTAAATCGGTGTTTTCCAATAGCGCACGCGCTGCCGCCAAAGCATACGAACCGCCGCTACCTATCGCGGCAATACCCAATTCCGGTTCGATAATATCACCGGCGCCGGTGATGATCAGCGTGGCATCTTCGTTGGCAACCACCAGCATGGCTTCCAGCCGGCGCAAAATCCGGTCGGTGCGCCAATCCTTCGCCAACTCAACAGCGGCACGCATAATATGACCATGGTGTGCTTCCAATTTGCCTTCAAACCGTTCAAACAATGTAAACGCATCCGCAGTACCGCCCGCAAACCCAGCTAGAATTTTGTCATGATAGAGCCTGCGTACTTTACGCGCGCTGGATTTGGCGACTACCGCACCCAGCGTTACTTGCCCATCTCCGCCGAGCGCCACCTGATGTCCGCGCCTTACTGAAACTATTGTGGTCATGAAATTTGTTTAATTTAGCTTAAAATAGGAATTATAACGTATAAAACAACGCCGATTCCGGCATAAGAAGGTTAATCCCGTTTTTTTGCCCGTGGATGCGCGACATCGTAAATCTTGGTCAGATGCTGAAAATCTAAATGGGTATAAACTTGCGTGGATGTGATATGCGCGTGCCCTAGCATTTCCTGCACGGCGCGCAAATCGCCGCTGGATTGCAGTAAATGGGAAGCAAAGGAGTGCCGCAAGATATGCGGATGCACATTTTGATGAATACCTTGCTGCCTGGCCCTGCCTTTTAAGCGATGAGCGATGGTGCGCACGCTAATTGCGTCACCGTGCTGTGATAAGAAAAGCACGGCCACCCCCGGCTTGACGATCTGAGCACGCCGCGCTAGCCATGCATTTAATGCCTGTAGGGCAAAATCGCCAACCGGCACAATGTGCTCCTTGCCGCCTTTACCTAGTACTCTTACTGTTCCTTCATCGAAGTAAATATCGGCGGGTTTTAGTTGAGCCAGTTCTGACAACCTTAGGCCGGAGGAGTAGAACAACTCGAACATCGCACTATCGCGTACTGTCAAGATATGATCCGCCGGAAATGTCAGCAACTGTAAAGTTACATCGGGAGAAAGCGCATTGGGCAGTTTTTTCGGCGATCTGGGAACCCGTAAGCCATTGCAGGGATTATGCCGGTAGCCGTGATCACGGATCAAATAACGGTAAAAGCTGCGCCAGGCCGATAACATGCGCGCGATGCTTCTACCCAATAATCCTTTGCCATGCAGTTGTGCCATGACTTGCCGGATATGCAGCGGCTGTACTTGTTGCAAATCGTCTTTATGGACAAACTGCAGCAAAGTGTGAATATCCCGGCTGTAACTTTTGGCAGTCAGCGGTGACAAGCGCCGCTCATGCGTGAGATGACGGATAAATTCGGCAGCCAGCGATTCAGGTTTGCTGCTCATGGGTTGCGTGATCCTGAGCTGCTGCGGTGCTAGCGGATTCAGCTCGGTCGTAACGGGTTATCGTCGTGCATACCAGTTCTCCGAGCCGTTTTAAGTGCAACGTGCCCATTTCCGGGTAAAACCGCTCGGCATCGGGACTGCCGAGAACGAGCAAGCCGATGGTCTGTGTGTTATTCAACGGAATCATCGCAAATGAATGCAAATGCTCGGCATTCTCACCAAACCATTGCTTGATCTCGTCCGCAATATGATTACCGCAATACGGCTGCGGCAAACTTTCCGCAATCGTACGCACATCGTCGCTGACCAACGTGAATTCCGCATGCAATCCGGCACCGCTAGATATATTCCACAGACGAAGCGCTACCAGTGGAACGGTAAAATCTTCTTTCAGGCTGAAGTACAGCGCATTAAAAAGTTCATCCAGGCTGGAAACGGCAAGCAACGCAATCGCCAACCGGTGCATTTTCTCGCCGATGGCATCATTTTCTTCACCAAAGCTAATTAATTCCAGCAATTTATCCTGCAAGACGCGATTTCTTTCCCGCAATGAAATCACCTGCCGTTCATTCAGCGAAACGACCCTATCATCCTGCGGATGGGAAATTTGAATATCCGCCAGCAAATCAGCATATTCATTGAAGAATTGCGGATGTTCCTGTAAATATTGCGCGACTTCTTCCGGTTTCATCATGATCTCTCAATTGTTTACAAATTAATTTCACCCTCAAATACCGTCACTGCGGGACCGGTCATCCAAACCGGCTCGCCGTTTCCCTGCCAGTTGATCGTCAATTCACCGCCACGCGTGCTGACTTTGACTTGATGATCCAGCAATCCCAGACTAATGCCCGCAACCACTGCCGCACAAGCACCCGTTCCGCACGCCAGCGTCTCACCGGCGCCACGTTCAAAAACGCGCAATTTGATATGACCGCGATCGATCACTTGCAAATAGCCGACGTTAACCCGTTTGGGAAAGCGCGGATGCGACTCGATCACCGCGCCTTCGGTATCGACCGGTGCATTGTCCACATCCGGCACAACCCGCACGGCGTGCGGATTACCCATCGATAAAGCGCTGATAGTGATCGGTTGAGCCTGCAATTCAAGCTGATAAGTCGGCGCGCGTTTATCAGCAATGAAAGGAATCTGGTCCGGTTCAAAAATGGGTTTTCCCATGTTGACCGTCACATTTCCGTTGACTTCCAATTTTGGCGATATTACGCCGCTCAGTGTTTCAATGCGAATTTCATTTTTTTGCGTCAATCCATGATCGTGCACATAGCGCACGAAACAACGGGCGCCGTTGCCGCATTGCTCCACTTCCCCGCCATCGGCATTGAAGATGCGATAACGGAAATCAGCTTGGCCTTCGGCCTTTTCGACCAGCAGTATCTGATCGCAACCGATGCCGAAATGGCGGTCGGCCAGTTTGCGGATCTGCTGCCGGTCCAGCGTTATGGCTTGATTGATACCGTCCAGAACGACAAAATCGTTACCCAAGCCCTGCATTTTGGTGAATTTCAGTTTCATAGATCAATCCGCCACGCGGTTTAATTTTTCCAGTGTCATCAAATAATCATTCATGACAAAACCATTACCGATGTCGACAATACTATCACCTGTAATGGCAAATCCATAATGCCGGTAAGCCGAAATCGCGCTGCGGTTATTTTTGTTGACGGTCAGAATCAGCGAGCGCAGCTGATTCTCCCGCAAGATCCGAATCGCATCCGCAACCAGCAGAGCACCATAGCCCTTGCGGTGATGATCATGGTGAATATAGAGCTTATCTATTTTGAGCTCACCCGGATTCTGGGTGCGTATACAACAGGAAAAACCGATGATCACGTCATTTAAAGTCAGCTTACGCCACCAGATATCCGGATTCTGCAGCTGTTGCCCGATCAATTCCGACCGGTAACGCTGCTGCAACATATAATCGATTTGCGCTACTGAAATAATGTCCACATAGTGACGCCGCCAGATCGTCTCGGCCAATGTTGCGATGATCGGCGCATCGGGCGGCGTCACGGGCAAAATGCCGGGTTGCATATCAATCGGCGGCGCAGAACGATGGCGACGGCATGCGCCGGTGCGAATAACCGCTACTATTTCTCTCAGTCATTGAATTCCTTTATCCGGCTCCAGTCGTTGCACCGTAAAACGCATGAAGCGCTTATTGTATTACGCGGATGCAAAGATGCCACGTCATTATGCGATCTTCATCGCGTATTCCACTAAGAAACCGGCAATATATATTCAAAACCACGAGCCGCAGGCATTTCATGACGAATGTGAATTACCGCGCACCCTCCGCTTCTTCGTCCGCATAATAATACCGGTGGCGGACAGCATGGCGATGACAATGATTGTGATGCACACAAGCAAGATTTCAATATCATTCCCGAACGAATCGTCAGAAAAGAAAAAACATCCATCAACCGCACGAGGACGGCGAGATGGATGTGAAGGGAGGGATGACAGTTAATGGGTTATCAGCCGGCAGAACACCGGTGAAACGCACCGGATGAAAGTATCATGCAAGAGACCGGCGGCATGCTGCGAACAAGTGACTTTTTCCTTCAACCATGCGTGCAACCCATCGTGATGCTCGCGGCATAGGGAATCGATCAAAGTATTCAATCGTGCCAACTGACTTATAAAAAAACAGCAACGCTTTGCGATGTATCGGATTGCTGTTATTGTGCCTGCAAAACCGGCTTAAAAGAATGTGGCAAATTGCCGCAGATTAGTGCAACCGGCTTAAGTAGAAAACGCAAGCTGGCCACGAATAAATAGTGCTAGCAAAGTAGCCTGAAGCGGCTCATTGAATCCGGAAAACTTCAG
>CAYQZF010000102.1:0-8996 GCA_964421895.1 uncultured Nitrosomonas sp. | reverse complement strand
GCAGCCGAAAGCCCAGAAGCCTCGGTCGATGAAGATGAGGACGATGAGGAATAATTACTTCACTCTTCATTGAAGTAAAATACATTGAGGCATTTTTAGATTGAATGCAGGTAAAAAAATAAGAGTAAATGCTTTAAAGTTTCTGAATGTTTTATGTGAGCCCGCCTATGGCGGGCTTTTTATTCTAGTTAGGTTTCTAAAATATGTTGGACCATTTTCCAAAACTGAATGCAGATTATCCGCATAGAACTAGAGATTATTTTATTGCAGGTTTTACTTTTTTCTGTGTTGCGGTTAGTTTGGTTGTCGATGGTAGTGCCGATCGGGAAATGCAAAATGCGTTAGGCGTAATCGCTTGGGTTTTTTTATTTGCTTTGCTGGTTGGTGAGAATAAGGAAGTCAGGATGCAGGTGGTCGTTGCGGTAGCATTTGCGACAGCGGGGGAACATTTTGCATCGATTTATATGGAAGGCTATACTTATCGTTTTGGAAATGTGCCGCATTATGTACCGCCGGGACACGGCATGGTTTATTTGACCGCAGTTGCGTTGTCACGTTCAAGGTTTTTTTTGATAAACGCTAGAAAGTTAGCAGCTTTTGTGATTATTGTAGGTGGTTTATGGTCGCTGTGGGGGATCAGTGGCATACCTGGACAGGGTGATCAGGTTGGTGCGTTTTTGTTTTGTATTTTTGTCATTTGCTTATTCAAGGGACGATCGCCGATGGTTTACTTGGGGGCTTTTTTTATTTGCACTTGGTTGGAGATAATAGGTACTGCAGCAGGCACTTGGAAGTGGGCATCAATAGAACCAGTTTTCAACTGGACACAAGGAAATCCACCAAGTGGTGTGGCTGCGTGGTATTGCCTGGTCGATGCAATAGCAATCGGTTTCTCACCAAAAATTCTTAGTGGTTTACAAAAAATGAATAACTGGTATAGAACATCACTTATCAAATAGCTGGCTATTTTAAAAATTTTCTACGATTAAATTCGTAGCACTAAGAATTGGGTTAATTCAATTCAATATAACTATCTAAAAATCTGGAAGGAATTGTTGTGACTGTTGTCCGTTTGCCCGATGGGTCTGAGCGCGTTTTTGATCATCCTGTAACTGTGTTGGACGTGGCTTCATCAATTGGGCCAGGTCTGGCTCGCGCGGCAATTGCAGGAAAAGTGGATGGAAAGCTGATCGATGTATCTGGTCTGATCGGCAGTGATAGTGATCTTGCCATTATTACAGAGAAAGATGCTGAAGGATTGGAAATTATCCGGCATTCATGCGCGCATTTGCTTGCTCATGCAGTGAAAGAATTGTTTCCTGATGCGCAAGTTGCTATCGGACCGGTGATTGCAGATGGATTTTATTACGATTTCTCTTATAAGCGGGCATTTACACCGGAAGATTTGCAAGCAATAGAAAAGCGCATGCTGGAAATCAGCAAGCGTGATTTAAAGATAGAACGAAAAATCTTGGAACGTACGGATGCAATCAATTTTTTTAAAGAGCAAGGCGAGCACTATAAAGCTCAAATCATCGAATCCATACCAGGTAATGAAGATTTATCGCTATATTCGCAGGGTAATTTTACTGATCTGTGCCGGGGACCGCATGTTCCAGCTACTTCTAAAATAAAAGCTTTCAAACTGATGAAAGTTGCTGGAGCGTATTGGCGTGGCGATTCCAATAATGAAATGCTGCAGCGTATTTATGGTACGGCTTGGACCAATAAAGATGATCTAAAAGATTATTTGCACCGCCTAGAAGAAGCGGAAAGAAGAGATCATCGTAAAATTGGCAAGCAGCTTGACCTATTTCACACGCAAGACGAAGCTCCAGGCATGGTGTTCTGGCATCCAAAGGGATGGACGTTGTGGCAACAGATTGAGCAGTATATGAGAGATATGCTTAGTCAGAACGGCTATTTGGAAATTCGTACGCCGCAAATCTTGGATAAGGATTTATGGATACGTTCGGGGCATTGGGAGAACTTTCGTGAAAATATGTTTACCACGAATGCGGATGAGCACGATTTTGCTATCAAACCGATGAATTGTCCTGGTCATATTCAAATATTCAACCAAGGCTTGAGGAGTTATCGGGAACTTCCAATACGTTTAGCCGAGTTTGGTTCTTGTCATCGTAATGAAGCATCCGGTGCACTGCACGGTATCATGCGGGTGCGCTCGTTTACGCAAGACGATGCACATATCTTCTGTACTGAAGATCAAATACAAGATGAAGTGGTAAGATTTATTGATTTGCTGAAAGTGGTTTACGCCGATTTTGGTTTCAAAGAGTTGATGGTTAAATTGTCAACCCGGCCGCAAAAACGGGTGGGATCGGAGGCGCAATGGGATAAATCGGAAGGCGCGCTTAAAACAGCATTGAACGAAGCTAAGCTGGAATGGGAATTACAACCGGGTGAGGGTGCTTTTTACGGTCCTAAAATTGAATTTTCATTGAAGGATTGCATTGGACGAGTCTGGCAATGCGGGACTTTGCAATTGGACTTTTCTATGCCGGATCGCTTGGGTGCGGAGTATGTAGCAGAAGATAATTCGCGGAAAATACCAGTGATGCTACATAGAGCAATTCTCGGTTCTATGGAAAGATTCATTGGTATATTATTGGAAAATTATGCGGGAGCATTACCGTTGTGGTTATCACCTGAGCAAGTTGTTGTACTTAATATTTCTCGCGCACAAACTGATTATGCGCAGCAAGTTAAGGAGCAATTGAAACAGCATGGTATTAGGGTTACCTTAGACTTGAGAAATGAGAAGATAACCTATAAAATCCGAGAGCATAGCTTACGGAAACTTCCTTATCAGATTATTGTTGGGGATGAAGAGGTGCGGACGAATACAGTAGCCGTGCGCAATCGTGCGGGCGATAATCTGGGTCAAATGACTGTGGAAGTGTTGCTGGCGCGCCTAAATGAAAATCTTTCTGCGAAGATATAAATTTATAAACAATTCTTGGAGAATTTACCATAGCTCAGGAAAAATCAGTACGCATCAATCAAGAGATTGATGTAGCGGAAGTGCGCTTGATTGGTGTAAATGGAGAACAGGTTGGTGTTGTTTCACTTACTGAAGCAAATGCGCTAGCAGAAGAAGCCGGAATCGATCTGGTTGAGATCGCGCCGACAGCGCAACCGCCGGTATGCCGCTTGATGGATTATGGTAAGTTTCGCTACCAGGAAAGTAAAAAGAAACATGATGCTAAATTAAAGCAAAAACAAGTTCAAATTAAAGAAATTAAATTCAGACCGAATACGGATGAAGGGGACTACAATATCAAGCTGAAAAGCTTGATTAATTTCTTGAATGAAGGGGATAAAGTAAAAGTGACATTGCGATTTCGCGGTCGTGAGATGGCGCACCAGGAATTCGGCATGCGACTGCTGGAACGAATAAAAGGTGATCTGGAAGCTTTCGCGATGGTGGAACAATTTCCTAAAATGGAAGGGCGACAAATGGTGATGGTGTTGTCGCCTAAAAGAAAAGATGCCAAAACCGATAAAACCAAAGTATCGATGGAAGGTTCATCAGCAGTTTCGTAGAGAAGGTGAGCTAAATAATAAGTGATCCCAGGTTGGGAAAGTTTTTCAATTATGAAAACACCTGGCTTCATATCAATGAGGAGTATTTATGCCCAAGATGAAAACAAAAAGTGGCGCGGCAAAGCGTTTCAAGTTTAGAGCGAGCGGGAGTGTCAAACGCTCACAAGCTTTCAAACGCCACATATTAACCAAAAAAACAACGAAAAATAAGCGTCAACTGCGAGGTACCGCCGCTGTGCATGCCACCAATATCGGTTCAATTCGCGCTATGATGCCGTACGCATAAAGGGAGACAATCATGCCAAGAGTAAAACGTGGTGTCACCGCTCATGCACGACACAAGAAAATATTGAATTTAGCCAAAGGCTATCGCGGACGTCGTAAGAATGTATATCGAATAGCCAAACAAGCGGTTATGAAAGCCGGTCAGTATGCATATCGGGACCGTCGGCAGCGTAAAAGACAATTTCGTGCTTTATGGATAGCACGTATCAATGCGGCTGCTCGTGAGTATGGCCTGTCGTACAGTGTGTTTATGAATGGTCTGAAGAAAGCGAGTATTGCAGTCGATAGGAAAGTTCTGGCTGATTTGGCTGTATTTGATAAAAGCGCTTTTGAAAAAATTGCAGCACAAGCTAAAGCGAGTCTGGCAACCTAATTAGACGTAAGTAAATCGAAATTGGGAGGTCGGGTAAAACCTGAACCTCCCTTTTTGTTGTGAACAAAATGAAAATAAGCTGTGCTGCTGATTAAATCTGGATGCTTTTGTTGATATGAAAAACCTGGAAGAAATTGTCACTGAAGCCGTTACCTTAATGGATAACATTGAGGATCCGGCTGAATTGGAGAATATCAAAGCGCGTTATCTAGGAAAAAGTGGCGTGCTGACTGAGTTGCTCAAGGGACTGAGTAAATTGCCTGCCGAAGAACGTCCAGTGATGGGTAGTCAGATCAACGAAGCCAAGAACCGGTTGGAAGCGACGCTTAAGTCAAGGCGCAATGCCATTCAAGAAAAAGAACTAGAAGCGAAATTAACCGAAGAGGCGTTGGATATTACCTTACCAGGTAGAGGCTCTAGTGCTGGCGGTTTACATCCCGTGACGCTGACATTGCAAAGAATTGAAGCATTGTTTCATTCGATCGGATTTGATGTAGTTGCAGGTCCGGAAATAGAAACCGACTTTTATAATTTCACTGCACTGAATATTCCGGAGAATCATCCTGCGCGGGCAATGCACGACACGTTTTATGTCGATAATGGCAACTTGCTGCGCACGCATACCTCTCCGGTACAGATTCACTACATGCAAAATAATAAACCGCCGGTAAGAATAATCGCTCCTGGACGTGTTTATCGCTGTGATTCGGATGTGACGCACACTCCCATGTTTCATCAAGTGGAAGGATTATGGATTGATGAAAATGCCAGTTTTTCCGCGCTGAAAGGTGTGTTGGCAAATTTCATGGCGCAATTTTTTGAACGAGATGATTTGTCGGTACGGTTCCGCCCGTCTTTTTTTCCGTTTACCGAACCTTCCGCGGAAATGGATATCGGTTGCGTCATATGCGATGGAAATGGGTGTCGGGTGTGTAGTCATACGGGTTGGTTGGAAGTGCTTGGGTGCGGGATGGTGCACCCCAATGTATTGAAACACGTCGCGATTGATAGTGAACGCTATATCGGATTTGCTTTCGGAATGGGCGTCGAGCGATTGACAATGCTCAGATACGGCGTGAATGATCTGCGGCTATTTTTTGAGAATGATTTGCGCTTTCTCAAACAATTCAATTGAATTAAATTCATTTATTTACTGTCGTTTGTAACAGAATCTCATGAAATTTTCAGAAAACTGGCTACGTAGTTTTGTTAATCCGCCACTCTCCAGTGATGAGCTTGCGCATGTATTGACTATGGCGGGAATCGAAGTTGAGAGCATAGAGCCGGTGGCGGCGGTATTTGACAAAGTCGTTGTGGCTGAAGTGTTAACAGTCGAGAAACACCCCGAAGCAGACCGATTGAAGGTTTGTAACGTCAATACCGGAGCAGAGACTTTACAAATTGTGTGCGGCGCACCGAATGTCAGTGCAGGTGTGAAGGTACCGTGCGCGATGACTGGTGCAACTTTGCCAGGTTTTGTCATCAGAAAAACCAAATTGCGCGGAATAGATTCCTCCGGGATGCTATGTTCGGCCAAAGAGTTAGGTATCAGTGATGCGACTGACGGCTTGTTATTGCTTCCAGAGAATGCACCGGTAGGTGTGGATTTTCGCAGTTATTTCGAGCTAGACGATCATGTCTTTACTTTAAAGCTGACACCAAACAGAGCGGATTGTCTCGGGGTGCTGGGTGTGGCGCGTGAGGTTGCGGCTATCACATCGACCGGACTGGCTTTGCCGGAGAAAAAGTCTGTTTCTGACGCAATTAGCGATGCACTCGCTGTGCAGGTAATGGCAGCTGAAGCATGTCCGCTGTATTGCGGCCGGATTATGCACGATGTCAATCTTGAAGCGCCGATACCCTTATGGCTGACACATCGGCTGGAACGTAGTGGATTGCGTTCGATCAATCCAGTCGTTGATATTACTAACTATGTGCTGCTGGAAACCGGGCAGCCGATGCATGCGTTTGATCTCGCCAAAATCAATGGCACTATCCAAGTCCGGTATGCGGATCAGGGTGAGCAAATGCAATTGTTGAACGGCAATCAAATTGACCTCAACCCCGCAATGTTGCTAATCGCTGACGAACAAAAACCGCTTGCTCTGGCCGGCATCATGGGAGGACTGGATAGTGGAGTAACCCAAGGCGCGAGGGATATTTTTTTGGAGAGCGCGTTTTTCAATCCGGATACGATCAGCGGTAAATCATTTCAGCTGGGATTTAGCTCGGATTCGGCTTACCGGTTTGAACGCGGAGTTGATTTTTCCGCCACGAGAGACGCATTGGAGCGTGCTACCTACCTGATACAAACGATTTGTGGCGGTAAAGCGGGACCGGTGACAGAAATCAGACATGAATTGCCGCAACGGTCGTCTGTCAATGTGCGTGGAGAGCGCATAAAGCGGATATTAGGGATTGATATTAGCAAGCAGCAAATCAGTGATTACTTTAAGCGCTTGCAGTTTGAGTTTTCGGTAGACGAGAATGTTTTTACCGTCACGCCGCCAAGTTACCGTTTTGATTTGGCAATTGAAGAAGATTTTATTGAGGAACTTGCGCGGATTCATGGTTACGACCAAATTCCGGCACATTACCCAAATGGCAGGATGGCGATGCTGTCGGCATCGGAATCGAAATACACCATGATGGATGTTAAACGATCCTTAATTGCGCGCGATTATCAGGAAGTGATCAATTACGCTTTTGTCGATTCCGGTTGGGAACTTGATTTGGTCAATAATAACCGCCCCATTGCGTTACAGAATCCGATTGCAAGTCAAATGAACGCTATGCGCAGTACCTTGATCGGCGGTTTGATCGCCAATTTACAATTTAACCTGAACCGTAAGCAAGCTAGGGTGCGTCTGTTTGAAATGGGGTGCTGTTTTATAAGAGACGACGAGAGCGATTGTAAGCAAATAGAAAAAATTGCAGGATTGAGCTATGGTGATATTGTTCCGGAGCAGTGGGGTGTACCGGCGAGAAGTGTTGATTTTTATGATGTCAAAGCTGATGTGGAAGCTTTGTGCAAAGGAAAAGTGATTCATTTCAGAAGATTCTCCCATCCGGCATTGCATCCGGGAAAGTCGGCACAAATCGTTATCGTAGATAAACCGATTGGGTGGGTGGGTGAATTGCATCCGCGCTGGCAGAAGAAATATGGATTGCAGAGGAATACCGTGTTGTTCGAGATAGTGTTGGATAGTTTCATGTCTAGATCCTTGCCGGCAGTTAAAGAAATTTCTAAATTTCCACCGGTACGGCGCGATATTGCAATTATCGTCGATAATGATGTCAGCGTAGATTCTCTACTGGTTGCTCTACATGAGGAAAAATTAGCGATCGTGTCGGACATTTCGTTGTTTGATATCTATCGCGGTAAAGGGATGGATAGCAGCAAAAAAAGTCTTGCATTCCGTGTGTTGTTACAAGATACTGAGAAAACATTGATCGACGAAGAAGCTGATTCTGCGGTGGCAAGCATAGTAGAAATCCTAAAGAATAAATTTTCCGCAGCATTGCGTAATTGATGCATGGCATTTGTCTGTGCGTTGGTTGATTTTATTTTGTTTCGATTATTAGGATTGATTCTGCAAAGTTTGAATGTATGAGATAAGTTATTAATCTCTTTTTATTTAAAGTAAAAGTGCTACTGCTTAAATGATTCCAATAAAGATGAATTGATGGCTAAAATTAATAACTAACTGGAGCGAAGTATGGCGTTAACAAAAGCTGAATTAGCTGATTTATTGTTTGAGAATGTAGGGCTTAATAAGCGTGAAGCGAAGGATATGGTCGAGTCTTTTTATGAAGAAGTACGTACCGCTTTACAAAATGGAGAGGGAGTAAAACTTTCAGGATTCGGCAATTTTCAATTGCGTGCAAAACCCCAGCGCCCAGGAAGAAATCCGAAAACCGGGGAAGAAATTCCGATTACTGCCCGTCGTGTCGTGACATTTCATGCCAGCCAGAAGTTAAAAGCTTTGGTGGAGAAAAATTATCATGGAAAACAAAAAAGTAAATAGCACATCGTTGCCAATCCCCGCCAAACGGTATTTTACCATTGGAGAAGTGGGAGTGCTTTGTGGTGTCAAGCCGCATGTGTTGCGCTATTGGGAGCAAGAATTTGCTCAATTGAAACCAGTGAAGAGGCGCGGCAATCGTCGCTATTATCAGCATCAAGAAGTATTATTAATACGGCATATTAAAGAATTGCTTTATGATCAAGGGTTTACAATTAATGGAGCGCGTAATCGCTTAGAGCAAATTGAGGAAAGCAAACAGATTGCAATGGAAGACATTACTCCTGATGCACAATCTTCTATAGCGGATGTACGCTATGTCCGACGCGAAATTAAAAGTATTGTGTCTCAGCTGCTGTCGTGAGCGGCAATTTCTCGGTAATAGTTTCTGAAGGTTGGATGTATTGTTTGCTATAATAACCTGTTCGGGGCGTAGCGCAGCCTGGTAGCGTACTTGCATGGGGTGTAAGTGGTCGGAGGTTCAAATCCTCTCGCCCCGACCATTTATTCAATAGGTTGCAGCTGAATGAAGAATGTTAATTAAATCTGTGTACACAGATTTAATTCTGATTGATAATTTCCCTTCAGCATAGATTATTTGTGAAACTGTTAGTCTCACAGCTTTGCCCTACAAAGCAATCCCTCAATTCATGTAGTTCAGTGTAGTTGCGTGATATTTACCTTTCTGACATTAATCTCTACCGGGTTTAATTCCTCGCCCCTTGGGGCGTAAAATATTCGCGTGA
>CAYQZF010000101.1:0-9005 GCA_964421895.1 uncultured Nitrosomonas sp. | reverse complement strand
AAGGGATCGCAGCAGAGGAAAATATAAACCAAGAAATTCAAACTGAGACACTACCTAAAAAACTCGGTATTTTGGCTAAAGAGCCTACATATGAAGAGCAGTTGCAGTTTCTGACTAGTTTCTTTTCTACCGTACTGAATGATATTCGTACCGCTAGAACAGTATCAGGCACAGCTACAGACAAAACAGAAGACAAAACAGAAAAATAAAGACTACTGATAATAGCGTTACAAGTAATTCACTGTTTGAAACTTCACCAAGGCTTTAGTCCGGGAAGAAAATATAAATATTTTAAGGAGAAATGAATATGTCTAAAAAAAATGAAATGACTGGCTTGCAGTTACAGGACTATTATGAGAGCTATCAGATAGCACGAGAAGGTATTGTGGACTCAATCTCGAAGCTAAGGAATCGCAATAGACAACCAAATGTTTCTCCGGGAGAGGTTGCAGAAAATGACAGAAGAATTCTCGTATTAACAGCAGACAAAGCATTGCTAGATGCAAAATTAGCAGCATTTGATGCAAATAAAGATGCCATAAATCCACCATCTACTGCACAGTTGGATCTATTAAAGCAGCTTATTGCTACAGTTGATAAGCTAAACACAAACCAGAAAATACTTGATGAGATAATCAAGTTAAGTACTGACACCTTAACGGAATTTAATAAAATTCATCCTAATCAAGTATAGAAATTGAAATAACTTCTTATATACTCATTAATTTATTAATTGCTTATTGATTCGGTCATTAATTATTCTGGTTCCTGCATTTACTTATTTTCCCGACTCGGATTGATTCGCTTTTTTTTGTAGTTATTGAGACGTGCTTGAGAAGGAGAAATTAGAGGATAAGTGAAGTGAATGAGCATATCGAAAAACTCATAGAAATTGCCAAAGCTGAGGTTGGTACTCGCGAAGATCAGAAAAACAACACTGGCGCACGAATTGTAGAATACCAAGGAGCTACATGGTTGGCTCCGGGTGCATGGCCATGGTGTGCCGCATTTACAGCCTGGATAATGCGGGAGTGGTTGGAGGATGAAAAAGTGAGAGAAGCTTTGGGGCTTGCATCCTTCTCGTTAGCTGAGAAATGGCGTTGCAGGGATGCCAGTGCATTTGGGTGGGAAAAATGGGCAAAACAGCAAGGCATTGCATTGTTGCCAGAAACTGAAAAAGCGAGAGCGGGTGATTTTGTCGTTTATGATTTTTCTCATATTGGGTTGGTGATTGAGGATCAGGTATCCGCAAAAGATAAAATTAAAACTATTGAAGGAAACACTAATAAAAAAAACGAGAAAGGGGTAAAAGATAGTGAAAGCGGTGATGGTGTTTGGGATAAGCAGCGAGTTCCGAGTTTGGCTAAAAGTTATATACGGATTTTTTCGTAGATAGGCATTTCCCAATCGGAAATCTACCTTGAGTGCGAGTGAATTTAAATATTTTGAGGAGAAGGTAATGACAAAATGTAAGGAAGCTTTAATTTGGTTGGCAGTTTTTTGGTTATATTTTCTCAGGATATACTTGCAGAGACCGGAGTCTCGTCAGGAGCAACTTCAGGGGTTCAGGTGGAATCAGGGCTCATTTATCTAGTGATAGGCATGATATTATTTGGCGGACTTATCGGTCTATTTTTCATCAAGTCCGTTCTTTCGAATTCAAAGTGGTCATTGGCAGATGCATTGTCTGAGGAAGCTAGCACCGCATCGCTTGAAAATGACGGCAATGGTTGTTTTAAGCCAAGGCTGGGTGCTGATGGAAAACCAATAATGATCACTGAATTGCGTGCAAGTTCTAGTCGAATGATTGCATTGGTAGGGATGATGCTACTTTTATTGATGTTTCTGGGGTTTGGGATTTTTGCGATGTACTTATTTGCAAAAACTGGAGTAATGCCAAAAACTGAGGATGTAGTCAATTTTCTTGCTGCTGGTATGACACTCTTTGCTCCCTATCTCGTTAACCAATTTTCAGCACTGTTCGAAAAACTTGCACCGAAGAAATCTTAATATTTAGGACGGTCAGTAAAGTTTTGTTCGACAAAGTTAAATACACTGTACTGGAAGAGAATTTCGGTGCAGTGTTTTTTTATTGTGCATGTTATTTCTAGATTTTTGAATTGACAATCCAACTTTAAATTGAATCGAAGGTGACAACAATGATGAAAGCAACTCTCGCGGATCTCATGCAACGCATACCCGGCAAGGCGAGTCCGGAATGGCCGATGGGTGAGCCGTTTACGCTGGCGTTTGCGCACGGTACGATGTCGGTCGAAGTGTATGCGCCCAGGGGTTCCGATATTCAGACGCCGCACGATCAGGATGAGTTGTATTTCATTCATACCGGCCGGGGAGAAATCGTCATTGCCGGTGAGCGGCATGCGTTTGAGCCGGGCATGGTGTTTTTCGTTGCGGCGTATGTCGAGCATCGCTTTGAGAATTTCTCACCGGATTTCACGACTTGGGTGGTGTTCTGGGGACCCAAAGGCGGGGAGAAGAATCCGGGAACAGCGGGTTGACAGCTATGCTCAAGTTTTATGGTTATAAACAGTGCGGAACCTGCCGTAAGGCAGAGCAATTTTTACAGCAGACCGGCACTGCCTACGAATTTATCGACATCACGCTGAATCCCCCGGATGCGGAAGAATTGGCGGCGATTATTGCGCGCGCCGGGGTTTCACTGAACAAATTGTTCAATACCAGCGGTGTGCAATACCGCGAGTTGAAAATCAAGGAACGGCTACCGGCGTTATCCGATCAAGAAATATTGGCGCTGCTTGCGGGCAATGGCCGTTTGATCAAGCGTCCGCTGATTACCGACGGCAAACGCGCAACCGTGGGATTCGACGCGGAACGGTTTACTGCTGTCTGGCGTTAACGCCCCTTATTTTTCTGTTTCCGGATGGTTGGCAGCGCGTGGCGCTTTGCGCTTAGCCGCAGTGCCGCCGACAATTATGCTTGCGCTTTGCCGCTCATGCTTGTACTCTTCTCCACCATAGACGGCGTGAACAGGGCTTATCAATAACCGGATCAAGCAGGAGGCGAAATTGGCTGAACAACGTTTTTTTGTGCGCAAGGCGGCGGTACTCGGGGCTGGTGTGATGGGAGCGCAAATTGCGGCGCACTTGGTGAACGCCAATATCGAAACCTTACTGTTCGAGCTGCCGGGCGACGACAAGAATCCGAACGCCAATGTGATCAAGGCGGTGGAAAAACTTAAAAAACAAGAACCCGCTCCGCTGTCCGTCAAAACCAAAGCGACCTGTATCCAACCTGCCAATTACGAGCAGCATCTCGAACTGCTGAAAGACTGCGATCTGGTCATCGAAGCGATCGCCGAACGTATGGATTGGAAGCGCGATCTTTATGTCAAGGTCGCATCCTATCTGGGCGAGCACACCATTTTCGCCAGCAACACTTCCGGGTTATCGATCAATCAGTTGGCTGAAGCATTTCCGGAAGAATTGCGGCATCGTTTTTGCGGTATCCATTTCTTCAATCCGCCGCGCTATATGCATTTGGTCGAGCTGATTCCTTGCCAGGTCAGCGACGCGAGCATGCTCGATCACCTCGAAGAATTTCTTGTCACGAATCTGGGCAAAGGTGTGATCCGCGCCAAGGATACGCCGAATTTCATTGCCAACCGCATCGGTGTATTTTCGCTGCTGGCAACGATGCATCACGGCCGGGCGTTTGATTTCGGCTTCGATCTGGTCGACGCACTGACCGGTGCACTGATTGGCCGCCCCAAAAGCGCCACGTTCCGCACTGCCGATGTGGTCGGACTCGATACGCTGGCGCATGTCATCAATACCATGCGCGATACGCTGCCGGATGATCCGTGGCATGCATATTTTGCTGTGCCAGATTGGCTGCAAGGCTTGATCGAGGCCGGTGCATTGGGGGAGAAAGTCAAACGCGGAGTGTACCAGAAGGTTAAGAATGAGATTCATGTGTTGGATCGGACGACAAACGAATATCGATTATCGGGTGCGGCAGTCGATGAAGATTTGAAACGCTTGTTGAAATACAGCAATCCGGCGGAGAAGTTTGCCGCGTTGCGCAACAGCCACGAACCGCAAGCACAGTTCTTGTGGTCGATCTTCCGTGATTTGTTCCATTACTGCGCGGTGCAGTTAGAAGCCATTGCCGATAATGCGCGCGATCTCGATTTGGCGGTGCGCTGGGGATTCGGCTGGAATCAGGGGCCGTTTGAAATTTGGCAATCGGCCGGCTGGAAACAAATCGCCGACTGGATTCAGGAAGATATCGCCGCGGGTAAATGCATGAGCCAGGCGCCGTTGCCGCAATGGGTCATGACGATTGCGGCAAGCGGCTCGGGCGTGCATTCAGTACAAGGTTCGTTTGCGCCGGCTTCCGGAAAACCGCACGTGCGCTCGACATTACCGGTGTATCAGCGCCAGCTTTTTCCTGATCGTTTAATCGGCGAATCGGCTACATACGGAACGACGATCTTTGAAACGGATGCAGTGAGGCTGTGGCATACCGGCGACAAAATCGCCATTTTGAGTTTCAAGAGCAAGATGCATACGATCGGTATCGATGTGCTGGAAGGGGTGCAGCAAGCGATTAAGGAAGCCGAGCAGAATTGGCGCGCGCTGGTGATCTGGCAAACCGAACCACCATTTTCCGCCGGTGCCAATTTGCAGAAAGCCACCGAAAAACCCAAAGTAGATGCACATCAAAGTAATGTGCCTGCGGAACCGCCTGCGCCACCGAAGCCGCTGACCGCATTTCAGTCGTTCCTGAAGAAATTGCGCAAATCGACCCAGGCGACTGTGCTGCAAGTAGCGCGTGAGCTGGATCTGGCCGATGTGCTGATGGCTAAGAAATTGGCCGAGGTGGAAGGCATGATCAAACAGTTTCAGCAAACCTCGCAAATGCTGCGCTACTCGATGATTCCAACCGTTGCTGCTGTGGACGGTCTGGCGTTGGGCGGCGGATGTGAGTTTGTCATGCACTGCGACCGTGCAGTGGCTACGCTGGAAAGCTATATCGGTTTGGTGGAAACCGGTGTCGGATTGCTGCCGGCGGGCGGCGGGTGTAAAGAATTTGCCATGCGTGCCGCGCAAAACGCTAAGAATGGCGATCCTTTCCCGCAGTTGAAAAATTATTTCCAGACGGTGGCGATGGCGGAACTGGCCAAAAGCGCCGAGCAAGCGAAAGAACTCGGTTATTTGCGCCGTGCCGATACGGTAGTGATGCATCGTTTTGAGTTATTGCATGTTGCTAAAGCGCAGGCGTTGGCACTGGCCGAAACCGGTTACCGTCCGCCATTGCGGGCACGGGAAATTCCGGTGGCAGGCAATACCGGCATTGCAACGATTCAAAGTCAACTGGTGAATATGCGCGAAGGTGGTTTCATTTCCGAGCACGACAATTTGATCGCGAATAAAGTGGCGCATGTCATGTGCGGCGGCGATCTGACGCCGGGCAGTTTGGTCGATGAAGACTGGTTCCTGGAGCTGGAACGCGCCGCTTTTATGGAATTGCTGGCGACGGGAAAAACCCAGGCGCGCATTGAATATACTTTGAAAACTGGCAAGCCGCTGAGAAACTGATATCACGATTCATGGAGAATCCTATGACCAAGCAAACGCAAGAAGCCTATATCGTAGCCGCCGTACGTACACCGGTTGGGAAAGCGCCGCGCGGCATGTTCAAGAATGTGCGTCCTGACGACATGCTGGTGCATGTGTTGCATGCGGTGATGAAACAATGCGAAGGCTTAGACCCGGCTGCCATCGACGATGTCATTGTCGGCTGTGCCATGCCGGAAGCGGAACAGGGCATCAATGTGGCACGCGTGGCACTGCTATTGGCCGGTTTGCCCAATAGCGTGGCCGGGATGACAGTGAACCGGTTTTGCGCGTCCGGTTTGCAATCGGTTGCACTGGCAGCAGACCGTATCCGCCTCGGCGAAGCGGATGTGATGATCGCTGGCGGCACCGAGAGCATGAGCATGGTGCCAATGATGGGTAATAAGGTCGCCATGAATCCGGCGATGTTCCAGCATGAGGAAAATGTTGCGATTGCTTACGGCATGGGTATGACGGCCGAGGAAGTGGCAGAGCAATGGAAAGTATCGCGCGAGGATCAGGATGAGTTCGCTTTGACCAGCCATCAGCGGGCAATAAAGGCAATTGCCTCAGGTGAATTCAAGGATGAGATTGCGCCCTATACGGTTGACGAGAAGCGTCCGGATTTGATCACACATACCGTGCACGAAGAAATTGCCGTCAAGGATACCGATGAAGGGCCGCGCGCCGATACCAATGCGGATGCGCTGGCGAAATTGAAACCGGTTTTTGCCGCCAAAGGATCGGTAACCGCCGGCAACAGTTCACAGATGTCCGACGGCGCGGGGGCCGTGGTGCTGATGAGTGAAGCCGCACTGAAACGCTTCAACCTGTCGCCGCTCGGCCGGTTTATCGGTTTTTCGGTGGCTGGTGTGCCACCCGAAATCATGGGGGTAGGGCCGATTCAGGCGGTTCCCAAGGTGCTCAAGCAAACCGGTATCAAGCAGGAGGATCTGGATTGGATCGAGCTGAACGAAGCTTTCGCGGCGCAAAGCTTGGCCGTGATTCGTGATCTGGGATTGGATCGCAGCAAAGTGAATCCGCTTGGTGGCGCGATTGCGTTGGGCCATCCGCTGGGAGCAACCGGTTCCATCCGGGTAGCGACTTTGTTGCACGGTCTGCGCCGCCATCAACTGAAATACGGTATGGTGACCATGTGCATCGGCAGCGGTATGGGCGCGGCTGGGGTGTTTGAAGCGCTTTAGCTTTAGCCTGCTTGAAATATCCATGCAATGATTAAGAAGGAGCTGTTGCTTATTTTGCCTGCGTGATTTCAAATTTGATTCTTTTTATCAACGCAACTCTTTTCCAAAGCTTTCCGAATGTTTCTTTCAGAGCGCGATGCAGTTTTCATCAGAACGCGTTTTCTTCTCGTGTTGATCGCTTTATTCTCATCTTGAAACCTCAAGTAAACCACCACTAAGCCGTAACAGTCAGTTCGCCGCATATGTATTTGCGGCATTTCTTAAAACGTAAGGTCTTGCATTCAGTTCATGCTGTTTGTCGCTGACAAGTGAACGTTAAGAAGCTTTTGTATTTAACCGGATGGCCGCCAGTGGAGATTGATTTATAGTGAATTCGTATGCTTCTTTCGATTTGCTTTCCTGTATCAGCGATTTTGCTGTTTGCATAAATGCGCAAGGCATCATTGAACAAGCATCCAAACCTTCGCAGCTATTTTTGCAATTACCTAGCGAATTGCCGCAGGAGCCGATTGAATTATTCATTCAATCCGAAGATATGGCGCTGTTTAATGAAGCGCGCGAGAAAGCGAAGCAAAGTGGTGCGAAACAGGCTTTTATTTGCCGCCTTTTGCGCCAGCTGGTATTACCGGTATGGGTTGATTGCTATCTATATTCACTGCCGCAGGATAAATATATAGTTGTGGCATTTGATGCCACGCACTGGAAGGATAGTGAAAATCGTTTGGTTTACCTTTCCACGCATGATGCTTTGACAGGGCTGCCGGGTAAAGTCCTGCTCGATGATCGTATTGCAATGAATATTCAAACGGCGCAGCGGGAAAAAGATTCCCTGTCATTGATCGTGTTGAGTCTGGATGGTTACCGGAAAATTAACGATCTGCTGGGGCACGATGTTGGTGATGAGTTGATCAAGCTAGTGGCCGAGAGGTTGCAAAACTGTGTGCGGCGCAGCGATACAGTGGCGCGTGTCAGTGATGATGAGTTTTCTATGATTATGCAAAGCGCCGGGCGGGAAAATATCGACCTGATTGCCAGGAAAATTTTAACAGCCACGCAGCGTTCTTTCCGCATTGGCGAACATACTTTGCATATCAGTGCCAGTTTAGGTATCGCTATTTATCCGGAGCAGGGTGAGAGTGCTTCGTCCTTGTATCGGAATGCCGAGATGGCGATGTACAGAGCCAAAGCGCAAGGCAAAAATCATTGGAAAATTTATAGCGATCAGGTCGACGATACCGAAAGAAGCGATTTGTCGCTGGAATCGGCTATGTATGAAGGAATCGAAAACGGTGAATTTACGTTGCATTATCAACCGATCTTTTGTGCGCAAACCGGTCAATTGAGGGGGGCAGAAGCGCTGATGCGGTGGCAGAATCCAAGCCGAGGATTCGTTTCGCCAATGAAATTTATTCCTTTGGCGGAAAACAGCGGTTTGATAAAAATTCTCGGGACTTGGGCTTTGCGCAGCGCGTGCTATCAAGCGAAACAATGGCAGGAAGGCGGGCTTAGAGACTTTTATATCTCCGTGAATGTTTCCCCGCGGCAATTCGTACAAGAGGATTTTTTGGGTATGATCCATAAGGCGTTAGATGAATCCGGTTTACTGCCCGGAAACCTGATGCTGGAAATCACTGAAGGCGTTTTGATGGAAAATCCGCAGCGTTCCGGGGCGATTCTGACGCAATTGCATGCAGCGGGAGTAAAAATCGCCATTGATGATTTCGGTACCGGCTACTCATCGCTGGCTTATTTGAAAAGATTTCCGCTGTCCGTGCTGAAAATTGACAAATCTTTTGTGGATGATGTGGTGAGCAGCACGGAAGACATGGCGATCGTGGGTACGATTTTGAGCCTGGCGGAAGGATTGAATCTACTAGTAGTAGCCGAAGGTGTGGAAAACGATGCGCAATTGGGTTTCTTAAAACAGGAAGGATGTAACTTGGTGCAAGGATACCTGACGGGCCGGCCCGTGCATTCGGAAGTATTTAAAGAGAAGTACGTGACATCATGATCTCTCCCCCAGTGCTCGAGAACAGTAAAGAACAGTTTTTCGCCTTGCTGGTCAAACGTATGAGTGAGAAAGGTAGTTTTCCGGCTTTCTTGAAATCTGTTTAGCGCCTGGATGAATTGATGCATGATGAGAATAAAAATATCGCGGATATCACGCGTGTAATCCTGAACGATTTTACCCTGACGCAGA
>CAYQZF010000100.1:0-9078 GCA_964421895.1 uncultured Nitrosomonas sp. | reverse complement strand
GCGCGCGCACCGCAGAAATACTGGCAACGATCAAGAATCCGCCAATTGTTTATGCTAAACAAGCCAATATTGCACAAGGACACCAGCAGATCAATAACGGCGACCAATCCGCTACGCACGCACGGAAAACAAAAAATTCAGCAAACGAACTATTAAGCGAGGACAGCAATGCGCCATTGGACACCCGAGGAACGATTGAAACAGGCAGAATTGATCAGGAATTGGCAACCGTGGAAGCAATCGACGGGCGCTAAAACCCCGCAAGGCAAAGCCCGATCAAGCCGCAACGCTTATAAGCATGGATTAAGCAAGCTGCAAAAGGAAATGCGGCAATTTTTGAAGCAGCAAAAGCAGCTGCTTGAAAGTATTGGCTAGGTCATTATTTGCAGGCGGAAATCCCGGCGTTATATTTACCCTATGCCCAACTAGGATGATTTACCGGTAGATTGCCGATAAAATCACGCAAAGAACAACAAGACAAAGAGATTCCGGTGTTTGAGCAAACATTTAAAAATATAGACGACATACTGCACAAAGATGCAGGGTGCAGCAGCGAGCTCGATTATGTTGAGCAAACTTCCTGGGTGTTATTCTTGAAATATCTGGATGATTTGGAGAAAGACAAAAAAACATCAGCCGAACTTACTGGCAAAACCTATACAAGCATTATTGCGCCTGATTACCAATGGAATATTTGGGCTGCGCCTAAAAATACAGAAGGCAAGCTGGATCATCACGAAGCATTAACGGGCGATGACCTCAAAGATTTTGTGGATCATAAGCTTTTCCCCTATCTCAGAAAGTTTAAAACGGATGCTGAACATGCCGACACCATTGAATACAAAATCGGGGAGATTTTTACTGAACTGAAAAACCGCATACAAAGCGGCTACAATTTACGGGAAGTCATTAACCGCATTGATGAGTTAAGGTTCAGAACCCATGCCGAAAAGCATGAGATGAGCCACCTCTATGAGGACAAAATCAAGAATATGGGAAATGCAGGGCGCAATGGCGGCGAATACTACACGCCGCGCCCCTTGATTAAAACCATCGTGAAAGTGGTTGCGCCTAAAATCGGCGATAAAATTTATGACGGTGCAGCGGGCAGTGCAGGCTTCTTATGTGAAGCATTCGATTATCTCAAGCACAGCAAAAGCCTCAGCACCCGTGAAACCGAGATACTTCAGAAGAAAACCTTTTACGGCAAGGAGAAAAAATCACTGGCGTATATCATTGGCATCATGAACATGATCCTGCACGGTGTGGAAACTCCCAACATTGTGCATACCAACACGCTTGCCGAAAACTTGGCTGATATTCAAGAAAAAGACCGTTACGATGTTGTGCTTGCCAATCCGCCTTTTGGAGGCAAGGAACGCGCCGAAGTACAGCAAAACTTCCCGATCAAGACAGGTGAAACCGCTTCATTGTTCTTGCAACATTTCATCAAAATACTGAAAGCGGGCGGCAAAGCTGGCGTGATCATTAAAAACACCTTCTTGAGCAATACCGACAATGCCAGCATCAGTTTGCGCAAACTCTTAATGGAAAATTGCAACTTGCATACGGTACTGGATTTGCCGGGCGGAACGTTTACCGGTGCGGGTGTAAAAACGGTAGTGTTATTTTTTGAGAAAGGAGCGCCTACCCAAAAAGTTTGGTTTTACCAGTTGAACCTGGATAGAAATTTGGGCAAGACTAATGCCCTTAACGAAAAAGACTTATCTGAGTTTGTGGGACTGCAAAGAACCTTTGCCGATAGCGAAAACTCATGGAGCATTAATGTAAAAGATATCGATCAAGCTACTTTTGACCTGAGTGCCAAAAACCCCAACAAAAAAATTGAAACCGTCTTGCCCCAGCCGCAGGAAATCTTGCAAGCTATGAGAGCCTTGGATAAAGAAAGTGCGGAAATATTAGACTCGATTGCGGAATTGATATGAAGCAAGGTTGGGAAATCAGAAATATTGGAGAAGTATGTAAGGTTATCGCAGGTCAATCCCCTGAAGGGAAATTCTATAATTGCGAAGAAAATGGATTGCCATTTTATCAAGGGAAAAAGGAATTTACAGAGAAATATATTGGTGAACCTACCACCTGGACAACCAAGATAACAAAGGAGGCAGAGGCTAACGATATTCTGATGTCTGTTCGTGCTCCTGTAGGTCCAATAAACTTTGCAACCCAAAAAATTTGTATTGGACGTGGACTTGCAGCAATTAGAGCAAGCGAATTAATAGATAAAGAATTTCTCTACAATTTTTTATTGAAACACGAAAATGAAATTGTGGGTAATGCAGGCGCAGTTTTTAATTCAATTAATAAAGCACAAATTGAAGCCATTGAAATCCCTCTTCCCACACTCCCCGAGCAGCAACGCATCGTCGCTATATTAGATGAAGCCTTTTCCGCCATAGCCAAGGCAAAAGCCAATGCTGAACAGAACCTCAGAAACGCCAAAGAACTTTTTGAGAGTTATTTGCAATCGGTGAGCGCGGAAAAACACCCATTGGGTGAGTTAGTGAACATTAAAACTGGGAAGTTGGATTCAAACGCTGCAATTGTGGGCGGGCAGTATCCATTCTTTACCTGCTCAAGAGATGTATACGCTATTGATAAATTTGCTTTCGATTGTGAAGCAATATTGCTAGCTGGGAACAATGCATCAGGTGACTTCAATGTCAAGCACTATAAAGGTAAATTCAATGCTTATCAAAGAACTTATGTGATAATGGTGAATCAAGAGAGTAGGCTGCTGTATAGATATTTATATTTCCAAATGCTAAACAGTCTCAAAGAATTCAAAAACAAATCTGTTGGAGCAAACACCAAGTTTCTGAAATTGGGAATGATTAAAGATTTGCGGATACCATTACCTTCTTATGCTGAGCAGCAAGCCATTGTTGCCAAGCTTGATCAGTTATCAATTCAAACCAAAAAACTAGAGACCATATACCAACAAAAATTAAATGATCTGGAGCAACTGAAGAAATCCATTCTTCAAAAAGCATTTAGTGGCGAACTGAAAACAACTGTAGTGGCTGTATGAACGATCAACAGCTGATCGAACTGTTAACCGAATTAGTAAAACAGCCCAATGAAAGCGAATGGGTAGAATTTAAACTGAACTTTCATTCTCCCGAAGAAATCGGAGAACGCTTATCGGCGTTATCAAACGGTGCATGTATCCACAATCAGCCATTTGGCTATCTGGTTTTTGGCGTTGAAGACAAAACCCATCTCATCAAGGGCACTACCTTCAAGGCAAAATCACACACCAAAGGCAATGAAGATCTTGAACATTGGCTGGTTACACGCTTAAACCCAAGAGTTGATTTTACAGTTTACGAATTTGATTACGATGCTAATCGCCATATATCGATTTATGTAATTCCCGCAACCAAAAACCAACCCGTTGAGTTTTTGCATCAAGCCTTTATCCGTATTAATACCATCACCCGGAGACTAAATGAGTTTCCAGAAAAACAAGCTAAGATTTGGAAAAAAGATACCACGCCCTTTGAAAAAGAAATTGCAAAAGACAATTTAAATGCATCCGACATCACCAAATTTCTCAGCACCGAAACCTATTTTGATTTGATGAAACTGCCCTATCCATCTCACCAACAAGCGGTAATTGATAAGTTTATAGAAGATGGATTGGTTGTGAAAAGTAAAGGCTACGCCATCACTAAGTTAGGAGCGTTACTTTTTGCCAAGCAATTAAAGGATTTTGAAAGCGTAGAAAGAAAATCAGTTCGGGGAGCTATGATCATTTCTGGTGTATGTCGGTAGAAGAAAGCGGTGTAACCTGTTGGAAAAGATCTCGCCAGATCAACCAATAAAAAGGAAACATCGCAATGACAGATAATAATGTTTTAAAGCTGAACACACCAGATCATCCGCTGCAGGAAGTATTGAGAGAAGGAGCGCGTAAGATGCTGGCTACTGCCATTGAGGCAGAAGTAGCGGCCTTCCTCAAGCAGCACGGCAGTTTAAAAACTGACGAAGGAAAATCGGCAGTGGTCAGGAATGGCTATCTGCCGGAACGAGCCATTCAAACGGGGCTTGGTGATATTGAAGTCAAAGTCCCCAAGGTTCGTGATCGTTCAGGCTCTGGCATTAAATTTAACAGCAGCTTGATACCACCGTACTTGAAGCGCACACGAAACATTGAGGAATTTCTACCCTGGTTATATCTAAGAGGCATTTCAACAGGAGATTTTGCCGAGACGCTGAAACACTTGTTGGGGCCGGATGCGCCGGGATTGTCATCTGCTACGATCGGGCGTTTAAAGGAGGAATGGGAACAGGATTATCGGGACTGGAGTCACCGCGACTTGAGCGAGAAGCGGTACGTTTATATTTGGGCCGATGGCATCTACAGTACAGTGAGAATGGACGACCGGCTATGTCTTCTGGTGACTATTGGCTCTGATGAAACGGGACGTAAGGAATTGCTGGCATTGTCGGACGGTTATCGTGAGTCTGAAGCGAGCTGGACGGAAGTGTTAATGGATTTGAATCAGCGCGGTCTCAAGGATGCACTCAAACTGGCTGTCGGTGACGGCGCCCTAGGATTGTGGAAGGCTATTGCCAAATGCTGGCCTCAGACCGATCAACAGAACTGGCAACACATCAGAACAACTAACCCGGTTGAATCTGTATTTGCCGCTGTCAGATTGAGAACAGTCAAGACCAAAAATTGCAGCAGTCGGGCAACAATGCTGGCTATGGCATTCAAGCTTATGGAAACAGCTCAGAAAAAATGGTTCCGGTTGAGGGGCTACAATCTGCTGGCAGGTGTCATCTCTGGTATTAGATTCGTCAACGGCATAAAACAACAAACGGGAGATCAGAAACAGGCCACCGCTTGATTCTCCGTACACCAGATTTGACTATTGCTCCAGTTCGGGTAATTGTTTACAAGGGTAAAAACAAAGTAGAAACCGAAAGAGAGCAAATCGGAGCCAAAGGCTATACTTTAGGTTTTGAAGGAATGGTCGATTGGATTAATAGCCAGTTGCCTGCCAATGAAGAAATCGGCAAGGCACTGAGAAAAGAAACCCGCATGTATCCTGAAATAGTAATTCGGGAATTAGTGGCCAATGCACTTATTCATCAGGATTTGACAGAAAAAGGTTTTCCGATGGTAGAGATTTTTACGGACAGAATTGAAATTTCAAACCCCGGAACGCCTTTAGTTACACCCGATAGGTTTATAGATGCCTATCTTTCACGGAATGAAAAATTGGCTGATTTAATGCGCAGAATGGGTTTTTGTGAAGAAAAGGGCAGTGGGTTGGATAAGGTTATTTTTTACAATGAGTTGTACCAACTTCCACCCATTAATGTGATTGTTTCTGAGAATAGAACTAGGGTAACGATGTATAGTTACAAGACCCTGAATGAATTGGATAAGAAGGAAAAAATAAGAGCTTGTTATCAACATGCTTGTTTAAAATATGTATCCAATGAAAAAATGACCAATCAATCGCTGAGGGAAAGGTTCAAAATTGAAGACCATAATTATTCCACTGCATTCCGCATTATCAGGGATGCCCTGGAAGAAGGTGTAATTAAGGAAGACGACCCTGAAAGTAAATCAAGAAAATATGCGAGCTATATCCCTTTTTGGGCATGAAATCTTATGTGATGGTTATGTGATTTTGCACCCCCTATAATTTAGCAATTTGTTTATTATCAGGGACTAATTATGTGATACTTGTGTGATAAAAAAATAATATGAACGAAGCAGAGACTAGAGCGGAGCTCATTGATCCGAAGCTGAAGGCATGTGGCTGGGGCGTTGTCGAAGGCTCTAAAATTCTGCGTGAATACAACATTACAGCAGGCAAAATCCAAACAGGTGGCGTAAGAGCCAAGAAACTAACCGCTGATTATGTGCTGGTTTATAAAGGCATCAAACTGGCGGTCATAGAAGCCAAAAGCGATGAACTGGAAGTGGGCGAAGGCGTGGCGCAAGCCAAGCAGTATGCCGCAAAACTGAATTTAGAAACTACCTATTCTACCAACGGCAAAGCCATTTACAGCATCTGCATGAAAACCGGCGCTGAAGGTTTGGTTGCCGATTACCTTTCACCTGATGAACTCTGGAACAAAACCTTTGCCGAGCAAAATGAGTGGCGGGATAAATTTGCCGCCATTCCGTTTGAAGATAAAAGCGGCACTTGGCAACTGCGCTATTATCAAGAAATTGCCATCAAGAATGCACTGGAAGCGATAGCCAACCATCAGCAGCGCATTTTATTAACGCTTGCCACAGGAACGGGCAAAACGGCCATTGCGTTTCAAATTGCCTGGAAACTGTTTCAAACCCGTTGGAACTTGAAGCGTGATGGCAGCCGCAGGCCGAGAATATTATTTTTAGCCGACCGCAATATTTTGGCTAACCAAGCCTATAACGCTTTTTCATCATTTCCCGATGATGCATTGGTCAGAATAAGGCCGAATGAAATTAAAAAAAATGGCAATGTGCCTACCAACGGCAGCATTTTCTTCACCATCTTTCAAACCTTCATGAGCGGCACCGATGCAGAAGGAAAGCCAACCCCTTACTTTGGCGCATACCCTCCCGATTATTTCGATTTCATCATCATCGATGAGTGTCACCGGGGCGGAGCCAATGACGAAAGCAATTGGCGCGGTATTCTGGAATACTTTTCCCCGGCTGTTCAATTGGGTTTAACCGCAACACCGAAGAAAGAACAGAACATCAACACCTATAAATATTTTGGTGAACCGGTTTATATTTATTCGCTAAAAGAAGGCATCAACGATGGTTTTCTAACGCCTTTTAAAGTAAAACGCATCAAAACCACGCTGGATGATTATATCTACACCAGCGATGATCAAATCATTGAGGGTGAAATAGAAGAAGGCAGGCTTTACACTGAAGATGATTTCAATAGGATCATTGAAATAAAGCAAAGAGAAGCTAAGCGTGTTCAAATATTTATGGATGAAGCCAATCAGAACGAGAAAGCCATCATCTTCTGTGCCACACAAGAACATGCTGCGGCTATTCGTGATTTAATCAATCAATACAAGAAAAGCAATAACCCGAATTATTGTGTTCGTGTGACTGCCAATGATGGCGAAATAGGCGAACAGTTTTTAAGGGAATTTCAAGATAACGAAAAAACCATCCCGACCATACTGACTACCTCACAAAAACTATCCACGGGGGTTGATGCCAGAAACATACGCAACATTGTTTTAATGCGGCCAATTAACTCAATGATAGAGTTTAAGCAGATTGTGGGCAGGGGTACACGGCTGTTTGACGGCAAAGAGTTTTTTACTATTTATGATTTTGTCGATGCTTATCATCATTTTTCCGATCCTGAATGGGATGGGGAGCCGGTGGATGAAGAGCCTTGCGCCAAATGTGAGCAAAATCCTTGTGAATGCGAGAAAGAGCCGCCCAAGCCATGCAAGGTTTGCGGTAAACAACCTTGCGAATGCGAAAAGGAATTGCCGCAACCATGCCCGAAATGCGGCCAAAAGCCTTGCGGTTGTACCAAGAAAGTAAAAATCAAACTGAAGGACGGCAAGGAAAGAGAAATACAGCACATGGTTTCCACCTCGTTTTGGAGTAGCGATGGCAAACCCATTTCAGCGGAAGAATTTTTGAATAATCTGTTTGGAGAACTGCCCAATCTTTTCAAAAGCGAAGAGGAATTGCGCATCATTTGGAGCAACCCGGGCACCCGCAAAGCACTATTGGAAAAATTGGATGATGCTGGATTTGGCAAAGAAGAACTATCTACGCTGCAAAAACTCATCGATGCAGAAAAAAGCGACCTGTTTGATGTATTGGAATACGTTTTTAATAGCGACATAAAACCAATGACACGGGAAGAACGCGCCGCCGCCGCCGAAGCCACCATTTTTGCTTTGCTCAACAGCAAGCAACAAGAGTTTATCGAATTTGTATTGAGCAAATATATTGAAGCAGGCGTGGAAGAGCTTGATCAGGATAAATTACCTACCTTGCTGATAAACAAATATCAGTCATTAGAAGATGCCAAAGCCATTTTGGGCGATACGGCCAATATCAGTTCGCTGTTTATAGAGTTTCAGAAGTATTTGTATTTGCAGAAGGCGGCATGATTTTGGAGTAACTCAAGGTACTTCCAGAGATATTTTAGTGTGCGGGTGATTCAATCCTCAATTAAATTCTAGCCCGGTAATTTTTTCAATGGGTTTCAAAAATACACAAGAAATTGACATGAGAACTTCAGACTTAGCGGCAGGATTGAAAATCAGCGTGCAAATGTGCAACCGGCTGAAAAAGCGCGGAATGCCTTGTGATTCCTTGCAAAGCGCGATTGAATGGCGAAAGAGGAACCTTGATATAACCCAAACCAAGTCATGGCGAATTGACGGAAACCAGGGTGTGAAACCGGTTTCAACAGAAACACTAAGAGATGAGCGAGCACTTGATAATGAAATCACTCGCAGAGTATTAACGCACATCGTGCCCGATTTGTGGTTTAGCCAAGTGAACCGCTTGGATACAGCATTAAAAGAGCATGGCGTTACTTTGTCAGCGGAAAAATTGCTTGAAGTTCAAGCAACGCTATTTTTGCTTTACCAGATCGAAACAGATCGTTATCTAAAAACTGAAGCAATTTATCAAATACCGGACATTTTTACGATCAGGCCCGAGCATGAAAATTACAACGCCCTGATTAAGTCACTAGAACAATGTTTGAACAAACCCGCAGCGGCATAACCAACCAGCGCGATTGTTTTTAAGCGAGCCTGGAATCCCCCTGGCCTTTTCTGGCAATCGTGCTGAGAACAGCATAATAACAGCAACGATAATAGAAGTTTTTTTACAAAGTGTGGGGAAGTGTAAAAAAGGAGATGCTAAATTGAAGTTGATCGTTATCTGCAAATGAGAGCAGCTTATAAGATTCCACCCATTTTAATGATCAATTCGGAGGATGAGGATTATCATTCATTGATTGCTTCACAATGAATGAGATATTGAACTAAGGCGTGTGGTCAATTAAGCCAAATGATAGCTGCAGCGAGGTGGATGCC
>CAYQZF010000099.1:0-9137 GCA_964421895.1 uncultured Nitrosomonas sp. | reverse complement strand
ATGCAAGCATTGAATCCGTGTAACATTCCATCGTTGGCGCCAACATATATCATTGGAGTACGATCCTTATAGTTATTCTTGAATGATGCATAACCGGGATAATCCACATCCGAATAACCTGCCATAGGTTTTCCGACATAAAGCGGCCCTGAATTAACGATATCACCCAATTTACTACTTGGCCGAATGCGAAAATTATTGATGGAAGTTGAGCTAGCACAAGTGAACGTTCCAGTCGCACCTTCATGCGCCGAATCTCCCCGTATAAAGGCCACCCTCTCCAGTCCGCAATTATCGGTTGTACCAGCAGCATTTTTATTGAGGAAAGCTTTTTGTGCAGTGGTTAAATTAGCATATTCAAATGAAACCCCATCACTACTGCCTTTTGTGATAATGACGCGAGAAGCTGGTGCAATTGTTCCCGATGCAAGTGAAACTTGTCCGGCATCCCATTCAGTGGCACCCAGTACTCCTGTTGAGCTGATTGGAATCGATAATAACTGTCCACTCCAATCACCGCTATTAAACTTTGCTTGGTAAACACGTCCGTTTGTTATTAACGAATTTGAATTGGCAGCTACTGCTGACGCTGAACCCGTTCGTGCCACAATGTGCGATAGTGTATTGGATAAAGCATTAGCAAAACTGGTTGGATCAGCAGCACTAAAAAAAGCACCTCGGCCATTTACAGCAGCATGCCAAAGATCATCCACTTTTGCTGCATCGCTTGCAGTTGGATCAGGCCACGATTCCGATCCGGATGGTAATGTAGTGCGTGTTCCGCTCACCCCTAAGCCTACAGTAAAAGTCACCATATGTTGCCAAAAAGCTGGATCAGCAGGATTGGTGGGAACATTGTTCGATAAATCACTCCGTAAATCATTCTTCCAATAATTCATCGCCACATCCGCCAGTGTATTACTATAACTATCAGAATATGGAAGTACAGGTGTGTAAGTATAAGTTGCCGGTACGGGCAGTGAAGAATTATTGGTAATGGAAGAACCCGTTAAATTATCGGCATTGCCTATACTTGGCGCAGTACTATCATTCCAATAACCGTCCGTCATTAAAATATTGTAATTCTGACGGCAAGAGTATTGCGTACCACCTGTCGTTCCCGGGGTTTCACCCCAAGGACCTTTATCATCAGTTCGTTGAAAGTATTTTCCCACCTTGTCAACAGCAGTCCTGAGTGGTGTCCCCATTGCAGGAATATCTTGGGTATAAAGATTATTAAAGAAACTTGTTCTATCGGTACCGGTAAATTGCCTGACGCCACTAACCACAACACTTGTTGACACACCATCGATAGTCGAGGCGCTTTGATTTATCGTAGCGAATCCAACGCGCATGGTATTTCCCTGCGCAACAAATGCCTTGCCGATCCCTGCACGTGCCAACAAAACGCGAGAACGATAATAGGTATACCAATTGGCAAAGTTCTGAATCTCTTCATTATAGGTACAGTTAGGAGCAGCAGCACAATCAGAACGATTTGCTCCGCCAACATAAGTAGAGGTAGAAGATTTTATTTCGATCTTAGTATAACTACTGGCTGAATTGGTAGGACCACTGTTATATTTGAAATAAACCGCAGGATAGAAAGTCTTTGATGAGCTGGATGAAAGAGTTCCGTCATTATTAAGCCAGCGCGCAGTTTGTGTATTATTTACCGTGAGATTGCGACACCCTGCTGCAGTATTCAATGGATTATGGAAAGCACACGTAGCACTGGCATTACTCATCAATGATCCATCCGAATTACTCCAAGGCTGGTATCTTATTGTAGGATCGTAATAAATCCGATTGACATAGCTGGAACGTAACGAGGCAGAGTATTTATTAGCAGGATCAAAATCGACAGAATAGTTACTGTAATCAGCTGCACCATAAACCCCTGATGCGCGAGGAAACATGAAATATACACTTTGAAGAATCAAATCTTCTGGCAAAATCTCAAACTGCATTGATCCAGAATCATCAAGTGTAAACATGATATTCGGAGAAATATTACCTCCCAGGAAGAGAGGCGTATTGGAAAGTGGTGATAATGCTTGAACGTTGCTCGTTAAAAAGGCTAGAGAAAAGCTAACCACATTTCCCATCGTTAAAAATTTTCTCGTCATGATCTTCGCACCCCCCTTATAGTCTTTTTATATTTTTATGGCCTAAAAACTTCTTGCAACCAAACTACAGTGCCTTGTTTAACCCCTTGAGCCCGAACTGTAATACGGTAGTAGTATCTTAAAAAATTACCTGGTGGAGTTTTTTGAATACCCTCGATCAAATATGTGGGTGCTGGCACACCAACCGGCAAGACGGGTGCCGTATACGCAACACCGTCAACTCTAAAAGTGTTGCCTGCAACATAACTGATAGGGCAAGTCGGACTACAATACGTGATCCATGAAGGTACGATTGGTGCATCAATACCAGAACCGTAATAACAAAATCCATCTGTGCAGCTTGTATCGAATTCACTCATTCCTTCGATTGATTTGGGGGAATTCGTGGAAGGATCATTATCGCGAATATGATGTTCGGCATAACGCAAAGCCATTTCAGCCGCCTGTGTTGCAAGCATACGATCCCGTATATTGGCGGACATCCGCTCTTCCACCGTTGCCATTTTTGCAGCTGTTATTCCAAGAAGCGATAAAACCAGCAGAAAAATCAAACCCGTCACAAATACCGCTCCACTCTGCCGCTGGTGACGATATAAGTCTCTATTCATGGTGTGCCATTTATACGGTTACGTAAATTAAATGTCGCTGTGAAAGCTCTTCTGAGTCGCCTATCGGCTGGAATTGCGATCGATGTTCCGCTGCAATCCAAGTAATTACCTGCAGAAACAACATTGATCTTTTCCGAGCGAACTAAAACGCAAACACGTGCGGTAATAACATCATTCCAATCCGCAGGTAACACGACATACTGATCAACGGACTGATCACCGTCGTTATCTATTCCATAAAGAATTTGTAAATCTTCTATGTTACTCAATAAAACTTGCCCTGATGGTGGCGCTCCAGGCGCTGTCGGAGTATCCGAAATTTGACCGTCGCACTGCAATTCCGCATTAGCGACATCAATGTTGAAATAATTCTGAATAATTGTGCCCGCTACAGTAACTCCCTTTCCTTCGCAATTACTATCCCCAATTGCGCCCTCATATTGCAAAGTCAATGTATCAGCCACACCGGCACCGCCATTGGTACCGCTAATGGCAGTGCCGGCAAAAGCCACTTTAAAGCCTGTGAAAGGCATTTCCACATATCCGGCTTGTTTAATACTGCGCCCAATAATCTCCAATGCGAAACGTCCGCCTTCTTGTACGCGCGCATTATCTTCTTGTTCGCGGAAAACTTGCCGACTGCTGACAAATACGCTGCCGATAACAAGCAGCAATACCAAACCTATTGTCATGCCAACCATCAACTCGACCAGAGTAAATCCATGCTGAGTCCCCGGCACACCATTTCCCCGATAGTCCGTGAATCTATTTCGGCTCACCGATGAGTTCATCATGGTACAAACCTTGTGACAAAGCACCGTGTATTCACTTCACCTCCAGGGCAATTTTGATCAGTTTCACCATTCATTTCTTTCTCTGCCCACATCAATGTAACCAAATACCCCGCCGCTAAGCTTCCATTTACCGTTCCAATTCCACCAGGAAGTAATCTTGCGTTTGCTGTGTTCCATTGCGCATGATCATAAGCAGCTATTTGTGTTGGATTGCATACGCTAGCCGCACAATCCGAGCTATTTGGAATGCCAGCTATGAGCCCATCGTATGCGCCGGCAACTACACCGGCTATATTGGCACGCATGCGATCGGCGATATCTTCTGTTTGTTTACTTGCTATCGAACGGTAGTATGCGACATTGTTGCCGCGCGCACCTGATACAACCAATGCCGCCATGCTCAATAAACCAAACGAGACGATTAGAATTGTGATCAGCACTTCTATTAAACTGAAACCGTTGGTTCGCATTTGCGTTCTTATTATAGAAATCCGATCTATCCGCATGTTCCGGTACCTGTCTCAGAACGGAAGCGGCCTTGATTATTTAAGATAATGGCTTTGGAATACGCTGCTCCTCGGCTGTCACATATCGAAAAAGTACCATTGGATGCCATCGAAAAACCGTTAGCCGTAAATGTCACTCTTGCCCTCGTCCCTGAAAATGTATTGCCGCTTGTGAAAGCGGCGCCAATTTGTAGAATTTCCTCGCCAGCCTCAACCACTCCATTACTATTGGGATCAGAAAAAACAAGCCAGCCATTGGACCAGACAGCTCCGCCAGTACAGCCAGTTCCATTGGTACTTGGGCAAACCGTGACAGGATTGCTGCGCCGAATGGCTTCGCTTTTTGCTAAGGCTAGTGTGGAATAGAAGTTATTGCTCTGCGTCATCAGTAAGTTGTCTTGCACAAACGTGCGATAGCTTGGCACAGCAAGTGATAACAGAATACCCGCCACACTCAATGTGACGAGTAACTCGATTAAAGTAAAACCATTTTGAGATGGCTGGTTGACCAGCTGTCTTCTTCTCATTTGAATATTCCGCGCCAATTTTATAAGCTCATGTACAGCCAACTACCGGCTAAACTTTAGCGGCCATAATTTAGACAAACTTTAGCTTTTCAAGCACAATTTTAACGTTTCATACAATTTGTCAATTCAGTACAAAGCATTATTACTCAATTCATATGAAACAAAATTCGCATTGCCAAGACTTCTTGCAACGTAACAACAAGTAATCTGTTTGTCATGAAGCAAGACATCATTATCATCGGCGCGGGAATCATAGGACTTGCAACCGCAGAGCACCTTCTAGTTCAAGGTGCTAAAGTTACAATTCTAGAACGCAACAAAGCTGGAGAGGAGGCATCTTGGGCGGGTGGCGGCATCCTGTCGCCACTTTTTCCTTGGGATTATTCTGCTGCCGTTGCTCATCTTGCTGGCTACAGCGCGCGGCAATTTCCAGCTTGGGTTTCAGTGCTACATCAAACAACCGGCATCGATCCCGAGTACGAAATATCCGGTATGCTCATATTGCCACCGTTTGATGGAGAAACTGCACGACTATGGTGTTCGGGGCAAGGTATTAGTATGGAAAAACGCTCAGCTTACGATATTTACTCAAACGATGCCGAAACTCACACACTGAGGTCGCAAGATAACGCCTTATTTCTACCTGATGTAGCTCAGATCCGCAATTCGAGACTCTTACGTGCATTGCGCAGCCGTGTTGAGTTATTGGGAGGGAAAATCATTGAGAACTGTACGGCTAATCACTTTAAAACCGCACATCAACGAATACAAGTCATTGATTCATCATGCGGTGAATATGCCGCCGACTATTACATAGTTTGCGCTGGCGCATGGAGTAAAGAAATGTTGGGAATTCATGCGTCTGGACTGGACATTAGACCGATCAAAGGACAAATGCTACTATTTAAATTTGACGCGCCGCCAATACACCCCATTATCGTGCAAAATAACGTCTATCTCATCCCACGCCGCGATGGTCATTTGCTGATCGGCAGCACTTTGGAAGATACTGGGTTTGATAAACAAACAACGGCAAGCGCTCGAGATTACCTTTTGCAGCATGCTCAAACCATTTTGCCGATACTTCGAGGAATGCCGCTCAAGCAACACTGGTCAGGATTGCGTCCAGCTTCGCCGGAAAATATCCCAACGATTGGAAGGCATCCCGATATTCATAATTTACTGATCAATAGCGGCCACTTTCGCTATGGCGTCACGATGGCTCCCGCCAGTGCCGAGATACTGGCAAATGAAATCACCGGGGCATCGCAACCGCTTGATACCACTCCTTACCAAGCGGGATGGAATAAGCACTAACTCACTAACTATTTAAGGAAGCATTGAGAAACTACTGCATTCGGTCTTACGGTATTGAAATCAGGCTGTGTTCCCTCGTAAACTGCACCTTCTCGCCTGGTTCGACCACCTCGCCACTTTTTATAGCTCCTAAGCTTTGGGTAGCGGAAATACAACCGATTCCACAACACCACTCAATTCTTCAATTGTCACATCTTCACCGATTTGTTCGGCGCCAATTTGTTTAAGACGGGCAATCACTTGTTGTACCAGTATCTCCGGTGCAGAAGCGCCGGCTGTTATACCGATATTCTTCTTCCCGACGAACCACGATTCCTGTAATTGCTCAGCACGATCCACCATATACGCTTCCACATCGGCATTTCTCGCCACTTCACAAAGCCGGTTAGAATTCGAGCTGTTGGGAGAACCTACGACGATGACCAAGTCACATTGACTCACCATTTTCTTAACGGCATCCTGCCGATTTTGCGTGGCATAGCAAATATCGTCTTTTTTAGGACCGACAATCTGCGGAAACCTTCTCTTCAAAGCATCCACAATGCGCGCAGCATCATCGACCGACAATGTCGTCTGCGTCACATACGCCAGATTGCTTTCATCCTTAACTTTCAAGGTGTCGACATCCATTTCTGTTTCGACCAGGTACATGCCGTTGTCCTTGCCTTCAATTTGCCCCATCGTGCCTTCAACCTCTGGATGCCCTTGATGGCCGATCATGATAATCTCCTTCCCTTCCTTGCGCATTTTGGCTACTTCGACATGTACTTTGGTAACCAACGGACACGTGGCGTCAAATACTTTTAATTTCCGTTCAGCTGCCTCTCGTCTTACCGCATGCGACACGCCATGCGCACTGAAAATCAGAATGCTGTCCTGCGGTACCTCATCCAGATTTTCAACAAATACGGCTCCCTTCTTTTCGAGATTCTCGACTACGAAGCGGTTATGCACCACTTCATGTCGTACATAAATCGGTGCGCCATGCATGGTTAACGCGCGTTCAACAATTTCGATCGCACGGTCCACACCGGCACAGAACCCCCTCGGGTTCGACAGTAATACTTTGATCATTTATTTATCCTCCAACAATGGAAAGGCAATCTAAACTTACTCATCGATACAAGTTTAGGGTGTTAAAATTTAGTTTGACACGTCTTGATAGCGCCGGCTCAATGCAACACGTTTTTCATAAGCTTCCCGGGCGATTTGAATATCTTCCAGAAATTGCGGTAATTCTTTTAGCAACAAAGCTTGCGGACCATCAACCAACGCCTTGCTTGGCGCCGGATGAAAATCGGCCAGCACCATATTTGCCCCCGCGACGACACCTTGCGCTGTGACATGCATGATATCCAAAATACCATCGGGTGAACCGGCACGGGTACCCACAGAATGGGACGGATCGATACAAACCGGCATGCGCGTCAGGCGTTTGACAACAGGGACATGCGAAAAATCAACAAAATTGCGATGCGGATCCCCCATATTTGTTTTCATGCCGCGCAAACCAAATACCACTTTGCGATTCCCTTCCGAAGCCAAATATTCAGCCGCGTTTAATGATTCATCCAAAGTAATGCCAAAACCCCGCTTAATCAAAACCGGGAATTTTTGCTGCCGGCCGACGATTTTCAACAACTCAAAATTCTGCGTGTTTCTGGTTCCAATTTGCAGCATGACTCCGGTTGCACTTCCCGTTTGGTACAACGCATTGCGTATTTCTTCCAAATGCGATTCGTGCGTAATCTCCATGGCGATCACTTTGATTCCATATTTTCCTGCTAAATCGAAAACATAGGGTAAGCAGGTTTTTCCATGACCTTGGAATGAATAGGGACTGGTCCGCGGTTTGTATGCCCCCATGCGCGTACAAACCTGTCCATGTTCGCGCAGTGCTTTCATCATGGTTTCAACATGCTCGATGGTATCCACCGCACACAATCCGGCAAACACGTTCAATGAATCTTGTCCAAAACGAACACCGTTGTAATCAAAATGGGTTGGCCGGTCATCATCTTTGTGCCGCCCCAGAACCCGATACTCCTCGGAAACTCTGACTACACGATCGACACAAGGCAGGCAGCTGACTTCTTCAATCGATAGCACTTTGGTATTACCGATCAGGTAAATCTCTGTTAATGCTTGCTCGGCGCCAGCTTCGGTATGAATGCGTGCCGATATTCCGGGAATGTTGGCAAGATGCGCCATCAACTGTTTATATTCCGGACTATCGTGCCGGGCATTAGGAGCAAGGATCAGAATCATAAAATAATTTCAACAAGATGATGCCACCTTCCATCAAGCATAAATCCGGCTCGCGATTTTAAACGAAAACACCGTAGCTTACCATGACTCAGGTAAATGTTCCTATTGCTATGGATCCATCATTCCGGTTGCGCTAAGGCTTAAATACACTCCGTTTTTTTCACGCAATCTTGTACAGAATCTGCATGAGACAATTTGTCGCATAGCCATACTATAAAATTTAAGCTAATGTTAGCAATTTTGCAGGCAATCAAAGCAACACCATCCTAAATGTTCAGTGACCTCAGTCAATCCCCGCTCAGTAAAAATCTGCAACGTTTGTTCATGCTTCGAAATATCGCCATCGCCGCCCAGTGCGTGACCTTTGCATTAGTTTACTGGACTATTGATATCGTAATTCCTTGGGTGCAAATGATCACGGTTGTTGCAGTGCTTGCTTTGTTAAATCTGTTGACATGGATCCGGTTGCATCGGAATTGGCCGGTATCTCATTTGGAATTTTTTCTGCAACTATTAATCGATGTCTTGGCGCTCGGCACATTACTGTATTTCAGCGGCGGCTCAACGAATCCATTCATCTCATTCTTTTTACTACCCATGACGATAGCCGCCGCCACGCTGCCGTGGCGCTATACCTGGATTATGGCCGTCATCACCATCGCCTGCTACACCTCGTTGTTGTTCAATTATGTACCGCTGCCGCATGATCACAATAAGCATCTGGTTGAATTTGCATTGCATGTGTCAGGGATGTGGCTGGCCTTTGTATTAAGCACCGTCATCATTGCATGGTTCGTCGTGAAAATGAGTTCATCCATCCGCGAGCGCGATCAGGATCTGGCGAAAGCCCGGGAACACGCGTTACGCAACGAACAAATCATCGCGCTGGGCACATTGGCCGCCGGCGCCGCGCATGAGCTCGGCACGCCGCTGTCAACCATGGCGGTCGTAGCGGGCGAGTTGCAGCAAGAATATACAGAAGATAAAG
>CAYQZF010000098.1:0-9292 GCA_964421895.1 uncultured Nitrosomonas sp. | reverse complement strand
TCAGGAGGTTCCAAAATTCTACTGATCTTTGTCTACTTACAGGGGGAGTTTACGGAGTTTACGAATGCAGTTAGTCTGGTATTGGATCAGGGACATACGACGGCAGAAGCATTTCAAAGCCTGGAAATCACTGTCAATATGCTGAGAAAGTGAATCAGGGGATACCGGCGAATGATGCTGACCAATCATTCCGAGGCAACGGAAAACTGACACGGGAGCAGGAAGAAATCCGATAATTGAAAACGCAAATTAAGCAGCTTAAGCTAGTATGGATAACACTAAAGCAAGCGGTGGTCTTTTTCGCAAAAGAAATGAAGTGAAATGTTCGTTTATCACCCAAAGAAAGAAGTGACCTGGTTAAAACGATCCTTCCCCAATTTTCCCCCTCAACTTACGACTTTGTATCAACAATTACTTTTCCTACTAGTCTCCCTAAAGTAACAGCTTACCATTACAAAATGCCTACAATCTATTTATCGTTTATTGCACAAGTATGCTCGCAATGTAACCAAGCCAAGTAACCCAGCAGAGCAGCAAATGGAATTTGAAGACTCAATATTTCCAGCATACCTAAACGATAAAAGAGATAAAAAACAAATAACGCTAAAGCCGTCTGGATAGCCGCAGCATCAGCTCTAACTTCTGGTGTGGCAGATTCTCGCCGCAATTGCGCAGCACAACGCCAAGCCAGTATAAGGATAATAAAGAACAAGCCAGTACCCAATAAACCAATATCCCAAAGCAGCGTTGATGCAGCCGTTAAACCGATACCGTAACCAAAATGACGCATATCCATATGCCCCCCCGTGAAAATATGAGAACTACCCAATCCATTTCCGAACACAAAAGACACAGGATCATGAAAACCTTGTTTTTCTAACCAAAAAGGCAATACAGTTTTACGATTAAGTGAATTTTCCCCCAAGTGCCCCTTATCGTAAAAATTATATTCTAAAGTGTCTTCTATGTATTCAGTCATACTCATTTCTTTATCTTGCGACATGGCAAATAAATAAGCATAACCTACAACCACAACAAAAATTGAGATTGCAAACAAACCAATCAACCAGCGATGAAACTGGGTTAACATCTCGTTACGATAAAGCACAAAAAACATTAATGGTATCATGACAATTACTGCTTTCACTTCCGATAGCAATAATGGCGCCAATATTATTGGCGCAAGTAAAAAAAGTTTATTGCTCGGTAGCACTTTCTCTCTCTGTCGTGCCAATAGGAAAGCTAATATGATAATAAGGAAAGTTGCCATTTCACCACTTGCCCCTCCACCGGTAAAACTTGCCCCAAAAGTCCCACTAACAACATCGATAGGTACCATACCCGGATATGAACTTTGCAATCCTTCTCGGATCGGAACATAGATAACCCGTTCATAAATTGCAAAGGGCAGTTGCACTAATGCGACAAATAGAAAAAACAATCTCCAGTAGCGAATCTGCTGCTTATCGAACGTAATCCAACACAAAGCAAAGACTAATCCCCATGCTTGAAAGTAACGCTTGAAGCCACCAACCGTTTCACCAAAAGAATGCCACTGCACAAGAGAATTAATCAATGCATAAGCCATAAAAACAAGAGCAACCCATACGAAAGCCGGTGTATTTTTTCTGGCTTCTGGTGCCATAACAATCTTTACTAATGCTAGAAGCATCAATACAAAACCTAGCATCGACACTCCCCAAGATACCTTTGAAGTAAAATGATCAAAATATAATGGGAGTAACCCTATCACTAGCAAGCCAAGTGATAAGATTAACCAGACAATCCAATCCACTCTGATTAACAGTGCCATGCTCACTATAAGAGCAACTGCGATACTAATAATAATTGGATTACCAGTTACCGCAATTAAACCTAACAGCATCGCCATTAGCACACTGGCTAAAACAATAAAATACAATACCTTCTGACCACTCGACTCAGTCGACATACTTATTTTATAAGAAAAATTATTCTTATACACCAAAAGTCCCTATTAATCTGGTACGTACACTGTTATCAACAGAGGATAACAAATCCTGAACAAAAATAGCTTGAAGCTGATAAGCCTTATCTTTATCAGAGTTTATAGAGGACACACGCACCAACATCCCGTCTGGTACATCTCCAGTTAAACCATACCGAATTTTTTGCAACTTTTCATCAATACCCGGCATAACGGCTTTACTACCAATTGTGATCCAGTAAGTGATAGCCTCACTACGATTACCCTTAACAGCCAATAAACGTTTTATCGGTAATTTCCCATATTGCGTAAGCAATTCGTCAGCTAAAGTTTTCATAACCTCAAAACCTTGTGTGTAGTAGCATACTTCGGGTTTATGTACAGATAGATTATCACTCTGATCTCCCCCGTAAGCGACTGAAAGCATAATACGCTCCCCCAGAGAATTAACGTAAGTCCTTGCTAACGTTTGATTATATATCTTATTAAGCTTGGCTTGTGTTCCAGCATCTACTTGCAGCGGAACAATTGACTGATCTATTCGCCAATCTCCAAAATTAGATGGAATCATCGCTTCAAGATTGATTTTCTCCTTCTGATCTGCAATCTTATTAGTTGGAGTTAATGCCATAGTTAAGGCGCCTGATAACACCATCGCTATACCCATAATAATGCTAATAATTAAAGATCTTTTCATTGGCTTAACATCCTATTATTTTGCACCCTAAGAAATTCTTAAATAACGCCCCTCGGTCAAAAGCAGCAGGGTATTGCTTACTCCTCAAGGAATGGGGAGTTGAATCCGCAGATATCTTAACAAGATATACCGATAAATTGGCTAGCTATTACTAACAATAGGTTGCGAAACATTCACCGATTGCCTTTTAACAAAATATTGCAATACTGAATCAACGCTAAGAATAAGAACTAATGCAGTCACAAACAATACCATCCCAGCAAACCCATGAAGGAATCCTTGCCCCGCTGCATCGCCATAGTGAAAAGTAATCAATGTTAGTACAATAACGCGAGTAACGTTAGCAGTAAAAGAAATCGGAATAATTAGGATAGCCAATACCACATTACGAAAAACTGAAGTATGATGTACGAGGTTCAAATAAAAAAGACCCAGCGCTTCCAATGTCAGCAGTGTTTGGAGGCCAGCGCAGGCATCTGCCACAAGAAGCTGATATTGTCCAATTTGTAAAATTACACCAGTTCGCGAAATCGGATAGTTGGCCCAAAATAAAATCTGCTCTGCCACAACCGAAACTGCCATTTTCATCGGCGCGGTAAGTAAGCTAACTAACGGCGTAGGCAATGGGATCATAAACAGCAAGAAGAAAAATGGAAACCACATAATCTTCAGAGCATTACCACCACATTTAATAAGTAAAATAGCCCCCAACAATAAAATAAAAGAACCTAATTCAAAAGTTAATATCTGTTGAGAACGACCAAAAATATAAAGTAACAAACCTATAAAAAAAAATATCCATCCAAAAATAGAAATTGACGATCTCTCACCTCTTTTTATCATTTCTGGCCACCGCCGATAAATAAGCCAGAGAGAGAGAAGCAATATGATTGGTCCATGCGCTTGTTCCTCAGTAGCCCATAACTCGTTAATAAGACCAGAGAAAGTTGGTATGTATAAAGTCAACAATCCAAACAAAATAGGCCACCAGTCTGAAATAGTGGACTTTAAACCGCGAAATTGAGATACATACGAGAACATAGCTTATTTATTCTAAAAATCAATTAATACAGAGCCAACCACCTCAGCACCACTGCACTTAAGTTGCTCTCTAATGGCACTAATATCGCTTAATCGAGTATTGTTTTTATGCGCAACTACTAATACCCCACCTGTACGTGCAGCAATAGCAAGCGCATCTGAGCCACTTGAAAAGGCCAAAGTATCATAGAGAATAATATCAAACTGACTGGCAAATCGATCGTTCAGTTCGTCAAACAAGTTACGGTTGAGAAGCTCCAAAGGGTTTGGCGGAAGCGTACCCGCTGGCAATACTGAGAGATCAGTAAATGAATCTATTCTTGCAATTACTTCAGAAATACTCGCACGATCTGCTAGGACATCAGATAGGCCTTGCCTATTTCTTAAATTGAAGATTTCATGCTGCTGAGGGCAACGCAAGTTAGCATCTATAAGTAATGTACGTTCACCAAGCTGAGAAAATACTACAGCAAGATTTGCTGCAAAAAGACTCACACCATCACCTAAGTTATAACTAACTATTGCGAGCGCTTTGCGGTCAGTAGTATACCAGCGCAGCATTAACTGACTCCGCACAGCACGAAAAACTTCGACTTGGGTGCCAAAAGGTTGATATGCAACAATCAATTCCGGCGAATGATTTCCTTGACCGGGTGATAGATAAGGGTAGTCAAACTGTTGCGCCAGAACTAGCTGTATGTCGGCCTCAGTAATTAGACCTAATTTAAGCGCAGCATCACCGAAACGCAAGCCGCTCTCTTTTTGCAAGCGCAGCACACGCTCTGCCTCTGCTGGCGTAATTTTTCCCATATCCAACAGAAGATGTCCAATACTAAACTTGCGAAGCTGAGATGTATTTGTATTAATAGAACTAGAATCGCTAAGTTTCCTAGTTTCTGAAGAACTTGTCAGACCCATTTTATTCTCCATATTCTGAATTCAAGAATAATCATTAAATCAAACGCGGCCAATTCAATTTCAGGTACTTCTGTTTTAATACCTCTTTTTTTATAACACCAAGCACTGGTACATTGAACACATCCACCAGATCTTCTGGTGAGCGCACACGCCGATCAACCATTTCTGCAATTAAACCGGCCCCAAGCCCTAAAAAAGTACCCAATATCACCGATAAAATCATGTTCAATAATAGTTTAGGGCTATATGGTGTGTCTGGAATCTTCGCTAAATCAAGAATAGAGACACTTGATAAATTAGCTTGCCCTTCAAGAGTTGTTTGATTTAACCGCTGCATTGCATTGTTATAAGCTTGTTGAGCCCCCTCTACTTCTTTAAAAAGAATATGTAGCTCATTTCTCGCACGATTTAGTGATAATACTTTTGTTTTCTGCTCTTCAAGCGCCGCGCGTATCTCTGCTTCTTGACTAATGGCAGTATGCATAGTATTTTTTATAAATTTATTAAGTTCAGTACGCAATTTCTCAACTTCTGCTTTTGCACCTACATAATTTGGATGGTTAAGTCCCAATTTCTGAGATACCTCCGAAAATTTTGACTCAGCTTGCGCTAAACTTAGTTTGAGATTACCAATCATTGAATTTTTAGTAATACCATTAGCCTCGCTATTTATAGGATTAACAACTTCTGAATCTGTTCCCATCAATTCCGCTTGAGCGATTATTAATTGACTGGAAAGATCGTTTAAACGTTTTGTTTCAATATCAAGACGAGTGTCTGGATCAATGATTCCTACTTCATGTTGATAATCTGTTAGCTTTTTTTGTGCTGCCTCCAGTCTTTCGCGTAATACATTAAGCTGATCAGTAAAGTAAGCTGCGGCCTTTTGCGAAGGCTCAACGGTGAGACGAATACTTATTTCTTGATATGCATTCGCAAACGCATTTGCTATGATTGTAGCAAACATAGGATCTGCCCCTTTATAGCTAATACCAATCACACTGCTATCACGAGAGGTTCCAATATCAAGATTTTTAATAAGAAAATTTGCCAACCACTCCCGCAACGGCAAGTTACTATTACTCACTTTATGTTGCTCTTTTACCACTTCGTTATGATCAAGTTTAAGTTGATCAATCACCATTAATGCAGTTCTAGTACTTTTAATTACGTCTAATTGAGTTGCCATAAAGTTTGAATTTAACTGCGTAGGTAGAGACATACCTGTCACAGGATCAGCTCCTTTATAAGCCAGAACAAGCGTAGCAGTTGACATATAGCTCTTTGGCAAAAGAAGGCTCACCATCAAAGTCGTTAATATTGTAATAGCTAATACAAATAAGATAAGTTTTCGGCGAGCTAATATAATTAAAAAGAAACGTGAAAGATCCATATATTTAAAACCCCAGTCTAAACCTGACTAACTGCAACACCTATTTTACAAAAATTGGAATGAAACTATTAAATTAGAAGAGGCTTTCTTTAATATAAATAACATCATCCGGTTGAACCAAATCACCAGATTTCGCAGTAATTTCTTTTATATTACCTTCAAGATCACGACGCTGAATCCTTAAACCTCGCTCAGTTCCTCGCAAAGTCAGTCCGCCGCCAACTGACAATGCTTGCATAACAGTCATATTTCGCTCTAATCTATAAACTCCTGCGCGCTGAACCTCGCCATATATATAAAATCGATGAGCACGCTCAACATAAATTAGATCATCACTTCGTATATCAACATCGCGAGATAAATCACCTGTACGAACCATTTCAAGTACATCAATCACCTCTTTCACAAACTTTTTACTATCCGAACGAATCAAAGTAACAAGTTCCCCGCCTTCAGGAATTATTCCACCTGCCATAGCGAGAATTTCTGTAAGACTGCGTTTCCCTTCGATTGGATAGCGCCCCTGATTACGGACATTACCAAGTACAGATACCATTTGGCTCTGCAATGAAGCAGTAACAACTATCACTTGCGGCTTACGCAAAATATCTCGCGACTCCAGAAGATTTGCTATCCTTCTTTCGACTTCTGACGATGTTAATCCATCAACTAAAACTTCCCCCACCAATGGGAATGTAATTTTTCCCGTTTCACTTACTTTAGTTTCTGTAGTCATATCAGAATGACCATAGACAAAAATTTTTAATGCATCGCCTGGCCCTAATACATTTTCTCCAATTTCATTGGCAATTGCATTTTCAATATAAGCTGTACACAGAACCATAAAGATTATTGCCAAAATTTGCATTTTCTTCATAACGTATATCATCTGTCTATAACCCTTATTCATACCATGAAAACCATTTCACAATCTATTAGATAGTAATTCTTAGAAAGTCACTTTAACCCCATAATACCTCGCTCAATGGCACTCTCCGAAGCCGGATCAGGCATTTTTAGGTTATTGGTTATATCAGGAGATGTCGTTGGCGCAACTTGTGGAACAACCGATTTCTCTACACCTGACACTGGTGCTGCAGCACTCAGATATTCTATTTTCGCAGCTGCACGTAGACGCGCAATTTCTGCATCGGTCGCTTCTTTATATTTTTGGTTAAGTAAAAATCGCTCAATCTGAGGTGCTGCCATTGCCAACGTTACAGGGCTATCCTTAATCGCACTAACTGAAATCAGTAAACTATGCTCTTGCTCATTGACAATGAAAATAGTGTCTTTACTTTTTTCTTGTAACATCTTTGCCATCTGAGGTGGTAAGTCTGTTGAGCTACGCGACGCAAGGCTCCTAAAATATTGAAGTTTATTTTTATCCAGCCATGCAACAACTTGATCTAAAGACTTTGCCGCATCGATAGTTTTCTTTAATTCATCACTGAGATCCTCGGTTGCGACACGAACTATTATCAAATCAAATTGCTTACGCCGCGAGAAAAATTCAGGATGGTTTTGGAAGTATTCATTAATTTCCATTTGATTAGGTTTAGCAACTTTATTTGCAATACCTTGCATATAAGCCTGTGCGATCGCTTGTGCATTAGCACGGTCTCGTGCTTGCATTATATCAGGAGTACGGTCCAGCTTATTGCGTATCGCTTCATCGACTATTAATTGACGGACAATTAAAGACTCTAACAGCTGCTGACTCACTACCTCGTAATTACCAGGACGAATATTGGCACGCTTTATCTCTTCATTTAATTGAAGTGTAGTAACTTCTTTTCCATTGACACTAACTAATGCCTGGCCAGGCTTCTTTTCTTTTAGTTCATTACTGTCACAAGCAACTAGAACTAAAATCGAAACAATTGCCAATCCTATTAATGCCACTCGCATTCTTGACAACACCATATTATTTCCTTTTATGATTATAAAATAACGAAGTAGTGTATAAAATCCAATACACTTCTCATATCAAACACGTTACAACCCCAATACTCCCAGTTGCAAAACCACGAGTATTAGAATGGCCCAAGCTGATCCAGTTCTTCTTTTGATTTGTCCTGATTCTTTACATATCACTCAACCACACCCCAATCCCTTTCCTCGACAGTTACAACATAATTGCTATCCGCCCAAAACTTACCACCTTATAAATCTCGTTTCAAATACGGTCTTCTTTTAGATAATTCCCGCACGCTGTTATGCTTTTGAATATCCTAACCCGCCTAACAATTCCTGCCTGTATTTCACAATAAATACAATATGATAATGTATAAACTATGCACAAGTAGCTCGCTTTCTCTATAGCATCCCGCATCCCAACATTCTAAATGTCTAATTAGATCCTCGTGGCAAAACTACGGGGAATCACAAGTTAAATTACTTCCGGCAATTATTAGATGAATACCTCAAAGGCGTCCTAGACCATGAGCCGCCCAAAAAACGGCTAAACGGCTAAACGGCTAAACGGCTAAACATCTAATTTCATTTGGCCGCAACGTTCATCTTCATGCTCTTGGCCGGGATATATGCCCTGACTGGCCCTTCATCAAGCCCAATCGTCGAAACAAAATACCCTCGAGCCCAGAAAACCTCACCAGTAAAATTCTTTACTCAATCTCCAAAGCGCCTTGCTATCGTAATTGCGCTTTTCCCTTTGATATACCCCATCACATTCGATACCGCATATTTCGGCGGAATACTGATGCACATGTGCACGTGATCCGCCATGATGTGCCCTTCTACTATCTTCGCTCACTTGCGTCCCGCAAGTTCATGGAATGTCTCGCCCAAATGCCTGTGCAACGTCCAAAATATCCGCTTCTTACGTTTCTTCGGAATGAATACTATGGTATTTACAGTCTCATCTTGTGTAGATCAAACTCCGATACTCTTTCATCTTAAGTCTCCTTCTCTTGATCAAGATAGAAGATTCTTAATGACCCCTGTATAGATCAAACCACCGTGAGTCCCTCCGGCAAAGCCAGGGACTTACCTCGCTGAGTTAAATTGGATACGACAATTAAGTTTCAAACTTTAATACTTAAAGTGTAAGAATTTCTAGCATTCTCTACAGCACTCAGGAGGATACTGTAGAGGACATACACAAACGCCTCGATTAACTTTATTGAATGAACACTTCAAAAGCGGCTAAACATCTAATTTCATTTGGTCGTAGCGTTCATCTTCATGCTCTTGGTTGCAGATATACGCCCTGACTATTCCTTCATCAAGCCCGACCGTCGAAACAAAATACCCT
>CAYQZF010000097.1:0-9326 GCA_964421895.1 uncultured Nitrosomonas sp. | reverse complement strand
GCAAACTGATATTCGCTCAAACTGTCCGGCACTGGCGTAACGGCACCGAGAATGGTGGCCGGATCGGCGCCTAAAGCCACCGCGAGCGGATAAGGTTTCCCAGGATTTCGCAGACTGAATTCACGGAAATCCAGTGCGCCACCACGGTGTGCTAGCCAGCGCATGATCACTTTGTTGGGCGCAACCACTTGCTGGCGGTAAATACCCAAATTCTGCCGGGTTTTATTCGGCCCCCGGGTCACCGTCAAACCCCACGTAATCAACGGTGCGGCATCGCCCGGCCAACAGGTTTGCACTGGTATCCGGCTCAGATCGGCATCGTTGCCTTCCCATACGATTTCCTGGCACGGCGCGTTGCCCAATTCCTTTGGCGCCATGTTCAATACTTGCTTCAGAACCGGCAATTTATCCCAAGCGTCTTTCAATCCCTTCGGTGGATCAGGTTCTTTCAAATAAGCCAGCAGTTTACCGACTTCACGTAACGCTTCGACCGACTCTTGCCCCATGCCTAGTGCCACGCGCTTGGGTGTGCCGAACAAATTACCCAGCACCGGCATGGTGTGCCCTTTAGGATGTTCGAACAACACCGCCGGCCCCTGTGCTTTGAGAATGCGATCGCAAATTTCCGTCATTTCCAGCTTGGGATCGATTTCGGTTTGAATGCGCTTTAGCTCTCCCAGCGCTTCCAATTGCGCCACAAAATCGCGCAGGTCTTTATATTGCATGGAGAATCCTTAGTGCGGAAAAATGAGAAAATCGAGCGCGATACCAGCAAATACCACCATACCCACCCAGTTGTTATGCAAAAAAGCCTTGAAGCATAACGCCCGATCGCGGTTGCGGATCAACGTATATTGATAGGCAATCAGGCCGCTTGCCGCGATCAAGCCGGCGTAATATGCCAGATTCATCTGTTGCAGTTGTCCGATCACCAGCATGATCGCAAGGAAGCAGGCATGGCACGCCATGACGCCCAGTACGTCAAACTGGCCGAATGTAATCGCAGAGGTTTTGATACCGATTTTCAAGTCATCCGGCTTGTCGACAATGGCGTATGCCGTGTCATAAGCGATCACCCAGAACAAATTGGCAAGCATCAGAATCCAGATGATCGGCGGCAAGTTGCCGGTTTGCGCGGCAAAAGCCATGGGAATGCCGAAACTGAATGCAATGCCCAGATAAGCTTGCGGCATGGCAAAAAAACGTTTGGTGAATGGATATGAAGCGGCCAAAAAAAGCGCGGGTACCGATAACAAAATCGTCAATTGATTCAACGGCAGGATCAACAGGAACGCAATCACACTCAATCCCGCTGCCAGCAGTAAAGCTTCTTTAGAGCTAACCCGGCCGGCCGCCATTGGCCGGTTCTTGGTGCGTTCGACATGCGGATCGATTTTGCGATCGGCGAAATCGTTGATGACGCAACCCGCGGAGCGCATCAACACCGTACCCAGCACAAAAATGACCAGGATGTACCCATCGGGAAACCCCTGCGCCGCAAACCAGAGCCCCCACAGCATGGGCCATAACAACAGCAAAATGCCAATCGGTTTGTCGAGCCGCATCAATTGCGCATAGATTCTGATTCGATCTGCCACGTTCATAACGGTAAATTCAAGATAGCGGGTAAAAATACTTCGGTCACTAAAATCGATTGGCCGTGCAGAGTAAATAACGAACGCCGCGCCCACAGATCCGCCGGTTTTTCTGGCAAACGGTTGCAAGCAAGATCGTACAAAAAATGCCCGCTGCCGACTTTCTTAAACTGTAGCGGCGTACGCTTAATTCTCGGATTGGTAAACAGCACCGTTCCCAAAGACTTATTACCCAATCCGCTCAATCCGCGCCAAGCCCCGCGCAAATTCTTACGCGCCACTACGGAATGCGCGAACACCACCGGAGTATCGCCGCAATACAGATAAACTTCCCGCACCAATGCCAATTCATTCGAACGCAATTGCATGACATCCTGTTCGTCACCGCAAACCCGGCGCAAAGACTGAAACACCGGATGCACGCGAAATCCGCTACAGCGTTCTTGAATGCGCCGCGTCAGAGAACCGCGATCCTGCAACCAGGTGCGTTGGCGGAATGAGACGGATATCAGTTCTGAATGCCATGCCAGCGGATGCGCTTCATTCATTACCGCAAAATTATCCAATGGAATGGTTGCATGATGAGGAATCTACTTCCGGGATCCGGCAAAATTAGTCGAGAAATATCGCTACGGAATTATACCGCAGACTGAGTGCGGAATTTAAAAACCAGCCCATATATTATAGCGTCACGCTTAATCCAAGAAATCATCGGCAAACGGCAGCCAACATAGCTTTCTACGATTATTTAATCAGCAAAACTACACCCTCAGATACTCTGTTTTATCTCCCAGCCAGCGTTCAATATGCCGCCGCACCACCTCCGGATAGTTATTGAGCATTTCTTCCGCAGCGGCCTGTGCAGCAGTAAGTAACTCACCATCTTGTTCCAGATCGGCGAAACGCAGCATCGGCACACCGCTCTGGCGCGCGCCGAGAAACTCGCCGGGACCGCGCAGTTGTAAATCCTGGCGGGCGATTTCAAAACCATCGGTATGCTCAAAAATGATTTTGAGCCGCTGGCGGGCGATTTCGGACAAGGGTTGCTGAAACATCAGGATACAAATGCTGGCTGCCGTGCCACGCCCGACACGTCCACGCAACTGGTGCAATTGCGACAACCCCATGCGCTCGGCATTCTCAATCACCATCAGCGATGCATTCGGGACATCGACGCCGACTTCGATGACCGTCGTCGCTACCAGCAGTTGAATTTCACCCTGTTTGAACAATGCCATCACAGCCGCTTTTTCCTGCGGCGCTAAGCGTCCATGCACCAAGCCGACACGTAAATGCGGAAACACCCGGCTTAAATTTTCGCAAGTTTCTATCGCCGTCTGCAGTTGCAAGGTTTCGGATTCCTCGATCAACGGACAGACCCAATAGACTTGCTTGCCTTGTTCGCATGCCTGTTGAATCCGTGCAATGATCTCGTCGCGGCGGTTATCGGCGATCAATTTAGTGACCACCGGCGATCGCCCGGGCGGCAATTCATCAATGACTGATACATCCAGATCGGCAAAATAACTCATCGATAGCGTGCGCGGTATCGGCGTTGCGCTCATCATCAATTGATGCGGCACCTGATCGGATTGCGCGCCTTTCATACGCAGCGCCAGACGTTGTTGCACACCGAAGCGGTGCTGCTCGTCGATGATAGCCAAACCCAATTGCTGAAATATCACATGATCCTGAAACAAGGCGTGCGTGCCGACGGCTAGCTGCGCAGCACCGCTAGCGATTTCTTCCGATACGGCTTGCTTTTGTTTCTTTTTCTGGTTGCCGGATAACCAAGCCACCCTGATTCCCAATGGTTCAAACCAGCTTGTCAGTTTCTGAAAATGCTGCTCGGCGAGAATCTCAGTCGGTGCCATGAAAGCCGCTTGAAAACCGTTCTCGATTGCTTGCAGCGCAGCCAATGCAGCCACGATGGTTTTGCCACTGCCGACATCGCCTTGCAACAAGCGTTGCATCGGATAAGGAGAAGCCAAATCGCGGCTGATCTCGGCGGTCACTTTCCTTTGCGCAGCAGTCAGTTGAAAATTCAGCCGCGCGAGAAACGACTGCTGCAATCCGTCCTTTTGCGCCAAGACCGGCGCAGCATGGCTGCGCCGCTGCCGGTAATGCAAACGCATCGATAACTGCTGTGCCAGCAATTCGTCAAACTTGATACGCCGCCAGGCCGGATGCACGCGCGCTTGCAGTGCTTCCAGCGATACTTCGGGAGGCGGGTTGTGCAAGCAAGTCACGCTATCGCGGAAAGCTGCCAGCCGGTATTTGCGGATGATGCTGTCAGGTATAGTTTCAGCCAGCATTGGCTGATTATCCTGCAGCGCTTGCCCAATTAGTTTGCCGATCATTTTCTGCGTTAAACCCGCTGTCGCGGGATAAACCGGTGTCATCGTATCGGCCAGCGATTCTCCGGCGTGAACGATACGGCATTTGGGATGCACCATTTCCGCGCCGAAAAAGCCGCTGCGCACCTCGCCCAACAATCGTACGCGTTTTCCCGCGGCGTAGGTTTTGATCTGGCTGCCATAGAAATTCAGAAAGCGCATCACCAGCACACCGCTACTGTCTTCAACCTGGCAAACCAATTGCCGCCTGGGCCGGACTACCACTTCGGAACACACGATGACACCTTCGACTTGCACCGTTTGTCCATGCGGCGCATCGGCAATGGTGAAGAGCCGTGTTTCATCTTCGTACCGGATCGGCAAATGCAGAATCAAATCTTGATCGTTGCGTATCCCCAAGCGGGACAGCTTTTTCTGCAGGGCGGAATGGGCAGTCATCGCGCCGCTTGTAAACTTACAGCTATACAGTCATACAGTCAGGATTAACTTGGCAACACCATGATGGCGTCCATTTCCACCAATGCGCCGCGTGGCAGAGCTTTGACACCGACGGCCGCGCGTGCCGGATAGGGTTGAGAAAAATGACTGGCCATGATCTCATTGACCAGCGCGAAATTCGCGAGATCAGTCAGAAATATGTTGAGTTTCACGACATCGCTCAAACTGCCGCCGCTGGCTACCGCCACTGCTTTCAGATTAGCAAAAACTTGCTGAATCTGAGCTTCGATATCGTCCGCCATTTGCATGCTGACCGGATCCAATCCAATTTGCCCCGATAGATAGACGGTGTACCCGTCCCCTCGCACTCGCACGGCCTGCGAGTAAGTGCCGATGGCCTGTGGCGCGTCCGGGGTATGGATGATTTGTTTGGTCATTTTTTCTCCTGATGAAATTGATTCAATGTTTTTTGTTATAGTTGGCGCCTTCGGACAATCTGAATCGCACTATTGCGGTATGATGCAGCGAACTTTAGCGCATTTCAACCGAGCTAGAATTTTAATCGAATCTCCTTTTAAATTTTCCATTTCATGCAAAAACTGATTATCCAGGGAGGTCTGCCGCTGCACGGCGAGGTCTCCATCTCAGGTGCAAAAAATGCCGCGCTTCCGCTTCTCTGCGCTGCGCTGTTGACCGGAGAATCCCTAACAATCAACAATGTCCCGGCATTGCAAGATATTACCACCATGCTATCGTTGCTCAAGCAAATGGGCACCCATGTGACTGAACATGGCAACGGTGAGATTGTGTTGTCTGCCGCTGCTTTGACGCATCTGGTGGCACCTTACGAAATGGTCAAGACCATGCGCGCCGCCATTCTGGTGCTTGGGCCTTTGCTGGCGCGCGCGGGAGAAGCGGAGATTTCATTGCCCGGCGGTTGCGCTATCGGCTTGCGCCCGGTCGACCAGCACATCAAGGGATTACAGGCCATGGGAGCGGAAATCGCTATCCGGCATGGCTACATTCATGCCGTGGCACAAAAACTGCACGGCGCGCGCATTGTATTCGATATCGTCACCGTCACCGGCACGGAAAATTTGATGATGGCGGCAACCTTAGCGGAAGGAACGACAATACTTGAAAACGCCGCGCGTGAACCGGAAATTATCGATCTCGCCCGCTGCCTGAATGCAATGGGCGCAAAAATTCACGGCGCTGGTACGGATATCATCACAATAGAAGGCGTTTCGTCGTTGCGTGGCGCGGAGCACACGGTCATGCCGGATCGCATCGAAACCGGCACTTTTCTGGTCGCCGCTACTGCTGCCGGCGGTGAAATTCATTTAAAAAATACCGATGCGCACTTGCTCGATGCGGTTCTGGATAAACTCACCGAAGCAGGCGCGCGGATTGATTCCGCTGCAGACTGGATCAATCTTACAATGCAAACGAAGCCGAAGTCCGTCAATATCCGTACTGCGCCCTACCCGGCTTTTCCCACCGATATGCAGGCGCAATTCATGTCGCTCAATTGCATTGCCGACGGTACTGCCATCATGACCGAAACTATTTTTGAAAACCGCCTGATGCATGTGCAGGAATTAAAGCGCATGAATGCCAATATCGAAGTAGAAGGCAATGCCGCCATTGTCACCGGCATCACACAGCTCGATGGCACTAATGTGATGGCGACCGATCTGCGTGCTTCGGCCAGTCTTGTGATTGCCGGACTGGTCGCGCAAGGTGAAACGGTGATTGATCGAATTTATCACCTGGATCGCGGTTATGAAAATATCGAAGGTAAATTGTCCGCACTCGGTGCGCAAATCCGCCGTATTCAGTAAACAAAAAAGGCTTTTGCCAACGCAAAAGCCTTTTCATTCGCTGCAACTAACCTTGCGATCAGCCGATTTTAGAATTTAGGTTGTTTGTAGCTGACAACCAGAGTAGCAATTTTCTTGTTCAATCCCATGACAGGAACGACTAGAATTTTTTTACCGTCCACATCCGATTTGATCGAGATTTTTTGCAGATTCAGAATTTCTTTCGGAAATATCTCCGCACCTTTCGTTTCTTCCAGACGTTTATCCGTGGAAACCAGCAATTGACCGTCTTCACCAATCAATACCACACGTTCGGTATCTTTCATTCTGACGATTTCACTCAAGTATTGATCGATTTGATCAATATTGTTGCGGATCAATTCGCCGCGCACTGCCCAAGATAAAACTTGCCCGAAACGCTCCTCTTCTTTCACATATTGTTGATCGGCGTATTCACGAGCCTGCTGCGTAATCAATGCGCGTTCGCTTTCAAGTTTCTTCGCCATATCGGATTCCACCTTACCGACAGCAATAAATTTCCACGCGATAACGACAAGCATGAGCCCTACCAGTATCGCAAAATACTTGGCGGGTAATTGTGCGGTTGGAATTTTCTCTATCCATTCAAATTTGGCATTGAAAGACGAGAGTAAATTATCAGCTTTAGATTGTTGATTCGGGTTTTGTTTGTTGTAATCCGTCATGGAAAACTCCTTGTAGTATGAATGGCTGAGAAAAACGCGGATTATCCACTAATCCTCCTAGAAGGAAAAGTAGCGTGTGCCGATTAAATACATTGATTCAGCATTTGTGCAATAGAAAAATTAAGGCAAATCGCCAATGCGCAAAATCAACGGCCAAGTATTTATGTTTTATAATTGCCGCTCGCTAGCGCTTATGATCGAAAAACTGAGGATTATAACTACGTAATGAACGACTTCACATCGAAACAAGATAACACCCCAAAAAACTGGTCAGGACGCTTCAACGAACCGGTGTCGGCACTGGTAGAGCGCTATACCGCTTCGATCAGTTTTGATCAACGCTTGGCTGAATATGATATTCAAGGCTCGCTGGCGCATGCGCAAATGCTGGCAGAACAACACATCATTCGCCATCAGGATCTGCTCGATATCCAACGCGGCCTGCAACAAATCCGAGAAGAAATACACAATCATCAGCTCACCTGGTCGCAACAGCTGGAGGATGTGCATCTCAATATCGAAAAACGTCTCACTGCGCTGGTTGGCGATGCTGGTAAGCGATTGCATACCGGCCGTTCGCGCAACGATCAGGTGGCGACCGATATACGCTTGTTTTTACGCGCCGCGATCGACGAAATCATCACCTTGATCAAAGCCATGCAACAGGCGCTCCTCAATCTGGCGGAGCAACATATTCACACTGTGATGCCGGGTTTTACTCACTTGCAAGTAGCGCAACCAGTTTCGTTCGGTCATCATCTGATGGCGTATTTCGAAATGTTGAAACGCGATGTTGAACGTCTGATCGATTGCCGCAAACGGGTCAACCAATTACCACTGGGTGCCGCCGCGCTGGCCGGCACCAGTTATCCGATCAATCGCGAGCGGGTGGCGCAGTTGCTCAATTTCGAAGGCGTTTGCCAGAACTCGCTGGATGCCGTGTCGGATCGCGATTTCGCTATTGAATTCAGCGCCTGTGCGGCGCTGATCATGACGCATTTATCGCGCATGTCGGAGGAATTCATTTTATGGATGAATCCCGCATTCGGCTTTATTCAACTAGCCGACCGCTTCTGTACTGGTTCGTCGATCATGCCGCAGAAAAAGAATCCCGACGTACCGGAATTGGTACGCGGCAAAACCGGCCGCGTTAACGGTCACCTGGTGTCATTATTAACGCTGATGAAAGCACAGCCGCTGGCATACAACAAGGATAACCAGGAAGACAAAGAGCCATTATTCGATACCGTCGACACTTTAGTGGATACACTACGGATCTATACCGACATGCTTGGCGGCGTGCGTGTTAATCACGATCAGATGCGCCAGGCGGCACTGCGAGGCTATGCCACCGCCACCGATCTGGCGGATTATCTGGTCAAGAAAGGCATACCATTTCGCGATGCACATGAAATCGTCGCTCGGGCGGTACAGTACTCGGAACAGAAAGGCTGCGATCTTAGCAAATTGGAACTGAGCGAATTACAAACCTTCTCCTCGCAGATCGAAGCCGATATTTTCGCTGTCTTGACGCTGGAAGGCTCGATGCAAAGCCGCAATCACACCGGCGGGACGGCACCTGAGCAAGTACAGGCCGCTATTGAGCAAGCCCGCAAATGGTTAGTCTGATAGCAGATTAAGCCGTGCATTCGTGGAATCCGATCAGCACGCAAATTTCCGCTGCAACCAATACACCATTCCAGGTCAAAGAATCCCGTTCGATCGGCGGCGGTTGTATCAATCAAGCCTATCGCATCAGCGATGGTGCACGGCATTTTTTTGTTAAATTGAATTCCGCCGGCAATCTTGAAATGTTTGCGGCAGAATCCGCCGGTCTCGAGGAAATCCGGCAATCGGGTGCGATACGTGTGCCGCAACCCATTTGCTGCGGACACAACAATGAGATGGCATGGCTGGTGCTGGAATATCTCAGCCTCGGTCACCGTGCACGAGGCAAAGCATCTGATCTGGGTGAGCAGCTTGCCGCCATGCATCGCATCACTTCTCCGCAGTACGGCTGGTATCGCGACAATACTATCGGACAAACACCGCAAATAAATTTACAGTCTTCCAATTGGATAGCATTCTGGCGCACGCAACGCCTGGGGTATCAACTCGATCTGGCGCAAAGGAACGGATTCACCGGGAAATTACAAACATTGGGTGAACAATTACTAAGCGATCTGGATAATTTTTTTACCGATGCGCTACCCTCCCCATCGTTGTTGCACGGCGACCTGTGGAGCGGCAATTATGACTATGGTGATCACGGGAATCCGGTGTTATTCGATCCCGCAGTCTATTACGGCGATCGCGAGACGGATATCGCCATGACTGAACTTTTCGGCGGTTTCCCAGCCGATTTTTATTCCGCTTACCGCTATAATTATCCGCTGGATTCCGGTTATA
>CAYQZF010000096.1:1655-9328 GCA_964421895.1 uncultured Nitrosomonas sp. | reverse complement strand
GGGTCCAAAGTCAAGTCATTTGTCATAAAATTACCCCCCCAAAAAAAAGGATTTTTATTCATGACATACCTGATTCTACTTCACATACAAACAGTAAGAGAATAGTCTTCAGGTATATTCAAAATAAATTCAATCTTCTCACTAAACTCAATTGAAGATATGAAATGCATTTTTAACACCAAAATACACCACTTAGTTTGACCGCAAAGTATAACTTCGTATTATGCTCAATAAACCCTCCGCGGTAAATGGCTTTGTTAGATAATCATTCGCTCCTGCCATCCTGCCACGCGCCTTATCAAATAATCCATCCTTACTGGACAACATAATTACCGGTATAGATTGGTAAATTGGATTATTTTTAATTAACTTGCACGCTTGATAGCCATCCAGCCGCGGCATTGTGATATCTAAAAAAATAATATCAGGCTGGTTTTCCACAATTTTCGATATGGCTTCAAATCCATCTTCTGCCAAAATAATCTGACAACCAAAAGGTTTTAGAAAAATTTCAGCGCTTTTCCGGATTGTATTACTGTCATCAATCACCATGACTTTAATACCTTTCAATACACCGGCATTATCCACCCATGCTCCTTATGAAAAATTGGCCACAGCTTATAAAACCAGCATACCATTATCAGATTTTACTTCCGCCAGAATGCCAGCGTAAATATAGCGAGTACTGTAAAAAACTCTAATCTACCTAGCAACATGGCAAAGCTGCAAACCCAAATTTGAAAGTCTGTCAGCGATGCGTATGTAGTTGCCGGTCCGATATCACCGAGTCCTGGTCCGAGATTATTGATACAAGCCACTGCGGCGGAAAGAGATGTAATGACATCTAATCCGCTGAGAGTTAAAACAAGTGTCATCAACACAATACTCGCCGTATACACAAACAGAAATACCAGCACCGCAAGAATGACGCGATTTGCCAGTACATTTCTGCCCAATTTGGCTGGAATAACAGCATTTGGATGCATGATCGTGATAATTTCACGATATAGTTGCTGATATAAGATTCGCGCCCGTATCATTTTAATGCCACCTCCGGTAGAACCCGAAGAGGTGCAAAACCCGGATAAAAATAACATCCAAAGCGGAGCAAATATCGGCCACAAACTGTAATCGGTATTACTGTATCCAGTAGTCGTTGCCACCGAAACCACATTAAAAGCGGCGTAACGCAATGCAGTCAGCGGTTCCGCGTAAACACCAAAAAACCACAAATAAAATGCCAACCCCAAGCAACTTGCAAACATGATCGCTACATACCATCCCGCTTCGGAGTCAGACCGGTAGAAAACTAGACTCTTGGCCCGCCATACCAGAAAATGTGTGGCAAAATTTATCCCGGCAATCAGCATGAAAAAAATCGCAACCGATTCAATGAGTGGTGAATCCCAATAAGCGTAACTTGCATCATGCGACGAAAACCCGCCTAACCCCAAAGTCGTGAAGGCATGCATTACCGCATCGAACCAATCCATGCCGGCCCACTTATAAGCAATAATACAAACCAGTGTCAGACTCGCATAAATGGACCACAGCCCCTTTGCAGTCTCAGCGATACGCGGCGTCAGTTTATTTTCCTTCATCGGCCCGGGTATCTCGGCATTCAGCAATTGCCGCCCACCCACGCCCAACAAAGGCAAAATCGCGACCGCCAATACGATTAACCCCATCCCGCCAAGCCAAACCATCTCACCACGCCATAAATTAATGGATGGTGGCAACACATCCAAACCCGACAACACCGTGCCACCTGTGGCGGTCAACCCCGAAGCCGCCTCAAAATAGGCCATACTAAGATTAAGTTCTGGAAGCTGCAACAGCAACGGCAGCATGGCAAACGCCGGCAGTGCCGACCACACCAGCACAACCAGCAAAAAACCGTCTCGTGTTTGCAATTCGCGCTTAAAGCGTTGTGTCGCAATCGACATGATCAACCCGCTGCCCAGCGTAACGATGATGGATTTTCCAAAAACCAAGTGCGTGCCGTCATTGCTCCATATCGCCAAGCCCAGTGGAATCAGCATGGTCAGACCAAATACCAACACCAACTTGCCGAGCACGTTAACAACAGCAAACAAACGATTCATACGGTTATTGGTTACAGAAAACCGACACTGACTTGAAACAGTCTTTCTACTTCACGGATCATTTTGCGGTTGATCACGAACAGGATCACATGATCCTCCGATTCAATCACCGTATCATGATGCGCAATGATGACACGCGCCGCGTGAATCGATTCCAATAATTCCGCTTCCTGTCCGGAAATCAGACTTTCGCCGGACAGCGCTTCCGATTTCGGCAAGCCGCGCACGATTGCACCAATGGTTGCACCTTTGGGCAGTGTGATTTCTTCCACTTTGCGTCCGACCACTTTGGACGACCGCGCATCGCCATGCGCAACCAGCTCCAAGGCTTCCGCCGCACCGCGCCGCAGGCTATGTACAGCGGCAACATCACCATGACGGACGTACGCAAGCAAGGAGCCGATCGTCACTTGGGCCGGCGAAATCGCGATATCAATGCGGCTGCCTTGCACCAGATCCACATACGCGCGCCGGTTGATCAATGCAATGACTTTATGCGCCCCCATGCGCTTCGCCAGCAACGCAGCCATAATATTGTTCTCTTCGTCGTTCGTCAGCGCGCAGAACAAATCCATCTCGCCGATATTCTCATCGTCCAGCAGATCTTCATCGGTTGCATCGCCATGCAACACCAGTGTATTACTCAACTCACCGGCCAAACGCTCACAAGCTTGATAGTCGCGCTCGATAATCCTGATCTGATAATCTTTTTCCAGTGTCATCGCGAGACGCTTGCCGATTTTTCCGCCACCGGCAATCATGACGTGCCGGACCGGTCTATCCATTTTACGCAGCTCCCGCATTACCGTACGAATATCTTCCGTCGCAGCGATAAAAAATACTTCATCTTCCGCTTCGATGACGGTATCGCCTTCCGGAATAATCGGCCGGTCTTGACGGAAAATAGCCGCTACACGGGTATCCACGTTGGGAACATGTTTACGCAGTTGCTGCAACTCTTGCCCGACCAGCGAGCCGCCTTTTAATGCACGCACCGCAACCAGACTCACTTTCCCCGACGCAAAATCCAGTACTTGCAAGGCTTCGGGAAATTCGACCAGTTTCTCGATATACTCGGTCAGAATCTGTTCTGGGGAAATGGCAAAATCGACGCAGAAGTTTTCCGTCGAGAAAATTTCCGGGTGCGTCAAATATTCGGTAGAACGGATACGCGCGATTTTAGTCGGCGTATTAAAGAGGGTAGCAGCCAGTTTACATGCCACCAAATTTGTTTCATCGTGTTCGGTGACCGCCAACACCATATCCGCATCGGGCGCGCCAGCATTGACCAGTACCGATGGATGCGAAGCATTGCCGACGACAGTGCGTAAATCAAAACGATCCTGCAATAATGCCAAGCGCTTCGGATCGACATCGACCATCGTGATGTCATTGGCCTCGCTCACCAGGCTTTCCGCCACCGATGAACCAACTTGACCGGCCCCCAGAATGATGATTTTCAATTGAACGCTTTATCCTTTCCGGTTCGCGCGCACCCAGTCGCGCCATTGCGCAAACAACCCGGGATTCAGTGCCGCTATCACAGACCGCCGCCATGGCGATCCCGCCCAGTAATCGTCCTGCTCGAAGCCGCACATATGCCCGCCCGCTTCGGCGAGAATCAATGAACCCGCGCCGTAATCCCACGGTTTCTGTCCGCCGTGCAAATACAAATCAAAATAACCGGCGGCGGTATAGCACCATTCCAGCGCGCACGCACCGAAATTGCGCTGTGAGGCAAACGGCGGATAGGCTGCCACTGTGGCGGCAAATTTCCGATCCAATCGCTTCAAATCCACATTGGCCATGGCACCGGATAATGCCGGCACATGCTTCTTCAACGGCAACGCAACACCGTTCAAGAAAGCGCCGCCGCCTTTGGTGGCGTAAAACATCTCATCGGTCACCGGGTTGTAAATCACCCCTAGCACACTTTTGCCCTGTTCCATGAAAGCCACGGAAATGGCGAAATAAGGCAATCCATTGAGAAAATTGGACGTGCCGTCAATCGGATCGACACTCCATAATCCGGACTGCCCCTTGATCCATTGCGCCTTTTGCTCCTCTTCGGTCATCTCCTCACCCATCGCAGCGGCGGGATAAATCGCTTGCAATCTTTCCAGCAAAACTTTCTGCGCTGCTACATCCGCTTCGGTAAAAAAGCTGCCGTCCGATTTGATCTGCCGATCTACTTGCAGATAGCGCGGCATGATGACCTGCTCTGCGACCTCCTTTACTGCCGTGATCACTTTTTCCAGCACATTTACTCCGCACGCCACTTGATCGAACAACCGATACTTGGAATTTGCTCCGTCGGGCCTTGGCCGGTTTTGGCCACTTGCAGCATAGCTTCGAACAAATCACGACGAACATCAGCAGGTGCGGCTTCCTTACGCGACGCATCCAGCCTTCCGCGGTACTGCAACTCCAATTTGCTGTTAAAACCAAAAAAATCGGGCGTGCACACTGCGCCATACTGCTTCGCTATGTCTTGCGTTTCATCCCAGACATAAGGAAAAGGATAATTCAGTTTTTTTGCGATCAGCGTCATATTCTCGAACGAATCTTCCGGATAATCGGCCGGATCGTTCGACATGATGGCGATGGCATTGATACCGTGCGGCTTCAATTCATTCACATCGCGAATGATGCGATCCTGCACCGCTTTCACATACGGACAATGGTTGCAGATAAACATGACCAGCAAACCGTTTTCCCCTTTCGCCGCAGCCAGGTTATAACGCTTGCCGTCGACGCCCAGTAAATCAAAGTCAATCGCTTTCCAGCCAAAATCGCAGACCGGTGTTTCCAAACTTGCCATATCTTTTTCTCCTACAATGGATGATATTCTTAAAAATCGTTTTTCCAGCTCACCGCATTCCGGATCGAAACTGCGGTCAGACAATGCCGGACGCATAACGTGCTATATTATCATGAGTCTATTTATCGAAATGCTTACTTACCCTGGCTAAACCCCTATCATGCATGCGCGCTTCTATCACCCCGATGAAATCGCCACCGGACAACTCGTCACGTTATCCGATACCAATCAGCGTCATGCCGCACAAGTACTGCGGCTGAAAAAAGGCGACGCGGTTACGCTGTTCAACGGGTGCGGCGGCGAATTCTCAGCGCACATCGAGCAAGCCAACAAATCCGGCACGACCGTTCTGGTCGGTGCTTACCACGATACCGACCGCGAATCGCCGCTGTCGATTGAGCTTGCGCAAGCGATCTGCGTCAATGAAAAAATGGATTGGATCATACAAAAAGCGGTGGAATTGGGTGTGACACGCATACAACCGGTTTCTACAGCACGCAGCATCGTACACCTATCCGGCGAACGCGCCAGCAAGCGCCAGCAACATTGGCAAAAAATCGCCGTATCGGCGTGCGAGCAATGCGGCAGAAATTATGTGCCGCTCATATCGCCATTGATAACGCTGCCTGAGTGGTTGAGCCGGAAAAAAGCGGACAAATCGCCCGACGATCTTTCCCTGATGCTATCCACAACAGCCACACAAAGCTTGCACGGCATTGCAAAACCTTCTGCCGATGCAAATCTGGCGCTCGTGATCGGCCCCGAAGGCGGGTTTACGCCGGAAGAGGAAGCAGCCGTTTTGCACACCGGTTTCATTCCGTTACGTTTGGGAAAACGCATCCTGCGCACCGAAAGCGCCGCGTTGGCGGCAATTACCGCGATACAAACCTTGTGGGGCGATTTTTAATCGATCTGATGAACAGAAATTCCCTATCTGCAGCCACCATGAACACACCCGCCGAATTTGTCGCCTGGTTCCGCTCGGTTGCCCCGTATATCAATGCATTCAGAGGAAAAACTTTCGTCATCGGTTTCAGCGGTGAAATGGTCACGAACACCACCTTCGTCAATTTTATCCACGACGTCAACCTGCTCGCCAGTCTCGGTGTCCGCCTGGTACTGGTGCACGGTGCACGCCCGCAAATTCAATTGCGCCTGGACGAATCGCAGCTCGAAACACAAACGGTGATGGGCATGCGCGTAACCGATGCCGCCGCATTGCAGTGTGTCAAGGAAGCCGTGGGGCGCGTACATCACGAAATCGCCGCCCAGCTATCGATGGGCTTGCCCAACTCGCCGATGGCCAACGCTGCCATTCGCATGACCAGCGGAAATTTCGTCACTGCATGTCCTTGTGGCGTGATCCAAGGTATCGACTTGATGCATACCGGGAAAGTACGCAAGATCAATGCGCCAGCAATCCATTCCCGTCTGGAGCAAGGCGACGTGGTATTGATTTCGCCACTCGGCTACTCACCCACCGGTGAAATTTTTAACTTGACGATGGAAAATGTGGCGACCGAAACCGCTATCGCGTTGCGCGCCGAGAAGCTGATTTTTCTCTTGGATATCCCGGATGCAACAACAATCGATGACGTTTCAACAGCGCAGCTGCCGCGCGAACTGACGGTCCGGGAAAGCAAATTGCTACTGGCAAACACCACACCGGCCGCTGCGGCTGTTCTGCCGGATTGCATCCGTCCGCCGTTGCAATCCGCCACTAAGGCCTGCGAAATGGGTGTAACACGCGCGCATCTGGTCAGCCGCCATAACGACGGCGCGATCATTCAGGAGCTTTTCACGCACGATGGCATCGGCTGCATGATCTCGCAGGAAACGCTGCAAGCGCTGCGCAAAGCGCGCATCGACGATGTCGGCGGCATCCTGCAACTGATCGAGCCGCTCGAAGCAGAAGGGATTCTGGTGCGGCGCGGGCGGGAATTGCTGGAAATTGAAATCGACCGCTTTATCATTTTCGAGCACGACAGCATCATCCTCGGCTGCGCGGCGTTGTATCCGTTCCCCGAAGAACACGCCTGCGAGCTCGCCTGTCTGGCGATCCACCCGGACTACCGTGACCAAGGACACGGCGAACGCTTGCTCAAACACATTGAAAACAAAACCATCGCGCAGGGCATCCACAAGCTGTTCGTACTCACCACGCATGCCACGCATTGGTTCATCGAACATGGCTTCAGTCCAGCCACGCCAGCAGAGTTGCCAAAAACCAAGCAAAATTTATACAACTATCAGCGCCGCTCAAAAGTGCTGATCAAGCATTTGTAACGCGCAAAGAAAATTCACCGAGATAGTTTACTCAACCCAATGAACGTTTCATAATGCCGATCTTTCTTATAAGAGAAACTCTGACCCTGTTCTTCGACAAGTTCAGAATGAACGGCGTAATTTTCAATACTCTTTTACTGATTCGGAGCAAGCACACGAAATGGCAAGAATGGTGAAATGCATCAAATTGGGTCGCGAGGCTGAAGGCCTGGATTTTCAAACCTACCCTGGCGAACTCGGCAAGCGAATTTTCGAGAATGTATCCAAGGAAGCCTGGAATCAGTGGATCAAACACCAAACCACGCTGGTCAATGAAAACCGCTTGAATCTCTCAGACGCAAAAGCACGGAAATATCTGGCGGAACAAATGGAAGCGCATTTTTTTGGAGAAGGTGCGGAACAGGCAGCGGGGTATGTGCCGCCGAAAGAACATTCTTAATGAGGCGAGGTTCTTCCGACTT
>CAYQZF010000096.1:0-1555 GCA_964421895.1 uncultured Nitrosomonas sp. | reverse complement strand
GCGGGGTATGTGCCGCCGAAAGAACATTCTTAATGAGGCGAGGTTCTTCCGACTTTTTTAAAACAATCGCTTTTGCTTTAGTGAAATAACATTGGATTGCGAGTGATTAGAATAGGTATCCCAATTAGGGGTATAGTCGTCAGCTTGATTTCCCCACCCAAACCAACCTTTCCGAGGACCTCTTGCGAAAAGCTCAATATAAGGCCCGGGACTGCATGCTTCTATGATCTCATACTGCTCATCGGGCTTCCGGCTGTGTTCTCTCTTTTTTGTTGAGATGATATTTTCTTGACTTCTTCCCGGCTGCAAAGTACGAGCATTCTTCCCTCTTACACCAAAAAGAATCATTTCGGTGACATTTCTAAAATAAAAACCAACACCTCTTCTATCCGGCCCTCCATCCTTTCTAACTTTATACCAAATCAAGTTAGTCTTGTACGTAAACCCCCAGTGCTCCATCACCTGCAAACCATCAGCAAGCAAGGCATTTGGAACCCAGAGATAGAGATGCGCAGTTTCATTGACTATGGCTTCAACAGGCAGATCTTTGATTTCCTGCAATGTCATTGTCGGATATCTGGAAAGCCGTTTATGTTCAGGTGCCATTTTTCCAGTTCTATTTTGAAACTGCCACGGCGGATCGGCTAAAACTGATGCAAATTTTCTCTTCCCGACACTCTCCAAGAGATCATCCGATGCGCTCATGATTACTCATCCTCGCTATAAAGTGATTTTGAAATCCCAAACACCAGCAACGGGCAACCTGCTCCGCTCCCGCCCTTGATACGAGGCAGAAGTTTACTCATGTGTGTAGTTGAAGCTCCATAAGAACTACCTCTACCGAGCTCATTGAATATATCCTGAAGATTATCACAGCGCGTGATTATGACACCCACGCTGATTGCGCGCAGATCAAAAAGAAGCCGGAAGTTATTTAAATCCCGGTCGAAAAAAGGATCTTTATTATTCCATTCAATCTCTAACGCCACGCGATTCCGGAAACAATCTACTTTATGCGTTGGTGCATCCATTGCATTTTGATCAACGACAACTTGTGTCCGGAATTCTTTTTCGACCCATCCACGTGCGTAGAGATAGCCGTCTATAAATTCAGAAACCTTTGATTTTCTACCACCTGGATTTGTAATCCAACTCTTCTTCAAGCGGAAGTCCTTTAGAACTGACAATATGTCATTCCACTCTTCAGGAAAATCCTCTTTTAAGATTGCGCAAGCATGCTTCCACTCATGCACTTCATACTTTTCTCGAACGAATTCCGGAAGCAACTGTTTACCCATGGAATCTCCCTTAACCTCATTATCACTTTGCTAGTACCTAGTAAGACCGGTCATGAAGCAAGTAAAAATAATGTTTATGGAGTACTGCTGAAACAGCTATCCAATTTTTTTCCATCATGAGTGTAAAAATTTCACAACTCATGATGGATATATTGGATGCTGGCGTGATGATACTACTTAATTACTGCGTTCAATTCACCTTTTGCATAGCGGTTCGCCATGTCTTCCAGTGAAATGGCTTTGATCTTGCTGGCTTG
>CAYQZF010000095.1:0-9371 GCA_964421895.1 uncultured Nitrosomonas sp. | reverse complement strand
TTTTTTTCCATAGCCAATATCGCCTGCTCGGTCGTGCCACCTTTGGAGGTTACCCTGGCGCGCAATATTGCTGCATCTTCATCGCTGGTGCCAGCCAATTTGCTGGCTCCTGTAAATGTCTGCAAACTAAGTTGCCGCGCTTGCGCTGCAGTCAGACCCAATTCTATCGCTGCCTGTTGCATCGCTTCTATAAAATAGAAAACATAAGCCGGGCCGCTACCGGAAATCGCCGTCACGGCATGCAGCATTTCTTCATCGTCAACCCACAGTACCGAACCTACCGCGGCAAGAATCGATTCGGCATTTTTTTTATCCGACGCACTGGTACCAGCAACTGCATACAGACCGGTAACACCGGAACGCACTAGCGACGGCGTATTGGGCATCGCGCGCACCACCCGCCGATACCCGCCCAACCAACGCATCAGATCGGCTGCACGAATCCCCGCTGCAATCGATATGATCAATTGATCGTTCAATAGCGGCGCGAGCTGCTGTGTCAATTCGAATAACTGCTGCGGTTTGACGGATAATACAATGACATTGCTATTGACTATACCGTCGGCAAGATCGGCCACCGCCGAGATACCGAATGATTGCTTCAGCTTGTCGCGATTTTCCGCATTGATCTCGACCACGTGCAATTGCTCCGCGCCATAGCCTTGCTGCAGTAATCCGCTGATCAAAGCGGACGCCATGTTACCGCCGCCGATAAATGTGATGTTCATATGATCTTTCTTGATAAGTTTATAAACCGCATTTCATCAACGCTGACAAGCCGGGCAATAAAAACTGGAACGCTGGCCTTGCCTGATATGCTTGATGATACCTTCGCATTTTTTGCACGGTTGTCCGGCACGCCCATAAACCCAATATTGCTGCTGAAAATAGCCCGAGCTTCCGTCGCTGTGAACAAAATCGCGTAATGTGCTACCGCCCGCTTCGATCGCCCGTTGCAACGTTTGTTTCACCGCTTGCACTAATATTTCATAACGCGGCAGTGCGATTCTGCCAGCGGCGGTTTTAGGATTGATCCCAGCCAAGAACAAAGCTTCGTTCGCATAAATATTACCGACACCCACCACTACATGATGATTCATCAAGATCTGTTTGATGGCGGTGCGGCTGCTTCTGGTTTTCTCGAATAACTGCGCCGCACTGAAATCCGCCGTCAAAGGCTCCGGCCCGAGATTCAATAACAGCGGATGCTGCAAGCCATCGCCCGTATGCCACAATACCGCGCCAAAACGGCGCGGATCGCGCAATCTCAGAATCGTTTGATCGCGCAAAATCAGATCAAAATGATCATGCTTGTGTGGCAATTCATTACCATACCCTGATTGTGCGGAAAGTATACGCAAACTTCCCGACATTCCCAAATGAATGAGCAACGTACCCACATCGCAATCGAGCAACAGGTATTTTGCACGTCGCGTTACCTGTCGGATTGTGAGTCCCGGCAGTAATGACGGCAACTCATCTGGCACCGGCCAGCGCAACCGGGAATTCCGGATTACAGCTTGTGCAATCATTTTTCCCATCAAATGAGGCGCAATGCCACGCCGTGTCGTTTCGACCTCAGGTAATTCCGGCATCGGTTATCGGAGCACCTGTTTTACGAATGCATTGGGATCGAGCAATTGACGGCCTATCTCCAGTGGAAATTGATAGCCAATCCCTTCCTGCACACGCAGCAAAACGATTGACGATTGATTCTGTAGGATTTTCAAGCTGATTTCTGTTTCATTTTGCAAATCGATTTTTATTGAACCGGTTTCGGCAAAATCAGAACCCAGTTCGGCTGCCATTTTCAGTTCAGTAGCGCGCGCGCTTTGCCACAATTCAACCCAATGTTTCAGCGTTTCCGCGTTCAATGCTTCGGCTGCAAGCTGCGGCGTCACACGCCAATCTCCACTCTGAAACGCCACATCTCCATGCGATAGCTTAAATTTGACCGGAATCTGACCAGGAAAGAGCAACCGGGGATTAAGCAAATCGCTGGCGTCGCGCGGCAATGCCAGCTCGTAGCGCGGCGCCAGCAAATAGACATGATTTCCGGTTGCTACATATTGCTGGTGAGTGGTCGGAGCGAATCCGCCAAAATCAAAATGTACATCGCCGATGGTTAATTTTGCATGCGGATGTTCCAAGCCAAAACGGCTCAAATCGGCTTTTGCGAAGCGCTGTTGACTGCGCGCTTGAAGAATTTCCAGAATTTTTCCAACCTTCTCGTTGTTAACTCCGATTTGCACCGGTTTGATCAGATACCATTGATCATTTTCCCGCTTAAGTACAATTTCCTGTTGCTGCCTGACGATGCGCAGATGCTGCACAGTCTCAGCAGATTCGTTCGCCACCGGATACTCCGTATTCTCAGGAGGTTGCGGTCTGAAATACACAAACACGATCAAAACGATGATCGTGGCGGTCATGATTAAATTGAGCCGCGCGTGGTGTGTCATGATCCTGTTTTCCTCCTCCGACGCCACCAGATCACGATCCCGCTGGCCAGAAACAAGAGCGGTAATACGATCAGAAAGCCGAGTGCAATCAATGTCAGTTCAAATTCACTTAAGACCAAACTGCTGTCCAGCGTTGCGCGCGGCTGAATCACGATCAGCTCTTCATCGCCAGTCAGCCAGTTGATCAAGTTGATGCCGAAATCCAGATTACTGCCGTTCCCCAGATAAGTGTTTGCCAGAAAATGCCCGCTGCCGGCCACGACAATGCGCTGCTCGCGATCCTCGATATTACGCGACAACGCTACCGCGATACTGACCGGTCCTGGCACATCCGTATCCTGATCAAATGAGATTTCGCCATTCAAGTCCCCGCTTTCAACCCACCCTTGCGGCGCCGCCTCAACCAAAGCAACACTGTGCCATTCCTCGTTCTCATCAATCGTAAGCTGACGGGCAAAGGGAAACACGGTAATGTGATCAAAATCTCTGGTTATTACATGCGGTCCGTAAATCGCCCCTAGCGCAAAAGTAATCGGCGCTTTGAGCTGTACCGCTTGCGGATCGGCGACAACGCCGGGGGTCAGCGTCAACCGCAATTTTTCCGCCAATGGTTGCAAACCGCGTAGCGACTCCTGGTCCACCAGCCACAGCAAATTACCGCCGCGATCGATATAATTCAGCAACTTCTCCACTTCTCCCGGCAGCAAATTGGTTTGCGGCGATGCGATCAGCAGTGTGCTGGCATGCGCGACGGGAATATCCGCTTCGATGGCAAGATTCAATTGCTGATTGTTAAAACCATTGGTGCGCAAATGGCGACCGAATTCCCCCAGATCATAATTGGCACTGCCGTCCAGCCTGCGTTCGCCATGACCGCTTAACTCGGTGACCCGCTTATCTTCTCCGCGCGCTAGCCGCATCAAAGCATTGGAAAATGCTTGTTCGTTGATGGCTGTCAGATGTTCGATCCTCTGATTGAACCGGATGATCAGCTCACCATTGACTTGCACATCCGCCTCCTGCGCCAAGATGGGCTGTTCCACCGGATCAATGAACGTTAACGAAAGATCCGGCTTCACCCGCTGATACTGTGCAATAAAGTCGGTAATAATCTGGCGGATATCGCCCAGTTGCGCATCCTGTTCAGAGGCGTACGCGGTTACCTGCACCGCTCCCTGCAATTTTTGCAGTATTTCGATGCTGGTTTCGCTTAAGCTATTGCGCCCGTTCTGACTGACATCCCATTGCTGCCGGGTTTGCAGCGTAAGATAACCGAGCAAAAAAACCAGCAACAGCAGCAAAACGACAAAAAAACCGTTATGCAACCGGTAATGGCGCTGCATTTTTTTGTTCAACTCAGCCATGCAACCGCTCTCCATCCAACCGGCGGATCGCCAGCACTAAGAAAGTAACCGTGAACAAAATAAAATAGGCAATACTGAAGGTATCGATCAGACCTTGATTAAAGTAACCGAAATGCTTCAGTAAAGAAAAATAGTGCAGCCATCCAGTCGTTGCATTGCCCGCCAGATCAATCAACCACAATCCCAATAACACACCCAGAGAACCCGCAGCCGCAATGACCGGTTGCGCAGTCAGACTTGAAATGTAGAGTCCGAGTGCGGAAAAACACGCCACAAGCAAAAACAAACCTAGCGTGTTGCTGAGCAATAAACCAAAATCCAACATACCGCCGGTGCGCAGTGAAAAACACAGCATCACCAGCAAAATAATGACAGCCGAAAAAAATAATACAAGACTAAGAAACTTGCCCAGCACGATATCGGCGATCGAAACAGGTGCTGACATCAGAAGTGTCAGTGTGTGGTTGCGGCGTTCCTCTGCCAGCAACCGCATCGATAATAATGGCGTAATCATGAGCAACAGTAACGCCGTGATCATAAACACCGGAGAAATGATGACTTCGGTAACTCCCGGAGGATTGGCGATTTGCAGCAATTGTGGTTGAATCTCCAGAAACGCATCCAAACGCACCAGAAAAACCCACGCCGATACAGCCTGAATCAACGCCAGCAATAGCCAAGCAAGCGGCGAAATAAATAGCATGTGCAGCTCTTTGCGGATAATGGTGGCAATCATCTTGAAAATTCCAGTTTGCTCATTGAGTCAGCTGCGTAAAAACCATCTCCAGGTTGCAACCCTGCTGATGCAACTGCGCCACGGTTTGATCGAGTACCACGCTGCCCTTATGCATGAGTTGTACCCGGTCACAAACATTTTCAACCTCGGACAGAATATGGGTCGACAAAATCACACTACTGTCAGTGCTCAGCTCCCGGATCAACGCACGGATCTCGCGCATCTGATTGGGATCGAGCCCTACCGTCGGTTCGTCGAGAATAATCACATCTGGATGATGAATGATGGCTTGCGCAATGCCGACACGTTGCTGATAACCTTTCGATAATGTACCGAGCAAATCCTTACCGTAATGCTCCAAGCCGCACCGTTGTTTCACATTATTAAGCGCCGCCTTGATTGATTTCTTATCGACCCGGTGCAGCCGCGCGGCAAACAGCAGATACTCGTCCACAGTCATATCCCAATAAAGCGGCGGAGTCTCGGGTAAAAACCCCAAATGCGATTTGGCTTCCTGCGGTTTCTCCAGCAAATCGATACCGCAAATCGAAATACTACCGTTAGTCGGCGCCAAATTACCCGTCAGCATGCGCAATGTGGTGCTTTTGCCCGCACCGTTAGGACCAAGCAATCCCAGCACCTCGCCGCGTTTTAATTGCAAATTAACTTTATGCACTGCAACACGATGACCGTACTTACGCCACAGATTTTGCGCCGATAAGACTAAGGCAGCTGTTTCATCAGTCATACAACAGTGTCTCTGGATGAGGATGGTTTCATCAACAAATTTCTTTCATGTAATACGTAGAATTTCACAATCGAAGCGGCCTGACAGTATACGTCCGATGAGCCGATAATTCACCAGCTTCAGCATAATTTACACGTGCGCATCGCATGTCAAAGCACAATCATTAACATATTAATAATTTCTTTACGAAAGATACCAACTCACGATCACGCAATCCAATCGTACAAGATGATTAATTTTGTTTCCGTTCGATAATCAACACAGATTTGTTGTAATTTTACAACATATTGATTTGATAAAACAAACAAACAAACTGATAATTGCACACTAAAAAGCTCGAAGTAGTAGAATGCTAGAAAGTTTTCAGATGCAAAATACTTTTTTGCATTATCAATATAAAATCCGTAGTTTTCATTAAAAAGGACAACAGCATGAAGAAAATATCAGCTAAAAATACTCTCATGGGAATGATTCTTATACCGGCAATGTTTTCTGGTGCTGTTTTGGCACAAGAAACCGTTATTGATAAAGATAAGTCTGTAAAAAAACCTGAAGCTTATGGTGTTGACGATCGCGGTGTAATTGCAAGAAATACAACAGGTCTTTGCTGGAGAACCGGTTACTGGACGCCGGCTATGGCGATTCACGAATGTGATCCGGATCTTGTTAAGAAACCGGAAGATGCAGCCGCAGCGGCAGCAGCTCCAGCCGCAGGCGCGGCAGCCGCTAAAACTGCACCGGAGAAAATTACATTTTCTGCCGATGCATTGTTTGATTTCGACAGCGCAAAACTTAAACCCAATGGCATTCAGTCTTTGAATGAGTTTGCTAATGGCATAAAAGGACTTAAGTACGACACCATTATTGCAGTGGGTTATGCTGATCGCATTGGTTCCGATGAATACAACAAAAACCTTTCGATTCGCCGCGCCGAATCTGTTAAAGCCCACTTGGTTTCAAGAGGCATAGAAGCGAGCCGCATATTTGTCGATGGAAAAGGCGAAGCAAATCCTGTGACCGGCAATAGTTGCGTTGGCGACAAAAAAACCAAAGCCTTGATCGAGTGCTTGGCGCCGGATCGCCGTGTTGAGATTGAAGTAGCAGGTACCCGGTAAGCAAGTACCAGCTATCTTTTTAATTCATAAAGCCCTGCCTGATGCGCAGGGCTTTTTTCTTTCTATCTATTCGAAACGCATGAATGGTTTGCAGTCAATCGATACCCTCATAGAAGCAAAATGGATTATACCCGTCGAACCGGCGGGAATCGTTCTCAATCAACACGCCATCGCTATCGATGAAGGCATCATCCAGGACATTTTGCCGGCATCCGAAGCAAAACTTCGTTACCAATCCCGGCAAACAATCACACTGAACGATCATGTTTTGATTCCTGGGTTAATTAATCTGCACACGCACGCCGCCATGACCCTGATGCGCGGACTGGCTGATGATCTACCGTTAATGAAATGGCTCAATCAGCATATATGGCCAACAGAGAACCGCCATGTCAATGGGCAGTTTGTATTGGATGGTTCACAATTGGCTTGCGCTGAGATGATCAAAGGCGGTATTACTTGCTTTAACGATATGTACTTTTTTTCGCATTCTTGCGTGGAAGCTGCCATCAATTCAGGCATGCGCGCTGTCATTGGCATGGTAGTAATCGACTTTCCAACTGCTTACGCCAGCGATGCAGATGACTATCTGGCAAAAGGATTGGAATTGCGCGATCGATACCATCAACATCCGTTATTGTCCTTCTGTTTTGCACCACACGCGCCTTACACTGTTAGCGATGAGACCTTCCGCAGCATACTGACTTACGCAGAACAACTGAATGTGCCCATCCATACACATCTGCATGAAACGCAGGATGAAATCCGCTTAAGCTTGCAATCCACCGGTGTGCGGCCGCTTGAACGATTTCAACAATTGGGGCTGCTCAGTCCGAATCTGATCGCTGTGCATATGGTGCACCTGACAGATCATGAAATAAAACTCGTGCATCAATACGGCTGTCATGTCGCGCACTGCCCCTCCTCCAACATGAAGCTCGCCAGCGGATTAGCTTCAATCGCACCATTATTGAATCAAGGCGTCAATGTCGGTCTTGGCACCGATGGTGCAGCCAGCAATAATCGTCTGGACATGTTTGAAGAAATGCGCATGGCAGCACTGCTGGCAAAAGCGACCAGCGGCCAGGCCGATACGCTACCCGCGCACCAAGCCTTGCAAATGGCCACATTAAATGGCGCCAAGGCATTGGGATTGGGAAACATAACCGGCTCATTGACCATCGGCAAAGCGGCGGACATCACGGCGATCGACTTCTCCGGTCTCAATCTCACGCCTTGCTATGATCCGGTTTCACATTTGGTTTACGCAGCCAGCCGCGAACAAGTGAGTCATGTATGGGTAAATGGTAAAATGCTGTTGCACGACAAAGAACTGACGACACTCGATCCGGTTGAATTGCAGTACCGCGCGGCATACTGGTATGAGCGTATCGCAGCAACATCTCAACACTAGGCACAAAGGAACGCATATGGAAAATGACGGCATCAACGCTGACCCGCTGGAACTGGAAAAATTCAGCCAACTCGCGCACCGCTGGTGGGATCCCAACAGCGAATTCAAGCCATTGCATGAAATCAATCCTCTGCGTCTGAATTACATCAACGACCTCACCGGCGGATTGACTGGAAAAACAGTATTGGATGTCGGTTGCGGCGGCGGCATTTTGTCGGAAGGCATGGCGTCGATGGGGGCGCATGTCACCGGCATCGATCTCAGCGACAAGGCGCTCAAGGTTGCCAAACTGCATCTGCTGGAAAGTGGGCATCATGTCGATTACCGCAAAATCACCACGGAATCACTCGCCAAAGAACAGCCGCAACACTACGACGTGGTCACTTGCATGGAAATGCTCGAACATGTGCCCGACCCGATGAGTGTTATCCACGCTTGCGCGCAATTGGCCAAACCGGGTGGCTGGGTGTTCTTCTCGACCATCAACCGCAATCCGAAATCCTATTTGTTCGCCATCATCGGCGCAGAATATATCCTGAAAATGTTGCCGCGCGGCACGCATGAATACGCAAAATTCATCAAACCATCCGAACTCGCGCGCATGGCCCGCAATGCCGGTTTGACGAATGAAGAACTGATCGGCATGACGTACAACCCGATTACAAAAGTCTACGCCTTAGAAAACGATACCGACGTCAATTACATCATGGCTTACCGCAATTAATCCAATAATCACTCTGTCATTCTTTCCGCATTCGTTGCTCCATGATTAAAGCCGTACTTTTCGATTTCGATGGCACATTGGCCGATACTGCACCGGATCTCGGTCATGCACTGAACCGGCAACTCGCTGCACGCGGCCTGTCAGAATTATCCATCGCGCAAATCCGCCCGCTGGCTTCCGCCGGTTCACGCGGCTTATTAGGGCTCGGCTTCAACATCAAACCGGGTGACACCGGATATGAATCGATGCGCGACGAATTTCTGGATTTCTATACAGAACGCTTGTGCCACGATACCTGCTTGTTCCCAGGCGTCGACGAAATGCTCGACCAGCTGGAGCAGCGTAACCTACCCTGGGGCATCGTGACCAATAAACCGGCCCGATTCGCCCGCCCGCTGATTGAAACACTCGGCCTGGCGCAACGCGTGGCCTGTATCGTTTGCGGCGATGAGCTGACGAATACCAAACCTCATCCGGAACCGCTGTTAACGGCCAGCGCCAAAATCGCCATTTCTCCTGCACACTGCATCTATCTCGGCGACGATATCCGCGACGTTCAGGCCAGCCTGGCAGCCGGTATGCAGCCGATCGTCGCGCGCTACGGCTATTTGGGTGACGACCAGCCACCCGAAACGTGGGGCGCCCGGCATCTGATCGATCATCCCGCAGAATTGCTCGCGTATCTATAAAGAAACACTTGCTATTTCTGTTAGAATGGCCGGCCATAGGATTTGAACTTTTTTGTACTAACATTATCCTATGCACAACCATTACGAATACCCGGGGGCGATCCGGTTTCGACGTGGGT
>CAYQZF010000094.1:0-9403 GCA_964421895.1 uncultured Nitrosomonas sp. | reverse complement strand
GCCTACATCGTTGCGCAGCAGGATTCACCAAAAATCCGGGTTATTAGAGGTGCCCTAAAGTTATCGAGCTCTATAACTTCGGGCTTCAATAAATCCTCTGCAATTGACGGCTCGATTGTAGAAAAGATTAAGGGGAAGTAATTCCAGGATGAGAGCTGTAATTCAGCGCTAATTCTGTTTAATGCTTTTAATGAAGAGATAAATCTATGTGTTTAATAGATTTTGAGAAAAGGCAAACGGTCTGGTGCGAAGAAAACAGCTGCGAGAGGATACTGAACAAAACACTCCATTTCCGCAGAGTCTGCGTTAGGCCACAAAGATTTGAGATGCGATTCAGAGGACCTGAACCGGCAATTTACAGAATCTCAGGGAAATCTCTGCCATCAAATGATGGTTTACTACAAGTGTTTCAGAGCCAGATAAAATCCGGTTCCAACTGTTATTGCAATGGCATACGGTAGTTTTCCGGCAGATTGTGAAGCATCAACGGAAAATGGAGAATTACCTTTAAGCCATTCGGATTTCGGGGCTGATAACGCCAACAAGCATGTCAACGTAATATTGTTGATCATTCTGCGCAAGGCACCTTGACAAAGTGAGAAAATCAAGGCAAGTAACCCACCGGCAATCAACGTATACAGAAACACTTCGAAAATGGCGTGCTGCCCGACAAATGCACCCACCATTGCCAAGAGTTTGACATCACCGGCACCCATGATACGCAACAGGTACAGTGGCAATAACAATATTAAGCCAAAACCTAATCCAGTTATGGAATCCAGAAATCCTGTTTCTGCAGATAGAAATGTGTTTAACGCAATGCCAAATACTGTGCCTGTAACGATCAAATTGTTCTTGATACGATACTTATTAAAATCCTGCCAGCAAGCGATCATCAACAATATTGATAAAACAACGAGCATGGGTAGATACATGTTGAGATTTCCAAGTAGGGTTTAATGAAAAAGGCCACCCAATCAGATTGGATGGCCTTTTTCATTAAAAATTAGTTTGTTGCGGCAGAAATTGCAGATGATGTAGTTGTAAAAGCGGTCTGGATTACTGGACCAAGAGCAGTAGCTCCTACTATAACGGCACCTGCAATCAATGCAAGTAATATGGCATATTCAACTGCGGTTAAACCGGCTTCGTCGTTCCAGAATTGTTTAACTGTTTGTACTAATTTTTTCATGATTTCTCCTTTTATTAAAATCAAAATTGCCTATTTATCGAAATAGACTTGCCTCATAGCGGCGAGTCATTCTCAAACTTAAGCATTTATTCAGAAATTACTTACACATCTATAAATAAACGCTTTGCATCAGTGGTAATCATCAATTACTGACTACTTCTAATTACGCACAGGTGTGCATTCTAGGGATATTGCCTTTCCCGAACCATAGTCAATAACTCCTTTTCTATTAGTACATTAGAACGAGCATTTAGTAGTTCATTCGTACTATCAAGTTTCCATTTTCGCAACCGTTAAGATTCGCCCGATTTAATCGGATGGTTCCGGCGGTGCTATTTGCAGAAATCTGCCGCTTGCATGAAGAAAAGCGATCATCAGCCGTTAACCTGAGTTTGGATTCTTGGGAGTAAATCAAGGATTCAGTTAGTTAGGACCGTTGCAGTTGATTACTTCTAAAATTAAAAGAGAGTATGTGTTATGGCGAATTCTATTGGCAGGTTATTGATTAAAGAAGGGTTGATTTCCGATGCGCAATTGGCGCAAGCAAGAGTCTATCAAACACGGAATAGCGGAAAACTCGAAGATAGCCTCGTTTCATTAGGCCTTATCACGTCCGAGCAAATAAAAAAAATATTGCATCCTGTCCCGCCAGTACCCTTGAAAGCAATCGACACTGGATTAAGCGAAGTTTTTCTCAGCGATCTGTTGTTGAAAATCGCTTATCAAGAAGCAGGCACTTTTACCTTGCGCCAAATTGCCGACAAACTGTGTCTTCCCTATGCTGTAATCAATGAGCTGGTCGAGCTGCTGAAGGCGGATCATTTGGTTGCGACTCGTTCCGCAACGGGTTATGGACGGGAAACTCAAATTTTTGAATTAACACAGCGCGGCCGCGAAAGAGCGGAAGCGGCCATGAATAGGAGTCTTTACGCGGATGCCGCACCGGTGCCGCTTAAGGACTATACGCGTATCCTTGCTCAACAATACGTTCAGCAGATCCAGATAGATAGCGCATGGATACAAGAATCGCTCAGTCATATGGTGATAAGCGAGAAGTTGCTCGATCAGTTGGGTCCCGCTTTTAGTTCAGGGCGGGCAATCTTTCTGTATGGTCCGCCGGGAACGGGAAAATCCAGTGTCGCGGAAGCATTGGGACGCGCATTACCCGATCATGTTTACATACCGCAAGCTGTCGAAGTCGGTGGTCAAATCATTCGTATTTTCGATCCTGCCATACATTTTGAAATCGCTGAAAAAACCGATGAACCTATGCAACTCGATATAAGCGCCAATTTGAAGCACGATCCGCGCTGGGTAAAATGCCGCCGTCCGGTGGTAATGGTCGGTGCGGAATTTACAAATGAAATGCTCGATTTGCATTGGGATAGGCATAGCAAGTTTTACGAAGCTCCGGTCCAGATGAAAGCAGCGAATGGTGTGTTTATTCTGGATGATTTCGGCCGGCAAAGAATGACTCCGCGTGAAATGCTCAATCGCTGGATTGTTCCTCTTGAGCGCGGAACCGACTTTTTGTCCTTGCATACCGGCATGAAATTCGAGGTTCCTTTTGACCAGATCAATATCTTCTGTACCAACCTTAATCCCGCGGATCTGGTTGATGAAGCTTTTTTGCGCCGTATCCGTCACAAAATAAAAATCTCCTATTCAACCGAGACTGAGTATAAAGAAATTTTGCGGCGCGCTTGTGCTGTGCAAGGCATCCAATTTGACGATGATGTGGCGGATTATCTTATCGCAACGTATTACCGGAAAACCGGGCGTGCGCTGACAGGCAGCCATCCGCGAGACATTATCGATCAGATAATGGATTATTCTCGATATTCCAGACAATTACCAACATTTACCATGACAACCGTTGATAGAGCGGCAACCAACTATTTCATTGAAATGTGAACCACCAGACACCAGACAGTTGGTTTCCATTCAAACATAAGAGATATCATGAGAATTTTGCAAAAAATAGAATTTCTTATACCAATGTAATTCTGGATTAATTTGTAATAGACCGGTTATTCTTTAATCATTTTTCCACAAATGAATCAGGAGCAATCACTCTCAACCGGTCATTTCCGGTTGAGAGAATGCATACCACTAGGTGTTTAGCGTCAGAGCTGTTGTCAACAAGATTCTGAAGCGCGATAGCATGGAATGACTGGAGAAACATTGTCCTCCAACGTCACGCCCAGATGCTCATCACCTAAAAATCCGATTTAGCTATTTCTTCCACTGGCTTCAGCGCTGAAACCACTATTCCAGATTCCTGCCCGCAATATCTTGAATAGCATTGATCCGGAATAGGTCAAGATTACTTATTTAAGATTCCTTTCTTTGTGCGCAAAGATTCAACTACCATTAGCGCATTACAAGCATTCGATCAATTACTGGAGGGTTATAGCGTGGGCGATGAATTGCCGGAAGAGCTGACTAAGCTGTACAGGTACGTTAGACAATTGAATCGCCGCATCACCAAATTGCGGCATATGAGATTTTTCCACCGACCTATTCTGAGTGTTACGAGTTTTGTGTTGATCTTTGTGCTGCTCATTCCTGTCATCGCGGTTGCTACCTTTCTTATAAATCGCACCCACACACACTATGTTTTCCTCACAGGACCAGCAGGAAGCACAACGGCATATATCGCACCCCGGATCCGATCGATTCTTAATGCACCGGACCCTATCGAGCAACTGCTTCACCTCAATATCGTACCTAACTTTGAGTTGCGTTCATCGTGTGGAGGTCTTGATACCAATGCACAGATCAATGCCGGCGTGGCTCACTTAGGGTTCGCCGAAGATGGTTTTTTTGGAGACCCAATCCCATCCCTCTATTGCACAACGGATTCAAAACAGATTCAAGCCACTAACGAGAGTATCGGGGTGGGCAAGAAAATGCGCGTGCTGTTGAGCTTGTATAAGTCTCCCCTCCATGTTGTCGTGCGTTCAAAACTAGGGCTCAACGATCTCCAGGAAGTGCCTTCCGGCACCAAAGTCTATCTTGGCGGCGATGGGAGCTCGACCCATTTTGTCAGTCAACTGATCGTGGAACATTTTGGCCTGAATGTTGACCGGAAAGGTAATACGCTAGATTTCGATCAAGCTGCACAAGCGCTCATTGATGGAGAATTCGATGTTGCTTTTTTTCTGGCGGGATTGCATACCGAAGTTCTTAAATCCCTTTTACAACAGAACAGTGAATTCCAGTTATTGCCTATCGCGAAAACCGAGAGTTTAAAAACGCTCTTTCCGTACCTTGAGTCTTTGGCAATTCCACCCGCAATTTATCCGAATGTTCAGAGTGAAATTCAAACGATCGGCACTCATACTGTTCTGGTGGCATCGACTGCACTCAGTGAGTCTGAGACTTACGAAATAACGAAGAAAATTACTGAGCATATCCAGGATCTGCTCTGGGATGTGCCGCTCAACTTAGCGCGCGTCATCGACAACGATCCCTCCAAAGAATTGTTTTATCCCATTCATGACGGAGCGCGCCGATTTTTTACCCATAACCCGCCATTTTTTCTGGACATAGCCATGCTGACGGGTATCGGCGCTTATTTTTCCGTGATCTATGCTTTCTATGCCATGTTGATCGAGTTTTTCCGCAATTACCGTGTTTACCGTTTTCTATCCACCATTGATTTGATTATGGGACGCGCGCAAATACTGGGTGATTCATCGAAATCGATGTTACTCGATGCACACCTCCAAAGGCTCCGGCGCGCTGCACTGCGGCTCATGCGCCGCAGGAAAATTACGTATGATGAATTCAGTTATATCGAGGATTACATCAAAGCCTACAAACCCTAACTGCATTCAGATCTTGAATAATCCAGCCGGTAATTTTTAAAACAAATGTTCGGTGACAAGTATCTACGCGATATTACTAGCCGATTCAAACTCAAACTACGCAGAGCCAAGATAAAAATCGGGAATTGCGTTGCTGGATTGTTGCAAGCTTCGCTCAGCGATACGCAGTTTGTGCAGCAAAATGGTCAGTTGCGAATAAAATTCATCACTGGCAATCAACTGCTGCCATTCATCGCCATCCGGATCATCCTCATCCAGATTACGCCAGAAGAGGCTGCAAAAGGTATTGAACGGAACTGGTTTTCCGGCGATCAAATCGGCTTTGATTTTATGATTGATCCAACGCTGCCGCCTTTTGATTAACTCTTCCGCACCGGCGCAAACGACAACGGCCAGATGAGCATATAGATCCGTTGTGCTGCGAATGCTGACAAGCTCAGAAAATTTTTTTGTGCGGATGGCATCTGCAATAAATTCCTGTAACGCTGTCGTCGACACTTTAAGACTTACACCCGTCTGTAATGCGTAAATTTTATCGAGATACATAGGTCAGAAAATAAAATAAGAGGCGGTAACCAATGAGCCATTCGATTAGCAATCGGCGCTAAGGTTCATTCTTATACAGAGCGCCTCGATAAAAAACCTTCTCATTCATAGCGTATGAACATTTCCGCCAGTGCATCAGGACCATGCCGGTCGATCAAAGATTCGATTTCGGCGAGCAGCACATCATCTTCATCCTCGTCCAGCACCCCCGCTCCCACCAAATTCGCGGATAATCCGGAGATAAGCGCATCTTTCACCATTTCAAGTGTCACTGGATTTTCTTGATTATCCGCGTTGATCACAGCATCAATGACACGTGATAAGGGTTCGCTTGCCATTTCCTGCACAAAGTCGATTGCCAATGCGGTTTCGCCGAATTCTTCGATCAACGCATCGAGTTCGTCCAGCAACGATTCATTGATATCGAAATGATGCAGTTGCTCTGTTTCGGTGAATGCATCGCTCAACACACTGGTCACAAAATCGCGGATTGTGGCCAACGTAATATCTTCCGCGAACACCGACCGATTCAACCTGCTTGCAATCAAGGCGGATAAATTAGGACTCACGCGGGTCGCAACATCAATCGGATTTCGTATCATGGCACACTCCTCATCAATAATTTTTGTTCAAAGAATATTCGATCAATCCCTTGTTTGCCCGGATGGCCCGGTAAGACAAGCGATCACTTCATCATCCGTTACCTGCGGAAAATCCGCATAAAATTGCCCGACGGCATAGAAATTATCGGGCGATGACAAACATACAATGCGATCCGCTTTTCCGTGCAGTTTTTTCAGTGTCTCCGGCGGAGCGACCGGCACCGCACAAACCAATTCAGCCGGCTTCTGGTTGCGTAGCGCATGCAATGCGGCAATCATGGTCGAACCAGTAGCCAATCCGTCATCAACAACGATCACGATCCGTCCGACGGGATCGGCCGGTGCACGTCCAGGGGTATAGTGCGCGCGCCGCTGCCGGATGGTTTCCAGTTGCTCAGACACTTCATGCTTTACATACGCCTGATCCGCGCCGGCGCGTTCGGCGTATTCGGTCAAATATACCCAACCGCTTTCATCGACGGAGCCGATGGCGTATTCCGGATTTCCGGGTGCACGGAGTTTGCGCACCAGCACCACATCCATTTCGCCGTTCAATTGCTGCGCAATCACTTTGGCCATCGGCACCGCACCACGCGGAATGGCAAGCACCAGCGGGTTCTTGCCGCGATACTCGGACAGTGCTTCCGCCAGTTTCCCGGCTGCTGCAATACGATCAGTGAAAATCATCAAGCTCTCCTCTGTGATCATTAAGACATGGTGCGGCCGATCAACCGGCGCAATTCCTTCAGCGGGCGGGTATTCAGCACATCGCCTTTTTCCAGCCAGCCGCGCCGCGCCTGACCGATGCCGAAACGCAAATTGGCAAAATCGTAAATACTGTGCGCGTCGGAATTGACACTGATCAGCACACCCTCCTCCTTAGCCATTTGGCACTGGGTATCGAGCAAATCCAATCGCTCCGGATGCGCATTCAGTTCCAGAAAGCAACCACGCTTCTTGGCCTCGCGGATAATCTTCAGCATATCAACATCATATGGCGCGCGACGCTGAATCAAACGACCCGTCGGATGCGCCAGCAAGGTGAAATACGGATGCTGCATGGCACGCAGAATACGCTGCGTTTGTTTGACCCGGGATAGATTAAAACTGCTATGCACCGCACCGACCACCATATCCAGCCGTGCCAGTACGCTATCCGGCAAATCCAGGCTACCGTCCTCGAGAATATCGACCTCGATGCTCTTGAGTAAGGTAATTCCATTCAATTCAGTATTTAATTGATCAATCTCATCGCACTGCCGCTCCAGTTGCAGCGGATCGAGACCATGCGCAAAAGCCAGCCGGCGCGAGTGCTCGGTAATCGCAAGATATTCAAAACCATTGGCCAATCCCGCCCGCGCCATCTCGAGCAAGCTGTTATGACCGTCGGTCGCCTTGGTATGCGCATGCAGATCACCGCGTAAATCGCTCTGCTCCACCAAACGTGGCAATCGCCCTGCCTTGGCAGCGGCGATCTCGCCGCGATTTTCGCGCAACTCCGGTGGAATATAACTTAAACCCATCACGGCATACACTGATGCTTCGGTCTCACCCGCAATGCGCGTATCGTTACAAAACACACCGTATTCGTTGATTTTCAGCCCTCTTTGCTGCGCCATGCGCCGGATCGCGATGTTATGCGCTTTAGAGCCGGTAAAATAATGCAGCGCCGCACCATAGGATTCTTCCTTGACGACGCGCAAATCGACTTGCAGTCCGCACTTAAGAATCACGCTGGCACGTGTGGGACCTGCCGACAAAATCTCGGCAACCTCGTCGTAGGTTGTGAAACGCTGCACAATTTGACCCGATGTCGACGCCGCCAGCAAAATATCCAAATCGCCCACGGTCTCACGCATGCGCCGGTAACTACCTACGACCGTAACGCGCACGACACCTGGAATGGCAGCCAGAAATTTTTCCAGAGCTTCGGCATACTGCGCCGCCACTGCCAGCTTGAAACGCTGCGCCTGGTTGGCATGCGCCTCAATCGCTTGCAAAATATTGTTCTCGGTTTTCTCGCCAAAACCTGGCAACACGCGGATACGACCATCGCGCGCCGCACGATGCAATTGCTCGATCGTTTGCACATCGAGATCGTGATACAGTGCTTTGACTCGTTTCGGGCCAAGCCCCGGAATTTTCAACAGCTCGGTGATGGCAGGAGGCAATTCGGTATGCAACCGATCCAGCAAACTGCAGTGGCCGCTGCTGACAATCTCCTTGATCTTGCCCGCCAGATCATCCCCGATGCCCGGCAATTCCGTCAGATCCTCACCCTGTTCCAGCATCCGGGATACTTCTTGCGACAATTCACTCATGATACGAGCAGCATTGCGATAAGCGCGGATACGGAACGGATTGGCACCTTGGATTTCCAGCAAATCGGCAATTTCCTCAAAAACGGCGGCAATGTCGGCATTGTGCTTCGGCATGCAAGTTCCCTCTAGCGTTTCCCCGCGCTACGCGCGGTAATTGATTAATCGCAAAGGTTTTCCAGATTAATACATTTCTGCCAGCAAAAATACTACAATGAAACTACTTTTTTATAAAGTGATAAAGAAATGAGTTCATCGTATTTTGAACACGACGCCGATATCGGCATCATTGGTCGTGGCCTGTCGATCGAACAATCGTTTGAAGCGGCGGCGCATGCGGTTTTTGCCATTATCACTCACATTGAGGAAGTACAACCCGTGACGGTAGTCACCTTTGAATTTGAAGAATCCGATCCCGAACTAGCGCTAGTGGTTTGGCTTAACCTTCTGTTAGGAAAAGCACGGGAACTTGGCATGGTATTCAGTCATTTTTATATTCAGCGCCAGGGCAGTTATTGGCATGGTAAAGCTGCCGGAGAAAAATGGCGCGAGGAATTGGAACGCGGCGTAGAAGTCAAAGGCGCGACACTGACCATGCTCGCAGTGAAGCAAATCGGCCCGATCTGGGAATCCCGCTGCGTGGTGGACGTATGAATCTACAGCAATTACAACAGTTACGCGCTTATCTCTGGACTTTGCCTCAAGCACTCGGCAGCAAACGCGCGGAAGTTCTGTTGTACGGCAATGCGTCTTTGCTCGAAAGCATGGACGACAAGGTGCTGGAACAAATCGCTAATGTCGCCGCACTGCCCGGTTTGGCCGGAGCGGCGATGACCATGCCGGACGCGCATTGGGGTTACGGCTTTCCCATCGGCGGCGTGGCGGCATTCGATGCCGAACAGGGCGGCATCA
>CAYQZF010000093.1:0-9422 GCA_964421895.1 uncultured Nitrosomonas sp. | reverse complement strand
GGATACGCTCATTTAGCGGGTGTTCATAACAAATCACAGTAGCTATGCATCCACAAGAGAAATTAATGATATTGGAGTTTTACCATCCACGATCCAAGATTATTTCATAAAATAATTAATTTTCTCAAACAATTTCTTCTTGCTAATTTGCAGCCTTGTTTTCGTTTTTGGAAAGGATCAGATACTGGTGATGCAACTGGTTGATTTGTACTTTCAGAAAATCGATGCCCCGATCATTCAGAATCACATCATCGGCTTTTTGCAAGCGGTCTTTGCGCGAAATCTGCTGTGCCATGATCGCTTTTACTTGTTGCTCCGATAATTGACTGCGCGCTATCGTGCGTGAAATTTGTATCCGTTCCTCACAATCAACAACTAGAATGCGTTGAACAATAGGATTGTAGTCATTAGTTTCAAGTAACAGTGGAACTACGAGGATGGTATAGGGAGATCGGCTTTGTTCAATTTGCGCCAAGGTTTTTTGCAGTATAAGCGGATGGAGAATCTTCTCTAGTTGTTGCCGTGCACGGTTGTCGGAGAAAACCAGGTTGCGCATTTTTTCTCTATCCAGAGAGCCGTCGACTTTCAAGAATTCATTTCCGAAAGAGTCTCTGATCGAACGGATTGCTCGACCGCCCGGCTGGGTTAATTGCCGAGCAATTACATCGGTATCGACTACATCAATGCCGAATTCCGAGAAAAGCTGGCTGGCGCTTGATTTTCCGCAACCGATTCCGCCGGTTAAGCCAATAATAAAAGTCATTGGTTATAATAAGCCAAGATAAGTACGAATCAATTCTTTTCCCCAGAAGAGAGCGATAACCGCGCCGCCGACCAAATAGGGACCAAATGGAATGGGAATGTTTTTGTGCAGTTTAGCGGCGAGAATCAACCCGACGCCAACAGATGCGCCAACTAGTGATGAAAGCAGGATAACGATCGGAAGCATCTTCCAGCCTAACCATGCACCGATTGCGGCTAACAATTTAAAATCGCCATATCCCATGCCTTCTTTGCCGGTTATGAGTTTAAAGCACCAGTAAATTGACCATAAAGAAAGATAACCAGCGATCGCACCGATGACTGCCGATTGGATATCAGTAAAACCCTGATTGATATTGATCAAAAGGCCGATCCAGAGTAATGGTAGTGTGATGTCATCCGGTAAAAGTTGCGTATTCAGGTCAATGACAGCCAAGGCGATGAGCGCCCAGACAAAAATTAATGCCGCGATCGCCATGAAACCGTAGCCGAAATGCCAGGCAACAAAGCCGCTAACCAAAGCTGTTAGGGCTTCCACGATGGGATAACTGGGGGAGATGCGCGCATGACACTTGGAGCAGCGGCCTCTAAGCATGAGATAACTAATAATCGGAATATTTTCCCATGCGGTAATCTTGTGCCCGCAATGGATGCATGTTGAGCGCGGTGTAAAAAGATTGTATGGCGGTGATGCCTTGGCCGCTTCACCTTGAAGCTCTGCACACTGCTGCAACCAACTCCTTTTCATCATTTCGGGTAAGCGATAAATCACAACATTCAGAAAGCTGCCGACCATCAAACCGAGTATTGCCATGCAGGATGCAAAGAAGACCGGTGAATCTTGCAATAAGGATAGGAATGACATTGTTCTTGACGAAATTGAGTTTAACTGACAACCATACCCATTTTGAAAATTGGCAAATACATTGCAACAACCATGCCGCCAATGAGTGTGCCCAATACGACCATGATGATAGGCTCCATCAGGCTTGAAAGTGCAGCTACAGCATCGTCAACTTCCGCTTCATAGAAATCGGCAATTTTACTGAGCATGGAATCAAGCGATCCAGCCTCTTCACCGATGGCGACCATTTGGATCACCATATTCGGAAAAACATTAGCGCCGGCCATGGAAGACGTCAAGCTATTACCGGTACTGACTTCCAACTGTATATTCTTGGTCGCTTCGTAGTAGATAAAATTTCCCGCAGCGCCGGCCACGGAATCCAATGATTCCACCAATGGAACACCGGCTGCGAACATCGTCGAAAGTGTGCGGGACCAGCGTGCAATGGTAGCTTTGCGGATAACTTCACCGAAAATCGGTAGCTTGAGTGCGAGCCGGTCCATGACATGTTGCATGGGAACCGAGCGTTTCCAGATATATAGGAAAGCATAGATTCCACCGCCCAGAACACCCAGAATCGCCCACCAATAAGCGACAAAGAAATCCGAGAGCTTCATTACGAGTAGTGTCGGTGCAGGCAATTCGGCGCCGAATCCTTCAAATAAATCTTTAAAAGCTGGGATAACAAAAATCATAATGACCGCGGTAATGATGAATGCGACTACAATAATGGAGATTGGGTAAAAAAGCGCAGATTTGATTTTTCCCTTGATAGCCTGAATCTTTTCTTTATAGGTGGCCAGGCGATCCAGAATACCATCCAGAATACCGGCGGCTTCTCCGGCACCAATGAGATTACAGTACAGGGCGTCAAAGTGCAGTGGGTATTTGCGGAATGCATCCGTTAAATTACTGCCCGTTTCCACGTCGGCTTTGATATCCAGCAGTAATTTGCTCAAGGCGCGATTGCTGTGCCCTCTTGCGACAATATCAAAGGCCTGCAATAGCGGAACACCGGATTTCATCATGGTTGCGAGCTGGCGGGTGAATAAAGTAACGTCTTTGTCGGTAATCTTACCACCGGATTCGGTCTTCTTAATTTTTGTGACTTTGATACCCTGACGGCGTAACGTGGAAGTCACGATCACGGTTCCGGCAGCGCGCATTTCGCCTTTCAGTTGCTTGCCGTTTTTATCCTTTCCTTCCCATGAATAATTGAATTCCTTTAATTTCTTGTCTGCCTGTGCGGTTACGGTTGCCATATTAACTTTAACTCCTAAGGACAGGGTTCTCAGAAAATAGATGCATCAGAGATGCCGCAGCAGAGGTTTAAATTCTGCTGCAGTTATTGCTGTTTAAACCCGAGTGATTATTTTGAGATTGCGGGCAATTAACGGCACAGTTTCGTATATTCTTAGTGTTAATTGGAGAAATTAAAGTCGTGCATAACACCATTGCGGGGATTTCATGGGTTGTTGATTTGCGCTGCGATTACGCCTTCATAGACTGTCGGGTATAGTAGTTTGACGCGTAATTCTTTTTTCATTCTGAGGTTCTTGAGCTGCCTGGATTCTTTCATGAAAGACAACATGCCCGGTGATATTTGTTCGTAAGCCTGACTGCGAGTAATACGGGGCGGGCGCGGCAAGCCGTAATGATCCGCTACCAAGTCGAAATATGCTCCCATTTTCAGATGGGAGTCATCGCTTGTATGATAGATTCTGCCGGATTTTGCGCGATGCAGAGCGGCTACAATGATGCGCGCCAGATCGTCGGCATGGATATGGTTGGTATAACTATCCTCGCTATCCAGTATGGCCGGGTGACCTTCACGCAGGCGTTTCAGCGGCAGTCTGTCCGCGGCATAGATACCGGGAACACGCAAAATAGCAATGGGAACATGATTTCGCTTACCCCAGCTTCGTATCCGCTTTTCAGCATCGATGCGCCGGATTGCCCGGTCATTTTCAGGATTGACTGGATGACTTTCATCGATTAATGCGCCGTGGCAGTCGCCATAAACGCCGCTGGTACTGATGTAGACAAATCGTTGTGGTAAAATCAGTGCTTTATTTTTAGTTTGTTTGGAGAGTGCGGACAGTAGATGTGCAGTTCGATTGTCGCGTAATCCGTGGTTGGGTGGGGGCGCCAGGTGCAGTATCAGCTGTGCGATCCCAGTGAGTTTCTCAAGACTCTTCGGAGAATCTAAATTTCCGTAAACCGGGATAATGCCATGCGATCGTAAGCGGCCGGCGTTATCCGAATTACGCAGCAGGCCGAGAATCCGATAATGTGCTTGTAATAGTTTCGCCGTTCTTAGCGCAATATCACCGCAACCAATAATTAATAATGTTTCTTTCATAGAATCTGTCTCTAATTATCATATCTACTTGTTTGACACTCAATGTCGCATCAAATCATTATTCAGCCCAGCGGGCATGCTTTCCTGGTAGAACCTGGAGAAACGATTCTTGAAGCGGCTTTACGCGAAGGATACTCACTGCCGTATGGTTGCCGCAACGGTTCCTGCGGGATTTGCAAGGGAAAAATCATCCAGGGGACGGTGCATTACGGCAACTATAGTGAAGAAACCTTGACCGAAGAAGAAAAACAAGCCGGTTACGCATTGTTTTGCTGTGCTTCTCCGTTGAGCGATGTTGTGATTGAATGTCACGAGATCGGCGCAACCAAGGATATTGAAATCAAAACATTACCCTGTCGCGTGCAGAAACTTGAGCTTGCTGCTCCGGATGTCATGATTATTTCTCTCAAGCTGCCAGCAAATCAACGGCTGCAATTTCTGGCGGGACAGTATATCGATATTTTGCTCAAAGAGGGCAAGCGCCGCAGTTTTTCTTTGGCAAACGCACCGCACGATGACGAGTTGTTGCAGCTGCATGTGCGGAATTATCCGGGCGGCGCGTTCACGGAACATGTGTTTACACACATGAAAGCCAAAGACATGCTGCGCTTTACAGGGCCGCTGGGCTCATTCTTCTTACGCGAAGCGCCGGATGACACGGCGATTATTTTCTTGGCAAGCGGTACAGGATTCGCACCCATAAAAAGCATTCTTGAGCATATCTTTTATCAAGAAAATAATCGAAGCAACAAGAGAAAAATAACCCTCTATTGGGGGGCTCGTACTAAAGCTGATTTATACCTGATCGACTTGGCGGAAAGCTGGCAACAACAGCACAGCAATTTTACTTTTGTCCCCGTGCTGTCGGAGCCGCTGCCATCGGACGATTGGCATGGCAGAACAGGATTGGTGCACGAAGCTGTGATGCAAGATCATCAGAATCTGGAAAAGCATCAAGTGTATGCTTGCGGCGCTCCCGTCATGGTTAAAGCCGCTTATCACGATTTTACCAGCTATCGCAATTTGCCCAAGGATGCTTTCTTTTCCGATGTGTTTACGCCTTCTTCCGTTGGCAATACTCAAGTTAATCAGAAATCCTAGAGCCTCCCTGACGTTCCTATACTTCTCTCATCTTGTACAACGAATTAATCAGCGTTTCCTTAGCTGCAAGGATATACTATAGAAGTTAGCGGTAAGTTCGGTTAAGTAGCTATGCTTAACATGCAAAAGGGAGGATTCTATGACGACCTTTTTGAGTACCAGAAATTTCACAACCCGCTCGAGTGATGAGCAGCAATCCTTATCGAATGCCCTGGACGCTATTCTTAAGAACGATTATCAGGGTAATTTCTTTGCACTGCTGGGTATGTACCAGCGTATTCTGGCAGATAACCAGCAGCGCCAGCGCTGGCCGGAAATTCATAAAAAGCTCGATACCCTATTTAAATGCGGCACAGCCGAGGTCATCAGCGGGCCGATGATCGGTATCCCCATTTCCATTCGTGACAGCGATTATTTCAAGGGGGCCGCTCAATGGCTCGGCAAGGATAGATCCTTAATGGCCAATATCGAATGGATGGCGACCGCCTGGAATGCGACCTATGCCGATACCGGTTTATGGATGGGAAAAACATTCGAGCCGGTAGCGCGTGACAAGGTAGCGAGAAAAACCGGCAATGATACGAAAACCATGAGCAGCTATGATCCGGCCACGGCGCGCATCGGCCGCAATTTTTTTCGTGCGCCGCCCGATCCCAATGCATTGCAAGCAATCGGGCTGCCGGCGCTAACGCGGTTATGGAAGCTGAAAGACCGGCCGATGCGCCCGGATACGGCAGGATTCGACAGTGAGTTGCTGACGGAAAATCTGGCCAAGGAAAAAGCGATTCCGTACAGTAAAACGGGCGGTTATTTTCTCTGCAACATGGGAACCTCGGTGGTCCCGGAAATGAACGACAAGCAAGTGTATCAGCTCAATTACCGCTGGCCCGGTCTGGGGCCGGTATATCCCATGACGCGCCTGATCGATGAAATCGTCCGCATCGACGACAGCATTTATTTAGGCCAATTGGTGTTCGCCACGCATCACTACAGTTTGGGAACCTTCACTCTGCCGGATGGCCATGTTCTATCGATCGGCGACAGCTATCCGTACCGTTCGATGATCGACAATATCAAACGTATTTTTCCGGTAGGCTGGGTCGACGACAGCGATCCGTACGATTATCAGAACAACGGGTTTTTCCTGATGGTCGATCCGGCCTATGCCAAGGAATTTTATGCGGATAACGCATTTCCGCAACTGCGTCCGCGTCCGGGTGAAATAGGCTACAACGAACTGGGTTATGCGCAAACGGCGTTCATTTCAAGCAAGCCGGAAGCAGCCAAAACGGCAACGGCAGGGGTGCAAAGCTGGCCGGAAATCACCGATTGGGCCGAGGGTTGGAAAAAAGATGCAGCGTTGCAGCGTAAATTCACCACGTTCATCCTGGAAGAATCGCCGAAAGGCGCTGCGGATGGCGATGTGAGGCAAATGTTGCAAGCGGGCGAATCGATTTTGCAAATGTTGCAACGGATCGGCACTGAAATTTCCGCGCAGAGCAATCCGCAAGACAACTTGAAATATTTTGAGAAGCTCAATCGCCTGTTTCGCTGCGGCGTAGCGCCAATAGTAGAAAACGGATCATTCCAAGGACATGGCGTACGTGGGTACAACGTGCGCATCGACAGCAAAGAAACAAAGGACTGGTATGGTGCAACAACACGCACCACCGGTTTTGATTACTATCATGGCGCCACGCTCAATCTGCATTGCGGCTTTATGCAAACTTTTTGTCCCGATCCCAGCGCTACGCCGGGCGATGAACAGCTTTTCCCTGGCCAGCTTGCCGGTCTGGCGCTGGGACACAGTACACCGAATGTGCTCAATCTGATTTGGCACAGTATCGGTAAGTATATTTTTCCGTGGGCAGGTAAGTCGTATGAAAAAATTTCCGGGCGGAAATTGAGCATGCTGCTCGACGAGAGCGACAATTTAGCCGAGCGCTATCCCGAACGAGTGCATGCATTGAAAACGCATATCGCCAGTGCCCCCCATTACGCGTTGGTGGAAAAAAACAAGGCGCATTATTGGGATGCGGAAGGTGTGTACGCTCAGTATTTGAAAAGCGGCGCCTGGGATCGCGGTATGTCCGATGAAGACAAGGCATTCTGGGAAAATGAAGCCGCGCAGCATTGGGTAGATGGCAGCAATATTCAGGATAAACGTATCATCGCTGCCGATGCGCTGATGCGTATCGCCGACATGAATTACCGTGTGCCGGATGCTTCATTGCAAGCGCTATCGGCGGCAGGGCCATCGCCTTTTGCGCGGCAAGGTTACATTTTTCTCGGTGTGGACGACCGCGAGTCCATATTACCGATGAACAATGGCGACGGAAAAAAGAAAAAGGTATTTCAGTTTCACTACCGCTTTCCAATGATCGGCGGTCCTGTGCCAATCGGTTTTTGTCTCGATGAAATCGTTGAGATCGCCGATGGCCTTTATCTGGGGCAATTGATTTATTCCACGGCATTAGATAAGCCATTCCATTCGTCGGTTGATCCTGCCGAGTATCAATATCAGTTGTTCGGCTATTTTTTGCTGCTCGATGACGCATGGCAGTATCACAGGCTGGCGATAGGATTGGATACATTGAATTAATCAGCGCGGAGGATGATCATGAGTAATGACAGACATAATCGAGGCGGTATCCGGATCGATCTGGAACACGGCACCGCAGATATTTCCGCATTCGGCAGCAATATCGCTATTTTTCCTATTCCCAATACCGAACCGGATAAGATCAAAACATTGAGCGATCTGGCGCTGAGCGATATCAAGCTCAGTGATTTCCCGGTGGTGCAGGCGTGGCGCAATCAATTGTTCGATCCGGAGTGGATCCCGGAAGTGTGCGACGAACTGCCGCGCTTATTGACCGAATTTCTGCGTCAGCCCGATCATGCGGCGCTGCCGCCGGTGACGCGCCGTGCGCAGGCATTGAAGCATGTGTTCAGCCATAAAACACCGCTGGTGCGCAGCACCGATCTGCTGCCGGGGCAAACCACCACCAGCTTTGTCGGGCCGGTTGTGTATATGGATATGAGTGGTTATTGCATTTGGCCCGAACTGGAAACGCTGGCAAAACGGCCGCAAAATCCGTTCAAGATCAAACCGGAAGTAGCCAAACGGCTGAATGAGGAAATTTTTCCTTTCTGGTTGGAACGGCGCACGGTGCAAGAAGCGGCGCGCTACAGTGACTACGATACCGCCGATTATGCCAACGATCAGCGCGATGAGGTCGATGGTGGAATGTGCGAAGGCAAACCTTCCATTGATCCGCCGCTGAAGAAAAGCGCCGGTGAAACGCCCAAATGCCAGGAATTATTCGAACGTGTGGCTTTTTATTTGTCTGATAAAGCCACAGCTGTTTCCCATACCACACCGGATTTTGGCCGGGTGCTGAAATTTGGATTTAACGGACTGATCGCGCAGCTGCAGGAAGATATCGCGAGCGGTGCCGCGGATACGCCGGAAAAAATCGAATTTGCGCGCAGCGTCATCGCAGTGTATGAAGGCGCTAAGATCTATGCTGGCCATTTGGCCGAGGCGGCTGAAAAAGCCGGTAACAGCGAGCTTGCCGCCATCTGCCGTAAGGTTCCGGCGCAGCCCGCCAATACCTTGGCGGAAGCGATAACTGTGGTTTGGATTTGCTATCATCTGCTGTTGCAGGAAAATACCAATTTCGGCCTCTCGCTGGGGCGTTTGGATCAGACACTGAATGAATTCTATCTGCGCGACTGGCAGTCGCAGGCGGATGAAGCGGCCAAAACAGCGTATACGCGGCGGGCGGTTGAGCTGATGTGCCACTTCTTTTTGCGTTGCTCCGATCATGTGCCGTTATCGCCGGAAAGCGCGGAGGTGCTGTTTGCCGGTAGCGGCTCAAACCAGGCATTAACCGTCGGTGGCACGCGCTGGGAAAATGGCCGGACGGTCGATGCGGTCAATGACATGACCTACATTATCCTGAAAGCAACCGAAATGCTGTCTATTCGCGATCCGAATGTGCATGCCCGTTATCATAAGGATGTTCACCATCGCGCGCCGGACGGAAGTGCTTTGGCGGCGGATGAGATTTCTCCCTATCTGAAACGCATTTGCCAGGTGAATCTGGTTACCCGCGCAACACCCGCGCTGCACGGCGATGCGCCGGTAATCCGCAGCATGGCGAATTATTATGCCAAGCACGATCATGTCACGGCTGACGAAGCATTGGCGGATGCGCACGATTACGCGTCGATCGGTTGCATCGAACAGAATGCCGACCATAAACATTATGGCCACACCGGCTCCACCCTGCTGGTGCTGCCGGCGGTGTTGGAGCTGGCGATGTTCGGCGGCAAGCACCGCAG
>CAYQZF010000092.1:0-9531 GCA_964421895.1 uncultured Nitrosomonas sp. | reverse complement strand
CCGGTCAGGAGATGGCGGAAATCGATTTTCTCAACGCCGTGCTGCACGAAGCGGACTGCGACTTGCTACTGGATGTCAACAATATATATGTCAACAGCGTCAACCATCGTTACGATGCCGAGGTATTTCTGAAACAACTGCCCGCGGCGCGCATTCGTTATCTTCATATTGCCGGGCATTACCGGGAAGCGGACGATTTAATCGTCGATACGCACGGCGCGAATGTCGTCGATCCGGTCTGGCAATTGCTGGAAAGAACGTACCAGCATTTTGGCGTTATCCCGACTTTGCTGGAACGCGATTTCAATCTTCCGCCGCTGGCGGAGCTGCTGCAAGAAATAGAGATTATTCACGCTCTGCAATCGAAATGGCGGAATCGAGCCGGTGAGCACGCACAACACGTCTGACTGCCCCGCTTTTGTGCGGCAACAGTATGCCTTTGCGGCGCATATCCGTAACCCGGAGAAAAATCCGAATCCGGAAGGTATCGAAGAGCGGCGCATGAAAATCTACCGCGAATTGTTTTATAACAACATCGAGGGTTTTATCGCCAACACCTATCCGGTGTTGCGCCAGATTTTGCCGGATGATCGCTGGCACGCCATGATCCGGGATTATTTCGCCCATCACGTATCGCACACGCCGCTATTTCCGGAAATGCCACGCGAGTTTCTGAAATATCTGGAACATGAACGCAAACCGCAATCGGACGATCCGTCATTTATGTTGGAGCTGGCTCACTATGAATGGGTTGAATTAGCGTTGTCGCTGCTGGATGAAAAAATAGACGAAACAAAAATCGATAGCCAGGGGGATCTGCTCGACGATATCCCGGTGATTTCACCATTAGCTTGGGCCTTAAGCTACCGTTTTCCCGTCCATAAAATCAGCCCGGATTTTCAGCCCAGTGAAGCCGGTGGAATGCCGACTCATTTGATTGTTTATCGCGATGCCGGTTTTGATGTGCGTTTTATCGAGATCAATCCGGTGACTGCGCGGCTGCTGCAATTGTTTTCCGGTGAGGATGCTGTGACGGGGCGAGAAGCGCTACAGCAAGTCGCTGTGGAGCTGAATCATCCCCAACCCGATGCCGTGATTCAAGGGGGAATCGAAATATTGCTGAACTTGAGAAAATGCCATGTGATTCTGGGAGCTTATCTATAACTATCTTATTGTGATACACCACTATAGGTTTAAGGTGATTTGCCGTTAAGTTGCTTATTGATAACAAATGGAAAACTCACTATGCCTAGGGAATTACTAGTAGAGATACCGGATAAGAAACATAAAAGCGCTTTCGCTAGCGTTCCTAGCGGATTCAATATGGCTAACTTCCTGGTTTCTTCTGTCCATGACATGAAGAACTCAGTCAGTTTACTCATTTGCGGTTTGGACAAGGTCCTGACATCGGCTGAAGCGGCCAAACTTTCCTCGCATACCGAACTGGTGCAGATGAATCACGAAGCGAAACGGATCAATAATCGCCTGATTCAATTGCTGGCACTCTATAAACTGGGTCAAAAAATATATCCTTTCGATCCGCAGTACGTTTGTTTGGATGATTTTCTGCGCACGATCGTTGCGCAATATAAGCAGCTACTCGAATTTCGTGGTATTCAAATTGAAGTGCGGGTAAATCCGGATCTGTACTGGTATTTTGATGAAGATCTCATCAGCGGTGTCATCGGTAGCGCTGTAAACAACACTATGCGCTTTGCGCGTCATCGCATACTGCTCAGCGCTGCTGAATGCGATGGGAAATTGATGTTACGTGTCGAAGATGACGGTGATGGCTACCCTGTTGAGTTTCTGGAAAAAAATAGTAATGTCATACAGAGTGTGGATTTTCACGGTGGCAGCACAGGTTTGGGGCTTTATTTTTCAGCCATGGCGGCGCGCATGCATCGTAATCAGGGTATGCAGGGCGATCTCTATTTGGAAAACGGCGGTGCATTGCGCGGCGCTTGCTTCGTATTGCGTCTTCCTTAACCCCTTAACGATAATCCATTCTAATTTTTGCAATTATGAATATTAACCCGCTCGATCTCTCAAATTCTGCTGCGCTGAATTTTTCAGGGAAAAATATATTAATCATCGATGACTTCATGGAAATGCGCAATGTTCTTCGCGATATTCTCTGCAATTGCGGAGCAGAGATCAAGAAGATGCAAATGGCGGCCAATGGAAGTGAAGCTATTGCGTGGATGAAGAAGGTCAAATATAACATCGTTCTTTGTGATCTCAATCTGGGACATGGAAAAAATGGCCAGCAGGTGCTTGAAGAAGCGAAGTTTCAATCGCTGATCGATCCTTCTTGCTTATGGATCATGATCACTGCGGAAAAAACTTTGGATGCGGTTGCGGGAACCGCTGAATATCAGCCGGATACCTATTTGCTCAAGCCGATAACGGAAGCAAGTTTGCGTGCGCGTTTATCCAAGATTTGGGGTAAGAAAGAAGTTTTTGCGGAAATTCACAAAGCCATGAAGCAGCGCGATTATTCCAGAGCATTGAGTTTATGCGATCAGCGCATGGTTTCCCATAAAACCTATGCGGCCGACTTACTTCGCACCAAGTGCGATTTGTTATTGGCGGCTGGCGAATATGATCACGCCAAAAACGTATTGGAAAAAATTCTGGGTGCGCGTGATTTTCCATGGGCAAAAGCGGCATTGGCGAAGATATTGCTCAAGAAGAATGATCTTGCAGCAGCCAAAAATATATTGGAAGAGACAGTCGAGGCGAATCCGGCTTATCTGGAAGCTCAAGATTTGCTGACGCACACCTTGCAAGTCATGGGAGACCTGGAAAGCGCCAGGAATGTTCTTGAGCGAACATTAAAATTCTCACCGAATTCAGCCGTGCGGCAAAAAAATCTCGGCACTGTCTCGATGAAACTGGGTAAATTGGAGGATGCCGAGCGTGCATTCCGCAAGAGCGTTTCGTTGGCGGAAAATTCAGTGTTACGGACAGCAGATGCTTATCTTGGACTTGCCAAGGTTTGCAGCGCCAATAAAAATCCAGAACAAGCGTTAAAAACGCTGGAACAACTCAAGAAAAACTTTGCCGCCGATAATGTGCGCGTGATGGCATTGGCGATTGAAGGCATGGTTCATCATCAATGCGGGAATGAGCAGAAAGCAAAACAAATTGCCGAGCAGATCGGTCAATCCATTGCAACTGGGAGTGTGCATCCCGATAGCGATGGTACTTTGGAAATTGCTCGATTGCTGATACACGCTGGCGATAAAGGTCAAGCGATCAAATTGCTGCAAGATGAGATCAAGAAGAACCCCGAAAGTGCCGCCTTACTGCACGACGTTGCGGAAGTTTTCGATGAAGCCGGTATGGGTGAAGAGGGCCGTCAGCTGATTGAAACTTCGCGGCAAGAAGCCATGCTGATTATGAACCGGGGGGTATTGCTGATAAGTAAGGGGCAATATGAAGAGGCGCTCAGTGCCATGCGAGAGGCTTGTGCTGCAATGCCGGCAAATATACGCGTGCTGCTGAATCTGGCTTATGTGATCATTACCTATATGCAAAAGAATGGTGCAACCCCGGAATTGATCAACGAAGCTCGCCATAGTCTGCGGACGGCAAATGAGTTGTCGCCCGGCGAGCCTCGTTTTATTCGTTTGACCGCCGCACTGAAAGAACTCATCGCTTTGAAATAACCCACGCGATTGCTTTCGCTATCAGTTGATGGCCGATCCGAAACGGTTATTTCACCTTAACAAAATTACCGCCTTGATTGATCCAAAATTCACCTGTAAGCGCATCACTAATCGAGGCGGCATCGGTAGCAAAACAATCGCCTACGATAGTGTTGGTATACGTTCCTTTCGTGAAATATTTCACCGGCGGGTTGAGTGTAATTCCTGGAATGGATAAACCCGCAAAAGTTTCGGTGATTGGGGCGGTGATATCGAGACAAAGATCGGAATTGACAATTAAGTTGGCTGTTTCGGCGGGCGCATTTTTGGTGCAATGTTTTACGTCTGCGGTGCTATTTACAAGTCCGAGCAGATCGAATCCCGGTATTTCCAGACCGGAGATACTGGACGAAGTTGGCCGGTTACTGCCAAGCACGGAAATGCCACTTGCTGTCGATTGCTTCGGCACATTGCAAAGATTCGCCTTGGAAAGATCGGGAGCAAGAACGCATTGGCCATTAGTTGTTACCGTTACGACGTTGCCGCTTTGGCTATAGGATACGCCGCTAACCGCATCGGTTGTATCGCAAGCAGCGACGCTGCCGTTTTCTCCGGAATTATCGACCTGGTTGATCAAGTTCGCGAGCGTATCGACCACTGTTGGATTGTTTCCCCATGGTCCACCCAGTACATAAACATTTTGGTCATTCTTGTTGATACCCGCATAAACATTAGTTTCCGGGTAGAAACGAAAGAGCCAGGGTTCGATGTTTTGTGTGACTTGGTGGCTTGGAAAGAATTGCGGAAAAGTTTTTTCTGCCCAGTTGAGTAATTTATCGGTATCGCTGGCCGGGGTGGCGGAAGCAAGCTGGAAGTGAGCGCTTAGAATAAATGCGCAAGCCGATAGGATGAATCGTTTCATAATAAAGATCTCCGCTGAATAGATTGCAATGGATGAGTGTTTGATTGTATGGATTTTTCCGGTATGAACGAAAAAGATCGCCCGTATTGTATATTTTATGGATTGCATCTAAAGCCTGATGTAACGGCGGAAAACCGGTTATTTTTTTGGAATTGTTTCTATTGATGCACTTTTATTGCGAGTTGCAACAGTTTTGAACTGATGTCCAATCCTGTTTTTCTTGCGGCTCCTAAATTAATCTCAAAAACAATTTTTTCATGGATAAGATTCAGGTTGATGATGGCGCCCTTTGAAATGGCGTTCGAATGATCTGCCAGAGTCAGTACCGGTTTATCGGACAAGCTGCTGAGAATACCGGCCAGACTATTGTTGACTGCTTTGGAGAAGAAAACTGCTTGGCACTGTTTCAATTGATCGGGATCATTGATGCGCAGAACCTTAATCGAACTTGTACCGATTGATTTATTTTGCAGCTTATCGATTTCTTGGCCGAAATGATCTTCACCGTACAAACAAAGATTGATAATCTGAGTACCGCTCGCAGGCCATTGTGTGAAGGCCAGGAAGTTATAGATGAAAGCGGTTTTGACTCGATATTCCAGCACCGGTTGCGCCAAGGCAATGCGCTGAAAAGTGGGTAAACCATAACCCAAAATGAATACCAGCAACAAACGTGCTAAGCTTCGCAGCAGTATTTTTCTGGATGATTTATCGATCAATGGCAATAGCACCGGCCTAGAAGCGGACCTGAATGCCTCCATAAACGCCGCGTGGAATAACGGCTGGGATTGAGGGAATAAAATCGGGCGCAAGTTCCCGGTGATTCTGGCTGAACAGATTTTGCCCCACAACGTACAGCTCAATGTTCTTGGCCGGTCTGTATGATACTTTTGCATCCGCAGTGACATAACCGGGAAGATTGTAATAGGTAATGTTACTGATGTAGCGCAACCAGAGGTTGATATCCAGTTTGTCCGATAGATCGTAGTTGGAGCGCAGTGAAATCCGGTGTTGCGGCGTTACTTTGTCTGAGTCGCTTACGCTGGGATCGAAATCCTTCGTCAAGGGGTTGGACGAAATCCGCATGTCGATAAAACTGTAGTTACCTTGCAATCGCCAACTTTGCGTTGGTTTCCAATCGCCTGACAATTCGAAACCGTAGGTTAGTGCCGCTGCGCCGTTGTCAGTCAGTACCGAGGTGATTATCTGGCGGGGTAATCCGGTACTTAATGAGAATGCGCCTAAGCTGAAGTCTCTCAATTCGCTGTAGTCATTCACGAAACCGGAAATGTCGACGGATGCTTGCGGTGAAAACCGATGCCGGTAACCGAGTTCATAGGCCAGCAATTTTTCCGACTGGAATGCATGGGAACCATGAAATACCGCTTTAAGCGGAAATGGTAACGGCGGAATCCCAGGGGCATTGCTGAATTGCAGGAAATCGAGTGTCGCGTCATTCTCGGCTCGCGCGGGAGTGCGGACTGCACGGGAAACCGATAGCCAGAGCGTATTTTCCGCATTTGGCGTCCATGCCAGACGAGCGCCCGGTTGAATTTCCAGACCGGTGAAATCGTTATGATCGAGCCGTGTTCCCAAGTTGAAGTACAAGCGATCTGGGATGAGCGTGATGTCATCGCGGATAAATCCGCTGTAAACGTGATTTGTGCGATCTTGCGGTGTTAGCTTGATAAAGTCGTTTTCAAAAACTATGCTGTGATATAGCCGGTAATTGCCGCCCCAGGTGATATCATGCCGATCCCACATGACGAAGCGATGCTGTGCATCGACATCGAAGCTTTCCGTATCGAAACTGAAAATGGGCGACATTTGATAGCGCACGCGATCGTAATACGTTTGCAACATGATCGACGATTGTCCGGATAGCGTGCGATCCCAGCGGAAGCGGATGTTGCCGCCCTCATTCTGTCCCCGGGTGTAGTTTCCGGAAGCCGATTGTAAGTTAAGCACGGATTTATCGTAGGTGTCACCAATGGCGTTGGCGAAGATATCGCCTTGCAATGTAAATTGATCATTGCCGCGATGATGATCGATACGGAATCCACCCCGGCCAGACTGCCACTGATCATGATTGCTGGCGCCCGACGGTGCGTCGGTATGGCCCCGGGTGAAACCCTTGGCATATAACCGGAAGGGGGTGTCTTCATTGAGCTTGCCGCCGTAGCGCGCACCCACGAAGCCTTGTTCGAAACTGCCGCCGCCCGCAGTCAGCAATGTTCCTTGGGTATCCGCCGCTTTTTTGGTGATGATGTTGATGACACCGTTGACGGCATTGATCCCCCATACCGTAGCCGCAGGGCCGCGGATCACTTCAATCCGTTCGATATCCTCCATCAAAGTGTCCTGCTGTTCCCACAGTGTGCCTGAGAATATGGGATTGTAAACACTGCGGCCGTCGATCAACACTTGCAGCTTATTGGCGAAACGGCCGGTGAAACCACGAATGCTGACTGCCCATTTATCCGTGCCGAGACGATCCACTTGCACGCCGGGCGCCATTCTCAATGCATCCGGTATATTAGTGACGCCAGAGCGGCGGATGTCTTCCTGCGTAATTACGAATACCGCGGATGCCACCTCGCTGAGTTTTTGAGGGCGGCGCGAAACGGAGGTGACTTTAACATCCATTAACTCTTCCAGGCTCAGACTCAGGAGCTGATCGTCATTGGGACTGCTTTGTGCTGCGGCCACGTGGGTTAAATCAACCAGTATGGCGATTACCAATAATCTCACGGCAAGAGTTCTTAATCCAATCAGCTTAACAAATCGTGTTTTGAAAAATGATTGAGTGAAATATTCAGAGATATTCATTTTGTCTCATGCACTACTAGCGATATCAAAGGTGCGAAGGTGGTGACTGATTACAACCAGGGGCAGCGGGAATTGGTCGAATCGATAAAGTTGTTGCCACATTCCTCGTATTGCGCAGCTGTCGAGTGAAGTTGGATTTTTTAGTAGTGTCATAGGTTGATTAACTCAAGGTGCACGTTATTTCTGGTCATGATAATCCGTGGTTGATAATCTCAATGCTATGATTTAAAGTATTTTTATCCTTTATTAACAATTCCGGCGGAAGCGATCTGGACAGAGTCCTGCCGTTTCACCGGAATCAGTGAAGTGGTATTTGGAGAACTTCTTTATTGATGAACTTTGGTTGCCAGTTGTAGTAACTTGGAACTGATGTCCAAACCATTCTTGCGGGCAATTCCCAAATTGATCTCGAAAACGATTTTATCGTTGACCAGGTTCATATTGATCGCGATGCCTTGTGACATGACATTGGGATTGTCTGCCAGTGTCAGAATCGGTGCTGAGGCTAACCCGCTCAGAATATCGCTCGGGCTATCGCTGGCCGACCTGGAGAAGAAAATCACCTGACATTGCTTAAGCTGACCGGCATCCTGCATGCGTAAGACTTTGATTGAGCGCGCGCCGACCGATTTTTCTTGCAGTTTGTCAATTTCCTTTCCGAAAGGATCCTCGCCGTAAATGCAGAGATTGATCGTGTGATTCGCAACGCCCTCAGGCCATTGTGTGAAAGCAATGAAGTTATAGATGAAAGCGGCTTTGACTTTATATTCCAGCAGATTGTTTGCCTGCGCCGGTGTATGAACAACGGGTAAAACATAACCCAACACTATGGCCAGCAACCAGGTGCAAACGCTCCGGGTTATCAAGATAGCCGGTAATCGGATCAGTCGATGAAGTGTGCGCAAGTTCATGTTTTCACCAAAAGCGCCATTGCGCCCCTGCATAAACTCCACGTGGAATAGTCGCGAGCACAATCGGAATGAATTCGGATGCGTATTCTCGATGATGCTGGCTGAATAAATTTTGTCCTGCTACGAACAGCTCGATATTTTTTGCCGGTTTGTATGCCACTTTGGCATCCATCGTGACATAGCCCGGGATATTGTAAAACCCGATATCGCTGCTGTAACGCAACCAAAGGTTGAGTTGTAGCTTTTCGGAGAAATCGTAGTTTGAGCGCACCGATAACTGATGCCGCGGCGCTGTTTTCTCTGAACCTCCTCCGGATGGGTCCGATTTTGTGAGTGGGTTATTGGAAAAAAAGTCGATGTGAATAAAGCTGTAATTGCCTTGCAGCCGCCAATTATCGCGTGGTTTCCACTCAACCGATGCTTCAAAACCGTACGCGAGCGCGGATCCCCGGTTGTTGATGTTCAAAGGCAACAGAATCTGCCCTGGCAGTGTCGAGCTGAACGAAGGTGCGCCTGAGCTTGAATCGCGCATTTGACTGTAATCGTTCACAAAACCAGCTAGATCAATGGAGGCCTGATGGGAGAATTGATGGCGATACCCTAACTCATAAGCAATCAGTTTTTCAGAATTGAAGTTGTGGCTGCCATATAACAACCATGCGAGCGCAAGCGATGAAGGGAATGATCCAAAATAATTTTTTATGAATGGCGTTACATTGATAATGGCATCGTTTTCACCGCGTGACGGTGTTCTTACCGCGCGCGAAACCGCCATCCACAGGGAATTCTCCGGATTGGGTGTCCAAATTAGGCGCGCACTGGGCTGAATTTCCCATCCGGTGAAGTCATTGTGCTCAAACCGGCTGCCCACTGTGAGCATCAAGCGGTCTGGTATCAGCGTGATATCGTCGCGAATGAAGGTAGCGCCTAAATGATTCGTTCGTTCGCGCGGAGAGAATGTTATCAGACCAGTATCGGGAAGTTTGTTGTGATAGAGACGGTAATTCGCTCCCACAGTTACTTTGTGGCGATCGAACAAAGGAAATTGGTATTGCGTATCGATATCGAAGCTTTCGGCGTCGAATTTTCCTATCGGTAATAATACTGATTGTGAGCGGTCGTAATACGTCTGCAACATGAAAGCGGAATGCTCGGAGAACGTCCGGTCCCAGCGGAAGCGGATATTTCCGCCTTCGTTACGTCCGCGCATTTGACC
>CAYQZF010000091.1:0-9561 GCA_964421895.1 uncultured Nitrosomonas sp. | reverse complement strand
ACCGCTATGAAATGGCGGTCATCACCAACGATATTTACACCAAGGAGGATATGGAGATTTTGTTGCGCGCCAATGCGCTGCCTCCGGAGCGTTTGATGGGAGTGGAAACCGGCGGGTGTCCGCATACGGCCATCCGCGAAGATGCTTCCATCAATCTCGAAGCGATTGCTCGCATGACGGCTGATTTCCCCAATCTTGACCTGATCCTGGTTGAATCCGGTGGTGATAATCTTGCTTCGACCTTCAGCCCCGAGCTCTCCGATCTGACGATCTATGTGATCGACGTCGCCGCCGGTGAAAAAATACCCCGCAAGGGCGGCCCCGGTATCACGCGCTCGGCGCTCCTGGTGATCAACAAAACGGATTTGGCGCCGTACGTTGGAGCAAATTTGGAAATCATGGCGCGCGATGCCAAGAAAATGCGCGGCGACCGACCGTTTGTTTTCACCAATCTGCATACGGGCGAGGGTGTGGATCAGATCGTCGATTTCATTGTGAAACAAGGATTGCTGGAAGAAGTCAAGCAACAGGCAAGCCGGTGAATTTTGCCGCACCTGTTTTTTCCATAAAACTTAGGAGCTCATCATCATGAATTGGTCACTCTCAATCGACAAAGCGATACCCAGACCCTTGCGCGTTATTTTTAGGGGTGCCGGGCAAGTATTTTTCTGTTGCAACGCGGTTACCGGTCTTATTTTTTTAATCGCGTTGTACGTTGGCGGAATTACCGCCGGACTTGCTGCGACCGTGGGGGTTGTGAGCAGTACAATCGCGGCTTATTTACTGGGATTCTCGGAGGACGATATCGATGCCGGGCTGTATGGTTTCAATGGCACCCTGGTCGGTCCCTGCTTATTTCTGTTTCTGGAACACACGCCGCAACTCTGGCTCTATGTGGTGCTCGCGTCGGTATTGTCGACTGTGGTGCTGGCTGCTTTGATGCGAATCCTGCAACCCTATAACATCCCGGCTTCCACTTCACCGTTTGTGCTGACGTGCTGGATGTTCATGGTGGCAGTGTATGCCTTCGATGGATTTGCCCGCGGTCCCGTTTTACCGCCACCGGGTGTACCTTCAACTATTGCAGAAACTACTGCCGCATCCACAGATGCATGGTTCAATGCTTTTACGCAGGATGCGGCCATGGCTTGGTGCACGGCAATCAGCAAAGGTATCGGTGAGGTCATGTTTGCCGATAGTGTGATTGTCGGTGCTTTATTTTTAATCGGTATTGCAATCACTTCTTTGCGCGGCGCTTTCATGGCGCTATCGGGCGCGATCGTCGGCGTTGTCGTACCGATACTGCTCGGTGCGGATAAAACGCTTATCGAAATGGGATTGTATGCATTCAATCCGGTGCTGACGATGATGGCGGTCGGCTGGGTGTTTCTCAAACCGACCGCGGGCAGCGCATTGCTGGCCTTGCTGGCGGGAATTCTGACCATTATTTGCCAGGCGGGTTTGGCGAATTTTCTGGCGCCGATCGGCTTGCCGACGCTGACATTTCCGTTTGTATTGACCATGTGGATGTTTTTGTTCGCTGCCGGGAAATCCAAATACTGGGGAAATGTTTCTTAGCGAAGCTTTGGTAAAGGTAACGAGCGGCGACCTGGCAAGGTGAGATCAATTGATATTGTCCGGTTCGGCATAATCGAAGCCCTGTCTTGACGGCAGGGCTTTTTGCTGGGAGCCGCAGCGGGTAGTCAAGTCAGGGGGCTGCTGTGTGTGTGGGGAACGGCGGAGTGCGCGTGTGTTTCCTGTGAAAGTTCGATCGGTACAATATGCAGCTTGCCGTGGCGCACGCCATTGGTGGCGATGATCTGATTGGCGAAGCGCCTGACATCTTGCACGGTACCGCGAAGGATGGTGACTTCGAGGCAATTGTCATGATCCAGATGCACATGCATGCTCGATAGAGTCAGATCGTGGTGCTGGTGATGCGCCGAGGTCACCTGACCGGCCAAATCCCTTTCATGGTGATTATAGATATAGGTCAACGTCGCAATACAATAACCTTTGTTGTCCTTCTGCAGCCGGGAAGCTTCCAGATATTCCCGGATAAGATCGCGGATCGCTTCGGAGCGGTTGTAGTAGCCGCGCGCCTGGGCAACTTTATCGAACTGCTTGAACAGCTGATCATCCATTGAAATAGTAAACCGTTCCATAACCCCTCCCACCGATTGCCTTCGGTAATGATTAATGAAAATAATCGTTTTTTTCTTGCTGCAACGACAAGCTCATATTGTTGCACCGGTTAAAAATTCGCGATCCAATTGACGCGCAGCGAGCGACTCTCAATCGGATGAAAATGCACATCGCTGACACCGGCGGCAGGCTCGCCGGGTAGCCGGGATGTGTAATAGTAATCGATCGCGTGCGCGTGCGTATTCAATAGATTGAACCCTTGCAATGTCATGCGTACATTCTTGCCGATTTTGTAACCGATCTGGCCGTTCAGCGTCACGGTGTGACCGGATTGCACGCTGTTGTTTTCGATCAACGGGCGTTTGCCGAAATAGCGCATTTGCAGATTGCCAAAGAATGGACCGGTGTTGTCCACGGTAACCGCCAGCTTACCTACTCCCTGGATTGCACCGGGTATTATATGATCGCCCGCCGGATCGGAATCGCTGAAACGCGCCCGTGCGAGTGCATAATCGACATCGACCGTCAGCCAATCGTTAGGTTTATAAAACAACGAAGCCTCAAAACCTTCCCGTTTACTCGGACGAGTGGCTTTCGTCGTGCCGGCATCACCGACAAACAGGAGCTCTGAGGCCATATCCAGATGGAATAATGCCAGCGATGCTTGCAGACCTGGAATAATCCCTGTTCTTACGCCGACTTCGTAACCGGTTGAACGCACCAGCGGGCTAACGGGCTGAATCGGATCGCCGGATTTGGGGTCGATGGTGGATGTGGTGCCACGCGCATCATTGCTATGAAAGCCGCCGCCGTAGTTAAAATAAAATTCGGTTTGCTGCCAGGGTCCGAAAATCAAACTCAGCTTGGGGTTGGTTATGCTGTCGTAACGGCTGCCCGAATTCGCGCTGAGATTGCTGTTGACGTCAAACCAGTAGAAATCCGAGCGCACACCCGCCACACTGCGGAATTTTTCCAGCCACTGAACGCTGTTCTGATAATAGATGCCGATGCTGTTCTGATTGATATGATCTTTGCGGGTGGTCGACAATGTCTGGCGTTGCTTGGTGCTCAACAATCCGTTGTCGATGATATCGTTCTGAAACTGGATGCCCGCGGTATTTTCAACCTCGAAACCGCCGATTTTATTAACCCAGACCTGACTTAGATTCATCGCCGACTGGAAGCGCTTATCGAACTGCGAAAACTGATCGCCGTTCACGGGGTCGTTCAGGAAGTAGGTGAAGTCCGAGAATAGCGCCAGATTGGTATGCAGCGTATATACATTCAATTGCGTTTTGCCGAAGCGGCCGGCATGCTCCAGCGCGCCGGACAGACTGAAGCGGTGCGCTTTGCCGCCGTCGCTCGGATCGATGGCGCCGAGCCGGGAAATCAAGCCGCTGGCAACCGCCCGTTGCGGGATTTGATCGGTGGAATTCCATTTTCCGCCGTAACCCATCGCTGTGACATTGAACTTGGTAGGGCCGCTGCTCTGGCTGTAGCGCAGCACCGCGTTAAATTTCTTGAAATCTTCGTGCTTGACCCATGGGCCATCTTTGGTGAGCAATTCCAGCGCGTACAAAAAATTGCCGTTGCCCGCTTTACGCGATTTCGCCGCTAATCCGCGCATGAAGCCTTGTTCCCCTATGCCGTAGCTGGCAATACCTTTCGGCAGCGTGTTGACGTAACCTAAACTGGCGGCACCCGCCGAGGAGAAATCGCCTTGTTCCGCGTAATAGGGTCCTTTCAGGTACTGAATACTGCTGATCAATTCGGGAATGATGAAATTGGTATCAGCCCAACCTTGACCGTGACCGTGCGAGCGCTGGTTGACCAGCATGCCGTCGACGGTAATCCGTAAGTCCGTGCCATGATCGAGATTGAAGCCGCGCAAGAAATACTGGTTGGCTTTGCCTTCGCCGCTATGCTGAGTCACAATCAGCCCCGGCACAGTTTCCAGTAACTCGCCGGGACGGTAAACGGTACGCAGATCGAGCTGCTGCTTAAGTACCGTGCCTTCATTAGCGGAGTCGGCGCTGCCGATCAGTTCCCGTGAATTGGCGCGCACCGTCATTTCCTTCAGTGTCGGCACGCCGGCGGCACCGACTAATACCGGCGGGCAGATCAATGAAAGCAGCATGCAGCTTACGAACGTCCGCTGCGGCGATGCGACGAACTGGGCTGTTTCTTTCACGTTTATTCTTTCCGGATTCACGCGTTTTTATTCAGTGCATGGTAAATCCAGCAGCTACCGCTCGTGTTTTTACTTAGGGAAACGCTGATTAATTGACTACACGAGCGAATCACTTCGTTGCGTGGTACTTGCTTCCTCGTCTATCGTGTTGATAGGTCTCGGTTGCTGCGTTCCGTGCGCCTCGTGCTTCATTTCGTCCGTCGAATTAATCAGCGTTTCCTGAGCACTCAATAGCATTTTTATGCTACAAACAGGCTACTGCTGACATTATGTTATGCTAAATTAGTTTTTTTTCATACACTATCGAAATCAACATGAGGAAGTGTCAGTGATGAAAATAACCCTAAACAGTGCGGTAACGTTTTTTTTATTTATATTGACGTTTCTTTTTCACCACTCGCTGCTTGCCTCGGATAATCGCGAAAAGCCGAATGTCGTGACGACGGTTTCCCCGATCACCAACATGGTGCGGAATATCGGCGGAGTGCATATCAGGGTTACCGGAATCGTACCCGATGGTGTCGATTCGCATACCTTCGAGCCCATTCCTTCCGATATAAGAACGCTGCAAGCGGCGGACCTGATCGTTGTGAATGGTCTCGATCTGGAATTACCCACGTTAAAACTGGCGCAGAAAGTTAAGAAGGCGGCAACACCGATTTTGCAATTGGGAAACCGTACACTGAAAGAAGAAGACTGGCGGTATGATTTCAGTTTTCCGCGCGAACACGGCCATCCTAATCCGCATCTGTGGCTCGATATCGAATTAACGATGCGGTATGCGGAAATCATCCGCGATGAGCTTGCCGCTTTGGATCCGGCCAATAGGGCGGCTTACCGGGCGAATGCGGCAACCTATCTCGGCAAGCTGCAAGAATTGGATCGAGCGATTTTTGTCTGTGTCGGGACCATTCCAGAAGAGAATCGCAAGCTGGTTACTTATCACGATTCCTTTGCATATTTTGCGCCGCGCTACGGCATGACCGTAATTGCGGCCGTGCAGCCTGCCGATTTCTCCGAGCCGGGGCCGCAGGAAGTGATGAACATCATTAAGCAAATCAAAAAAACCGGCGTGCCTGCGATTTTCGGTTCGGAAGTTTTTCCCAGTAAAGTGATGGAGCAAATCGCGCGCGAAGCGAACGTCAAATTCGTCGATCAACTTTCCGACGACGAATTGCCTGCGCCGCCGCATCATTCTTTCATCGGCATGATGGCCGGAAATGTGGCGATCATGACGGAAGCGCTGGGCGGCAATCCGGATTGCATGGCGAAGGTCGATACCGGCAATATCGGGTTTTAGCATGCCGTCCAATCCTGCGGTCAAACTGAGCGATGTTACCGCTGGTTATGAGCGGAATATCCTCTTCGCTGGTCTTTCACTGGAAATCGGCGCCGGCCGGTTTACCGGCATCGTAGGGCCGACCGCCTGCGGCAAAACCACGCTGCTCAAAGTCATGCTCGGTGTGCATCCGGTGATTGCGGGCAGTATCCGGTTGCACGATGCGCCGGTCGGACGGTTAAGGCCGAATGCGGTCGGTTATGTGCCGCAGCTCGGCAATACCGACGGGCATTTTCCGGTAACCGTTGAAGAAATCATCACCATGGGGCTTTATACCAACGGGCGCATCTGGCCTTGGCTGAGTAAGAAAGAGCGCGGCAAAATTCAGGCAATTGCGCACAGATTGGGCATTCTGGATTGCTTGCGGCATCCTGTCGGCAATTTGTCGGGTGGTCAGCGGCAACGCGCATTTCTGGCGCGCGCCTTGATCAACAACCCTAAACTCCTGATACTCGACGAACCTACCTCGGGGGTCGATATCAGAACGCAACACGAAATATTGCACTTGCTGAACGACATCAATGCCGAAGGTATCACCATTGTATTGACGACGCACGATCTGAACGCCGTAGCGTCGCATTTGCCGTGGGTGATTTGCTTCAATCGCGGCATGGTCGCGCAAGGGCGCCCCCATGAGATTTTCACCAACGAAATTTTGACGCGGACATACGGCGGCGACATTGTCATTGTCAAGCATCAGGGGCATCTGTTGATCGCCAACAGCACGCCGCTCAACTTCGCCGATGACAGCAAATGGTAGAGTACATTCTCGAACCGTTCGGCTATGATTTTTTCCGCCGCGGCTTGCTGGCCGCGCTCATGGTCGGCGCATTGGGCGGCTTGATCGGCGTTTATGTGGTGCTGCGCGGCATGAGTTATATCGGTCATGGATTGTCGCATGCAGTGATCGGCGGCGCGGTTATCGGGTTTACCCTGAATCTGGATTTCTATGCCGGCGCTTGCGCATTGGGCGTATTCGCCGCGCTCACCATCAATAAAATCACGCAAAACAGCAAGATCAAACCGGATGCCGCGATCGGCATTGTGACAACCGCCATTTTTGCGTTAGGCGTGGCGATCATCAGCAAACTTCGAAATTTCAAGCAAAATTTCGAAGCCGCCTTGTTCGGCAATATTCTTGGCATTACCGAACAAGATTTGATGATCATCGCGCTTGTCACATGCATCACGATGGTTGCGATGTTTTTTACCTACCGGATACTGCTTTTTTCCACTTTTGATCAGGAGGCCGCGCGCATCTCCGGCATTAATACCGGCTTGGCGCAATTGTTGTTTTCACTACTGCTCACGCTGGTCATTATCGTTTCCCTCAACGTGACGGGCGTCACCATGGTGGCCGCGACGCTGATCGCGCCTGCGATGACAGCGCGGATGCTGACGGACAGTTTTAGTAAAATGGTGATTTATTCAGCACTCATCGGCGCCATAACCGGTGTCGCCGGTCTGTATTTAAGCTATATTTTTAACGTTGCGTCCGGCGCAACCATAGTTCTGTTCAGCGCGCTGTTGTTCAGTCTATCTTTGCTGGTGAAACCGCTGCGCAGTCGTTTCTCAGAGCTTCCTTAGCCGGAATGGAAGATTGCGGATACAGGGATTCTCTCTGCGGTTATAATTTTCCATTCAATTTTTAACGGAATTCTGATTGCCCATGAAAACATCTTTAACTATGCGAAAGTATGCACGATCCAACAGCGGGTTTTTCCCGGTTTTAATTTTCTTGGCCGCGGTGAACGTCGATGCCGCCGGTTTTATCACCGATGAGCAGCAACTTTCCGTCAAGGAAAAACGCGCCGGTGAAGCGTACTACCGGGCGGATTCGAAATGGATGATTTATCAGGCGGAAGTGGCCGATGACAATCCGTTTTATCAGATTTTCCTGAAGAATATCGAAAGCGGTGCGGTCACGCAGGTGTCGCCGGGCGCCGGTAAGACGACGTGCGCGTGGGTGCATCCGTCGCTGGAGAAAGTGCTGTTTTCCTCGACGCATGACGACAAGGAAGCCAAAGCCAAAATGGCGGCCGAGATCGAGCGCCGCAAGGCGGGTGAACAGAAGTCGTACGCATGGGACTACGATGAATACTACGATATTTACGAAACCGACTTCAGCGGCGGCCATATCAGGAATCTGACCAACACGCTGGGTTACGATGCCGAAGCATCGTGGTCACCGGACGGCAAGTTGATCGCGTTTGCTTCCAACCGGCGCGCCTATAGCGGCGAATTATCCGAGGAAGAACAAGCGCTGTTCAAAGCCAACCCGGCGTCGATGATCGATATTTACATCATGGACGCGGACGGTTCCAACGTTAAACGCCTGACGCAAACGAAAAGCTACGACGGCGGCCCGTTCTTCAGTCCCGACGGCAAGCGCATTGTTTGGCGGCGTTTTTCGGAAAGCGGCCGGGAAGCGGAAATTTTCACGATGAATATCGACGGCAGCGATCAAAAACAAATCACGCGTCTCAATGTGATGTCGTGGGCACCTTTCTACCATCCTTCCGGCAAGTACATCATTTTCGCCACCAATGTGCACGGCCACCGCAATTTTGAGCTGTACATTGTTGATGTCGACGGCGCCAAAGAACCGGTGCGCGTGACCGATAAAGACGGTTTCGACGGTCTGCCGGTCTTTACACCGGATGGTAACTACATCACGTGGACCAGCGACCGCACACCTGGCAAGAAAGGGCTGTTATTCCACGGCAAATGGAATCATCAAAAAGCGTTGGAGAGTCTTTCGCTGAAGTAACCAGATATTAGCGCTGGCGGGTAACAACATCAGCGCTTCTCATTTATCCGAATCTTCTGCATTGGAAAAAAACTTTTCCATGCGCTTTTGTTCGTCGAAATAGAGCGATTCATCCGGTTCGAGTTGATTGCCTAATTGCTGGATTTGCTGCCAGATATCGGGGAATTCACCGAGCCGTTTGAAACGGCGGGCATTTTTCTTGAAATCTCTTTTGTTGTTGGCTTTATATAGCAATTCGAATAACAGGAACCAGCCGGGAATGTCGTGCTGATTTTGAGCAAGATGCTTCTGCAGTAATTGAGCAGCAGCTTCCGGGTTTTCCTGTTCGATCAGCGCGCGTGCTTCGGATACAACTTGACCGGACGGTTCCGGCGTATTCTCCGCTACTCTGGTTTTTTTCTCAGTGCGGCGTAGCAACAGTGTTTCGTATTGATGCCGTTCGGCTGCATTCGGTGACAGTGATACATCGCGGGATTGCGCGAGCCTTTCCTTGATTTTTCGATAGCTGCGCGCGATCACTATGGCGATCAAAAGTATCAGCACAATTCCAAGTAATAACGCATTATCAGCAAATAAGGCGGATTCAGACGGAGCAGTGCCGGTTTCAACCAGTGGAACCGGATTGGGTGGTGGTGGCGTTATTGCATGCTCGGCTGGTGGAGGTGCTCCATGTTGCGGTTGTGGAGTGTTTTCCGTTGGCAGGACTTGGTGTGTGATTCCGGCGGGCAGTTTATTTGCCGGTGCAGTACTTGCTGAGAGCAAAGACTGCATCGCGACGATTTGTTTTTCGATGGACTCGATGTGATTGAGCAGCTTGTTGAGTTCGCTGGTCTGTTCTCCGGCAGCTTTTTCCAACTGCGCAATAAGTTGCCATACCGGATGATCGTGACTAAAACCGGATTGTGCAATGGCTTGAGCCGCTGCTTGCGGCGAGTGCTGGCGTGTGACCTGGGTTGCGTTGTTTGTCTGTTTCCGTGTTGGCCGTTTTGCATGGGCGCCGATTGTTCTTAAATCGGGGATGTAGACTGCGGTCCCAGTCGGGATGGGTTGATAAGCCCCACCGGGAAAGAGTTGCGGATTTTTGCGGATGACCGCTCGTATAAAGGCTTCGCGCAT
>CAYQZF010000090.1:0-9569 GCA_964421895.1 uncultured Nitrosomonas sp. | reverse complement strand
GCATTAGATCAGCGTTTCCTAAATGTGAGGAGCTTACATGCAATCAGCAATTTCAGCAATTTCATCAGTTATCAAAAATCAATCCAACGATCCATTATTAACCCCGCCTGAAGCAGCCGCGTATATTGGTGTGAGTGAGAATACGCTCAGCGTTTGGCGGTGTGTTGGGCGCTATAACATTCAATTTGTAAAGGTTGGGCGGTTAGTCAAATACCGCAAATCTGCCCTTGACGCTTTTCTTGATCGTCGCACACAAGGCGGGGAGGCATAAGCTATGCATCAAAACGAAAACGCCCGCTTGCAGGCGGGCGAGAATGCTTTTACTTCAACAAAAACAATTGTTAATCATACCACCATTGACATAGAGTCGCAATTCCGCCAAGCAATGCAGGCCGCTGGCATTCATTATTCTGGTGAAATCGTACCGGATGGCAAATTGCAACGCTTTCATATCGAAGGACATAAGCGAGGCAGTAAAAATGGTGCTTATGTTTTTCATGCTGATGAATGCCCGGCTGGTTGGTTTATGGACTACACAACCGGGTTATCGCAAACATGGCGAAATGGCAATGCTTCCGGTGTGTCCTATGCATTCACTGCACAAATCAAGCGAGCCAAAAAACAACGCGAAACAGAGATTTTCCAGAAACATGCCGAGGCAGCAAAGAAAGCGGTGGGTATTTGGAGCAAGTCAAAACCAGTCACCAAGCAATCAGATCATCAATACCTAGTGAACAAACGCATTCAACCCATCGGAGCGCGAATATACGGCAATATACTTGTTATTCCGATCCATAACGAATCAGATCAGCTGGTTAACTTGCAATTCATTAATACGCGAGGTGAAAAACGCTTTCTGTCAGGCGGACGCAAGCGCGGCTGCTTTCATATTATTGGCGATCTTTCAGGCAAGATTCTAATTTGTGAAGGATACGCCACCGGCGCAAGTCTTCACGAAGACTCCAAGCAGCGCGTAGTCGTTGCTTTTGACGCTGGTAATTTGTTACCTGTAGCCAAGAATATTAGAGACCTATCGCCAGAAAGTGAAATTATTATCTGCGGCGATAACGATCTATCAGGTATTGGTCAATCTAAAGCGCGAGAAGCTGCTCTTGCTATTGGCGGCAAGGTATTAATTCCGAGAATTCCCGGAAAAGATTGGAATGACTTGATTGCGGGAGGTCGTGAGCATGGATAATCGGGAAGAAATTATTTTTTCTGATGAAATACCATCAGATGACATTGCCAATGTTGCCAATATTGCCGCAGTAGACTTGAATGAGGCGGTAGACCCCAAAGAGCAAGAGCTTAAAGACGCTTTATCAATTGCCTATGAAGTTATAGCGGGCTGCAAAACAAATCCCGGCTCATTGTTCGAGCCTGAATTTGTCAAAGCGGTAACCACTATTAGAGCTTTATCGCGCATGGATTGGGCAAGTATCAGGGTTTCGATCAAACAGAACAAACCAAGCGGTGTACTTCTCGCAGATATTGACAGCCAAACAGACCCGGCGCAGAACGGACAAGGGCAGCGCAATTCTGATGCTGACGTTATCCTTGAAATGCTTGAAGAAAAATCGCTTTATCATGATGAGAATGCAGATAAAACTTTCATAGAAGACGATGAAAAAATCTATCGGATTGGTTCACAGCCATTTATCGAATGGATCAGCCACAAGTATTTCAAAGAATTCGGGCGATCCGTGAATGAGTCGGCAATCAAGCAAGTAGCATTTACCCTTACCGGACATGCAAAACATGAAGGTATCAAGCAGCGTATCTATTTGAGAGCGGCAAATTCTCAAGATGTTGTTTATATCTTTATGGGGGATGATGGCTGGCAAAGAATCAAGGTAACTGCTTCGGGATGGAATCTTGACGCTGAAAAGAACGTTAAGTTTTGGAAGCCCGGATCAATGCTTGCTTTACCCATGCCGGTATCCGGTGGGGAAATTGACGATCTTTGGGAATATCTTAATATCAGCGGCACTGATAGGTTTTTGGTTCTGGCATGGATGCTGGAAGCTTTCCGGTCAGAAACGCCTTTTCCGGTATTAGCGTTGAATGGTTTGCAAGGCTGCGCGAAATCTTCGACGCATGCACGTATCAGAATGTTGATTGACCCAAGCGGCTGTAATTTACGAGCTGCGCCTAAAGATGTGCAGGATATATATGTTGGTGCTGGTTCAAACTGGATTGTTTCTTTTGAAAATATCTCAAGACTTTCATCGCAGCAACAAGACGCGCTTTGTACTTTGGCTACTGGTGGCGGCTTTGCCGCTAGAACCTTATACACGAACGATGATGAATCGATCATCAATGTTAAACGGCCTGTAATAATCAATTCCATTCCAGTGGTTATCACTGCGCAGGATTTAACGGATCGCGTAATCAATATTGAATTGCAAAGGCTTGAGATTTATAGGGATGAGATTGAAATCAATGCAGAGTTTGAAGCGGCAAAACCAAAACTCTTTGGCGCTTTACTTGATCTGTTCGTTAAAACCTCGGCAAAACTACCGCACGTCAAACTAAACAAGCCGCCAAGAATGGCTGACTTTGCGCGATTAGGCGAAGCTATGACGCAAGCAATGGGTTATGAGGCTGGCACGTTTGAACGAATCTTCAAGGAAAACAGAAGTGAATCAGTCTCAAGGGCAATGGAAGCCTCACCTGTTGCAGTTGCAATCCGTGAAATGGCTGAAAACTGCATGGGTAATATTGTATTTCATGGCACTGTTAAGCAGTTATTTGAAGAACTATCTGGAAAACAAAGCACGCACGATGGTTGGCCAAGATCAGCGAGGGGATTTGGCGATGCAATCAGGCGGCAGATACCGGCACTGGATTCCATAGGTATCAGCATCACGTATGGCAGGATCGAACGTTTTGGTAACGATAGGGGCGTTTCGATCAAAATTGAAAAAATAACCGGCAGTGATGACAACATTGGCAACATCATTTCATAGTTATCGGCTAGAAAAAATAATTTTTCCGAGTCTATGAGGATTTGATTATGACCATAGAACTGATAGAAGCTTTAAAAGCTAAAGGTGTCACAGTTAAAGCGGATGGTGATTTTATCGAATTATCGCCAGTGGAGAAAATAACTGAAGAGCTTATTCAACGATTACGCACGCATAAACCGACAATCCTTGCAGAACTGAAGCGGGAAAAACGACATGAAAAAGTATTGCGAATGCTGGCAAATCGACCAGGTTCACAGCAGACATTTATTACTGACACAAGCAATCAAATTTCTTGTTAAAACAGGAGAAAAGCAACGATGACAGCAGAAAATAAAAAACGCGGTCGCTGGAAAGCTGGTGAATCGGGCAATCCCAATGGACGGAGACCTGGAACCGGTAAAGTGACAAAGCTGCGGGACAGTATTGCAGAACATCTGCCTGACATAATAAATCAATTGGTAAGAATGGCTAAAATAGGCGATGTTCAGGCGGCCAAGCTTTTGCTGGAGCGGGTTATTCCACCGACAAAATCAATTGAACAATCTGTAGAAATCAATCTACCAGTGGATGCCGATTTATCAGTTCAAGGTCAACTCATTATTCAGGCTGTCGCCGATGGTGTGCTGGCCCCTGGTCAAGGAAGTTCACTGCTTAGCAGCTTAGGCACATTGGCAAGGATTAAAGAATTTGATGAACTGGAAAAGCGGTTAATTGCGTTGGAAGAGGCCAATGAATCTAAAAAATAGAATAATGAAGCTGGAACAGATTATTAAACCTCAATCTTCAGTTTTAGTGATGATTAGATTTAATAATAAATGGACTGATGAACAGCAGCAACAAGTTACCGAAGCCAAAGCAGAAGAACGAAAAATTTTAATGGTTAATTTTGTTTGATAGATTGATAGGCAGATAAAAATGGCGATGCTGAAGAATCGACTCTCAAAACTGGAATCCAAGTTAGGAGTGAAAGTGACGATTGAAGATATTTTGAAAGTTATGCATGATCGGAAGAAAGGAATTGATTGTGAGGTTGAATGGCGGCGTATTCAAGCATCAAGAACATGGAAAAGAATTAATAAACTATTTTGATAAGAATATAAAAATTATTGTAAGGATATTATTTGATGTAATTTCTATTGATTCTTATTTATGATCAAAATCATAATGCCATTACATATAATCAACATACTATTTAAATACCAAAAATTAAATTGGTTGACCAGATGGAAGATTACTTGTTTTTTATTGGTGTAATTGGAGTCATTGCGTTTTATTACAAAATGCTTTCTCTGAAGAGAAGTATTGACCAAAAGACATCAGAGCTAATTGAAGAAGAAAGAAAAATAGAACAAGAAACATATAAATTAGCTGATGAAAAATGGAAACTTGAACAAGAGAGGCTAATAAAACAACAAGAATATCAGAAGCAAGCTGAATACCTAAAAACTTTACGTAATGAATTTGATGCTAGTTACATTCAAGGTAGAAAATGGTTAGCAAAGCACATTGCTGAAGCTGATAGGGCATTCGATGAATCAATCTCTCTAACCTTCAGAACCAAAAAGCGGCCAGCTATGAAAGCGGCTGATGAGATTACTGCTGCACGAACTGAGAAAAGAAAGCTTAAGGAACAGCTTAAATTTCTAGAATATCAGATAGAAAGCTATAAAGAATATTTTCCATTCCTGGAAGAATATGAAGAATTCATCCTTAATGAAGCAATCCAATATACGCCAAACGGTATTGATGTTGGGAACATTGAAACAGCAGACCCTGTACTTTTTTACGTCCCTAAAATTGAATATGAAAGATTGTCATCATTAGAAAGGAATCAGTTAGCTTTAGAACGTTATTTAAATAAATCCCATAGTCGTTCAGAAATCGGGCGCATTTATGAACGTTATTTAGGTTATCTATATGAACAAGACGGCTGGACGGTTGAATACTTTGGGATCGTTGAAGGATACGAAGATTTAGGGCGAGATTTGATTTGTAGAAAAGGAAATCAAGTTAAAATTATTCAAGCGAAATGTTGGTCTTCAGAAAAACAAGTTCACGAAAAACATATTTTTCAATTATTTGGAACAACTCAACTTTACATCATTAATAATCATAAAAATGATTTATTTGATATTGAAGTCTTTGGAGTTTTTGTTACCACAACAGCACTAAGCTCAGTGGCGAGGGAGGCAGCAAAATGGTTAAAAATAGATGTTATGGAAAATTATCCTCTAAATAAGAAATATCCAATGATTAAATGCAATATTAATCAGTCATCAAAAGAAAAAATATATCATTTGCCATTTGATCAACAGTACGACAAAACGAAAATTATTCCAGAGCAGGGAGAGTTTTATGCAAGTACTGTTGAAGAAGCCGAGATTAATGGCTTCAGAAGAGCATTACGCTATTCTAAAATGCACTAATTTGGCAGCATCAGGCGCAAATTGATAGACAGGCGTTATTATTAGACATTGCAGGGTTTTTTTCAATCCACATAGGTATGTTATGGATCGATAGTAAAGAAGTTTACCGAACCGATTACTACATCATCAGAAAATCTCAGAAATGAGGAAATAAGTTCTCGATTCCACTAAAATATTTTAACTAAATCCAGTTTTATGCCAATTGGAAATTTGCACACATAAGCAGCGCCATTAACACATGAATTTATTGTTGCCGTTGCCGTTATCGTTGATGTGCCATTGTTATCAAATTTAACGGTTACATTGAGATTTATATCAGAAGGACTTACGTTAGGAATGTGCGATAGGGAGACTACATCTCCTGATCTGGTACCAATCATCGGTTCCCATGTAGCGTTAGGATTGGGATCAACTAGGATAACAACTATTTGATTATCTACTTCGTGCACTGAGGCATAGTTGGAAAAGAACCCACCGACACGAACCGAGTAAATGCCATCATACGGGCCTGCTGCATACGATGGGCCATATAAAGCAAAAATTAGGGTTAATATGATGATTATTTTTTTCATGTTAACGATCCTTTTGGTTAGAACCAGCAGAGCTTGGGGAGGCTTATTAACCCGATGGTTTTATATAAGAAAATGTTGAGCCTGGGTTTTCTTTTGGATTAGACTCACAAATAGTTACGTCGTGGATTCTTTTTTGTTAAGCGCCAAAAGCCCCAATAATCCCAAACCAACTAATAACATGGCATATATCTTAGGTTCTGGAACAGGACTTAAAAGGAAGGCATGAAATTCACCGTTTAGAAACCCCTCACCTGCGATTTGTCCGGCATCATTGATACTTCTCGCGTGTATCAATGACCAGTTCGAGTCGGGGGGTAGCAGTGAATTCAAATCAGTTAAAACACCATTGCTGTATAGGAAAGCATGACTTCCGATACTCGCCATTGAGATGGTGCCAACTACCTGTCCAGCTTTGTTAATATCCCAAGCCCAACTATCACCGGCATATCCCGGTGTAAGATCGCTGATAGTGCCATCATGATAAAGAAATGCATGAACGTTAGCATTCCCGGTTATATGGGAATAGCCGACAATTTCCCGTGAATCATTGATACTACGAGCGAAACCCATTGACCCGCCCAATGTACCAATATCCGACATGCTACCGTCTTTATAAATAAATGCCCTGTTATTTGAGTCACCTACAGCATCACCCAAATTATTGATGTCAAAACCATGGCTTGACCCCCCACCTCCGAGCGTACCGAGACTTATCATAGTGCCATTGGTGTAGATAAATGCACGACTAAATCCCGTTCCCGTTCCATTAAGGGAAGTCCCAACAATTTGCCCAGCTTCATTAATTCCTTCGGCATAAACATCATAACCATAGCCCAAATCGCCTATATCAGTCATTGAGCCGTTATCGTATAAGAATGCGTGATAGGAGCTTGATTGTCCAACCACCTGATGTTTGCTATTAATATCCGTGGCATAACCCGAGACATCTAGAATATTGATAGTACCGCCACTATAAAGGAAGGGTTTATTACTTTGCTGGCCAACCACTTCACCAAATATATTAACTGCGAATACTCCACCTATGCCGCCATCTTTCCATAACGGCCCCACATCTTTAATTGCATACGTCGTTTCTGCTCGAACGGAGACTATTGAAAAAAATGTGAGGATCGCTGCAATTAGTAATTTGCACATTATTACTACTCCCATGGAAATAACTTTGTTTCATATTAGGCTGAATGAATTTCGCTGTATATGGGTTATATGCCTTATTGATTAAGGATATATGACTCTTGGTTGCGATGCCCAATAAAAAGGGCTTGGCGGCTTCAGAAACATAATATAAACCTATATAACATAACGGTCTATCGAAAAAAGGCTTAAACCTTAGATGAAAGGTATTTAAAATCACCCATTATTGATAGGCATTGCATCGGGAAAGCTGATGAATACGGCGTTATGAAACAAGGTTTAATTATTTTGATATGAAAACAAAGAAAGATAAAGAAACAAACGAATTTCTCGATCCTGAAGATTGGCATGGGTTTATGGAATATTTAAGCCACACCAATCGTTTTATTCTTTCAGAATATTGGGAGAAATTTGTTGAAACTATAATTAACACAGCGCACGAAAGAACCAAAACACTCAAAAAAAACAGAACGCTATTCCGCGCAAGGATTGGCACAGATTGGGTAGAGTTTGGTGATGGGGACTCAGATCGTTGTCCAATTTTTCCGGATCAAATGGGCCCTCCTCCAAAAAAAGATGCAACAGCTGGCCGTTTAAATCCTGAGAGGATTCCATATTTATATCTTGCTTCAAAAATCGATACGGCAGTAGCTGAAGTTAGGCCATTGATTAAAGATGAAGTAACAATAGGTTACTTCAAAGTTGCCTCAGATTTGAGGCTTCTTGATACCGCACATGATAATCCTAAAGATTCACCGTCGCTCTTTGATGAAGAATGGATGTGGAGCAAGCAAAACTCTGGTATCAGAAGGCGGCCAAATCACAGTTTTACAAAAATTGAAAAAGAAAAAATCATCTGGGGTAATATAAATGCTACCTTTTCAAGACCGATATCACCAAACGATTCTTCACTGAAGTATTTGCCTACACAATTTCTAGCGGAAAAATTCAAATCAAAAGGATACGACGGAATCGCCTATAAAAGCTCACTTAACGAAGGCGGATACAATATCGCACTCTTTGATTCTCAAAAAGTTAAATGCATCAGATGCCATATGTATAAAATCAAAAAGATTACATATGGATATGAAGAATCAGGTAATCCAATTTTCTGTAGCTAAGTTGTAAATCCATATCTATGGTATTCAAATCAGAATATTAGGAAGCTAGGGTAAAGTCAATCGCTGCCAGGGATCAGGCAGCATGCCCCTTTCGAGGCATACCCTTCGCGCCGGTCGACACCTTGCGATCCAAGAGAAAAACGGAAACCCAAGCCCCCGTTCTCGATTAATCCAAATCTGAATTACACGATTGATTCTTTTCTGCGACCTGCCATGAAACCCAGTAAGCCTAGGCCTGCTAATAGCATGGCGTAGGTTTCTGGTTCTGGGACAGCGCCTATTGTTGCGCCATAATAATATTCGTAATCTGGTGTGGTAAAGGAAATGTCCGTGTAGGTTCCAATAAACTGAATAAGACCATTGCCTTCAAGTCCAGTAACAGAATTGCCACTCTGGCTAAGCAAACCGCCGCCCCAGTGACCAGCGCCTTGACTTAGTATGCTGAAAGCTGTTGTGCTACCCAAGAAGTTAAACGTAACTGGCAAACCCGGTTGACCCACGCTGATTAAATCAATAACCGGATTGACTACTGGAGCGGAGAAGTGAAAGTTATTCACCCTGAGTGTGCCACCAGTCATCAAGATTGTTCCATTTGTTCCAGGGGTATTGGTAATCGCTCCACTAGTAAATGAAGAGGGAACATCATAAATGTTAGGATTATGGTCTATACCAAATGTGCTGCCAGTGTAAGTTACGTTGATAGAACCAATGGTTCCGTTAGCAAATGTTGCAGAATCCGTCGATGTCCAGTTTGTCCAATTAGCTGCTGCCATTGCTTGAACAGGTGCAATCATTGCAATGCCTATAAAAAGTGCAGTATATTTTTTCATTTTTTATCTCCCAAGGAACATATTAAAAAAGGCGAATAATAAAGCCATCGTATATTGTCAATATAGACTAAAAACGCTCTTAACAGAATAGTATATTGATCCTCTTTTTCCGGTACATATGTATCGCAAAGGAAAGTGCAGATTGTGGTGCGGCAGTGAGAATGTATTACATTGAATCAATTAGCTGAGACTCGTTTGGAGTATTCAACCAAGGCCATCCGCGAACCTTGGCTGACTGATGGAGCATTGTGAGGCATTGTTTTTAATAGTGTTCCGGTAAACGTATTTGTTATATCGGAAAGCTCAGAAAAAGCTTTAGAAAAAAAGAGGATATTTTTCTAACGATCTGCTTTTATGGGTAATTTATTGCTTGTTGTTTTTCTTTGCAACGTAACCCCTGTGTAACCCTGAAGCAGATTGGTGATTGTTTGAATTTCGTAAGTAATTGATTTATTGGTGCTGTTGAGAGGAGTCGAACCTCCGACCTACTGATTACGAA
>CAYQZF010000089.1:0-9598 GCA_964421895.1 uncultured Nitrosomonas sp. | reverse complement strand
CGCTGAAACAGATATTGTTCTGCCGCGAAAAGAATCAGGAGCGGGAAATCTGGGATGGCTACCGTTACGGACCGGAAGCCGCACAAGCAATTTTCGGCTTTGACGAAGCGCATGCCATTGACAAGCTGGATGATCTGCTGCCTAAACTGTTGGCCGATCAACCGGCTGTTTATACAGTATTGGGATTGGATGCGGCATGGGATCAACGTGTCATCGGCTGGTTAAACCGGGTGCGCGAACTGGCGCGCATGGGGATCGCCGCACCGGCGGAAATTCGCGACAGTCGTGCATTATTGGATGAAATGCGCTTGATCAAAGGCACCGATGAGTTACAGACGATGCAGCGCGCTGCGGATATTTCCGCGCAAGCGCATCAGCGCGCGATGCAGACCACGCGGCCGGGCATGCGCGAGTATGAGATCGAAGCGGAATTGCTCTACACCTTCTACCGGCACGGCGCGCAGGCACCGGCTTATACCTCGATTGTCGCGGGCGGGGCCAATGCGTGCGTGTTACATTACGTGCAGAATAATGCTGAGCTGAAATCGGGCGATTTATTACTGATCGATGCCGGATGTGAATTGGACGGTTATGCATCGGACATCACGCGCACATTTCCGGTGAGTGGAAAATTTACCCCAGCGCAGCGCGATGTCTACCAATTGGTGCTGGCCGCGCAGGCGGCGGCGATCGAACAGGTGCAACCGGGGAATCGCTGGAATGATCCGCATCAGGCAGCATTGCAGGTACTGGCGCAGGGTTTTATCGATCTGGGATTGTGCCGGGGCAGTGTCGATGCCGTGCTGGAGTCGGAGGATTACAAACGATTCTACATGCACCGGACCGGGCACTGGCTCGGATTGGATGTGCACGACGCCGGTGAGTACAAACTAAAAGGTGAGTGGCGGCAATTGGAACCCGGCATGGTATTGACCGTCGAACCGGGATGCTACATCCGCCCGGCGGATGATGTTCCGGAACATTTCTGGAATATCGGAATCCGTATAGAAGATGACGTTGTAGTTACACCGTCTGGGCATGAAATTTTGACACTGGCAGCGCCCAAGGCAATAGCCGAAATAGAGGAGTTGATGCAATGAGCGATGATGACAGGAAAATTATTATCAGCAGAATTTCCGGGTACCGTCAGGACGAATCGGGCGAATATCAGCGCGTGCCGGCTTCTCCCGTCAATCGCTGGCTCACTTACGCGATCCTCATTCCGGTCGTGATTATCATGGCCATATTGGGTGTTTTCTTTTTTGCCGCTTTCTTGGCTTTATTAGCCGTTGCCGTGGTAGTAGTGGGGATACGCTTCTGGTGGCTGCGCCGGAAGTATGAAAACGCCATGCAACAATCCGGTGAAGCAAACCGACAATCCGAAGCGGATCATACGGTAATCATCGAAGACGCGCAGATCATCGAAGAAACCGAAGTGCACCGGAGTGAGCAAAAAAAGCACTGAACTGCACCAAACCGGCTGGGCAGTTTACAAGCGCAACTTATCGCCGTGGAATCAATTTCATCTGCCGCTCAGCCGCACCCGGCAGGAACGGCGTCGGTTTGCCGCTGACCCAGTTGGCGTGTCCGCTGCCGTAATATGGTGATAGCGGATGTCCGCTTTGTCCGCCGGGCATATCAAAATAACCGTGTTCTTCCTGACCCGGTGCAACGATCGAACGCTGCGAAGCGCCGAAGTTGGGCGATTGCACGCGCGGCATGTTGTGATCGCCCGGCAGCGGATCGTGCGGCATGTCGAGCCATCGTGAAATCCATGAAGGCAGTTTCTGACTCAGCGGATGCTTGATTCGCGCCGCATTCTGCGCTCCCCAGTTCCATTCCGCGATACCGCCATCCTGCTGCATTTGCTGCGCAATTCTTTGTGCACAGCGTTGCAGCAACTCCTGCCAGTTTTTGAATTGCGGCGGAAGCAGATGCTGCGGGTGCTGTTCGATTAATTGCCACAAAATCAATTCGGTCTGACTCAGCCGGGGCAGCTCGAAGCCGGCGTGCCGCTGCCGCACCGGAGCGGCAAAGCCGTTCAGCACCGTTTTCATGACTTCATAGCGGTACGTGCGCACGATGCGGTACGCGACGGAATTTGCCGAGGCTTCTCCATTCCAATCGGACAATGCGGTTTGCAGTGCTTCAATCCACGGTGCATTGCTGCCGGCTGATTCGAGCGTGGTTTGCAGTAGATGATGCCAGCGGGTTAGCAGCAGCGCGCGATAATCCAGTTGAATCGCTTGCATCTCATCGCTATCGAATCGCTCACTGGCGAACAAGCGATCGCGAATTTGCAAGGCGCGCGCGCCGAGATCGAAGCCGCCATTACCGAGCAGCGTAAGCTGTTCGCCCGAAACAGTGCGCGAATTGGCCGACCACAGGCGTTTTGACGGTGGATTGTGGAGTTCGGGATAATCGTCTGGATCCAGCCAGCCCTGCCAGCCGGCACTCGGAGATGTCCAGGCGGCGGGGATTTGCGCATTGTAGTCCGGCGAGCGGGCAGGGATGCGGCCCGCGAGCGTCCAACTGATATTGCCATCGCGATCGCCGACGATAAAATTCTGTACCGGAATGCCGAACCTGGGTGCAATTTCCGCTGCTTGCGCTGCGCTTGTGATAGTTTCCAGTTCGATCAATTTAAGATTGACTGCATCTGGCAGAAGCGCTGTCCAAGTTAATGCCAGCGGCGTTTTATCGTGATCTTGCGCAATGATTGGTCCCCATTCGGTCTCGGAGATCGTAAGCGTCTCATCCGGTGCATTACGCACGCGAATGGTTTCTTGCACGATTATTAGCGGCTGCCAGCCGGTTGCGCCGAGATAGCGTGTGTTATTGCGCTCATCGATTTGAATCCGCGCCCAATCGGAGAAATCGCCGTGACTGTTGGTGAAACTCCAGGCGATATGACGGTTCGAGCCGGTCACAATCGCAGGAACACCGGGCAGGCTGATGCCGGTGATGTCATGCATCTGACCGGTAGCGGCGGCATCGGGATAAATCAGCCGTGAGCGGAACCAGACATTGGGCACCCGCAGCGTCAAATGCATATCGTTGGCGATGATCGCGGCGCCGTCCGCCAATGCGCCGGAAACCGCAAAACTGTTACTGCCAGGCGATTCTTCGCTGTTCAAGTAATCATCCTGGAATAGCCGTTCATCCAGCGTTTGCAGGTTGAGATCCGTTGCCGGGGGAAGTTGCGCCAAGGAAAAAGGTTCGTCAATCAGCGGCGCATCCCAGACACCGGCGTTTTGCGTCAAAAACTGATAGACCGACTCCGGTAATGCAGCGTGCATGTGTGAAAGCGCTAATTCACGATAAATATTCTCTTCAGTCAAGGTGAAAAACATCGCGTAGATCACCAAAATGCTGTCCTCGTTGCGCCAGGCTATTGGCTCGGTTTGCGTCAGCAGATAAGGAAACGGCCGCACCGTTAACGCGTCAAGGCCTTGATTGACCCCCGTCCGGTAAGCATCGAGCAGTTGCAATTGTTCCGTGGGAAGTTGTTGCAGTACTGCGGCGGCGCGTGCGCGCATGCGGAACGGCCGCGCTTTGCGATCATGTGTTACCGCACCGGGACCAAACAATTCCGCTAGTTCGCCCGCTGCCTGGCGGCGCATCAAATCCATCTCGAAAAAGCGTTCCTGCGCATGGACATAACCCATCGCTTGCGCCAGATCCAGCCGGTTGGCGCCTTGCAAGGTGACGCTGCCCAGCGTGTCCCGATCGATTGATACGGCCGCGGTTAAGCCGGTTAATGCGGTTTTACCATCATATTGCGGTAAGCTGCCGCGCAGCAATAGAACGACTGCAAGCAGCGAAAAACCGGCGATTAACAGGCTTGTTATCAGGAAGTAGCGGACTAAACGTAACGTAGACTGCATAAGCATATAGGGTAACCAGATTATGCTAGAGATGCCGTTTTGCGGCATCCGGCAATATCCTGGAATTTTCTCTTAACTCATTGATATTAATATTTATAGATGATTTGTTTCAATGTTTTGATAATAAAAGGCATGATTCCTTCTTTATTCCCGGCATTGAAGCCAAGTATTCGCAATGATAATTCATTTGTAGAGATTTGGAGCTGGTCATGGCTGAAGATAGCGATTTAGAACGAACGGAAGAGGCGACGCCGAAGCGCTTGGAGAAAGCGCGAGAGGAAGGCCAGATTGCGCGTTCTCAAGAGCTGACGGCATTTACGTTATTGCTGGCTGCAGCAGCTGGCTTCTTATTCATGGGCTCCGGTTTGATGGATAAGCTGCAGATGCTCATGAAAACAGGTATGCACATAGAACGTGAATTGGCGCATCAACCCGATCTGATGCTCAATCGGTTTTACGAGCTTGCTTTCGAGGGATTGCTGGCGATTGCCCCGTTATTATTTTTACTGGTAGTTGCGGCATTTTTTGCGCCAATGTCATTGAGCGGCTGGATGTTCAGCACCAAAGCACTTATGCCTAAATTCGACCGGATCAATCCCATGAGCGGTTTTGGCCGGATTTTCTCGGTGCACAGCTTGATTGAATTGGTCAAAGCGATTCTCAAGACAGTTGTTATTGGCAGTGTCGCGGCGCTGGTTATTTGGAGCAATAAAGATGCGGTGATGATGCTGCTGACGGTACCGGTCGATTTGGGCATTATCCGTGCCGGTGAATTCCTGACGATGAGCTTTCTGCTGATCGTCGGCGCGATGATACTGATCATCTTGATCGATGTGCCTTACAAACTTTGGGAGCATGCCAAGCAATTGCGCATGACCAAGGAAGAAATCCGCAAGGAATATAAGGAAAGTGAAGGCGATCCGTTCATCAAAGCGCGCATTCGCAGTCTGCAACGCGAAGCCGCACGCCGCCGCATGATGGCGGAAGTGCCGAAAGCCGATGTGATTGTCACTAATCCGACGCATTATGCCGTGGCGCTGCGTTACCAAAGCAATAGCATGCGCGCGCCGAGAGTCGTCGCCAAAGGGGTGCATTTACTGGCGGCGCGCATCCGTGAAGCCGCCACGGAACATCGCATTCCGATTCTTGAGGCGCCACCGCTGGCGCGGGCGTTGTATCACCATGCGGAGCTGGAAAGTGAAATACCGGAGAAGTTGTATACCGCTGTTGCCGAGGTGCTGGCTTACGTCTTTCAGTTAAGACGCTATAACGAATACGGCGGAAAAGTACCGCAACCACCGGTGGATGTACCGGTTCCAGCGGAATTGGATCCGGGCGCGGCGGAACCGAGTAATGCATAAAGCGGTAATTTTAATGATGAGTTTTTACTGGTGGCGCTATGAGTAATGCAATTACCTTATCATCGATGGGAACACTGAGCAATCTCAGGAATTTGGCTGGCCCGATTCTGATTATCATCATCCTGGCCATGATGGTGTTGCCGTTGCCGCCATTCGTATTAGATCTGTTTTTTACCTTCAATATCGCGGTGTCGATCATCGTGTTGATGGTAAGTTTATATACCCGGAATCCGCTCGATTTCGCGGTATTCCCGACAATTCTGCTGCTGACCACGTTGTTGCGGTTGTCCCTGAACATCGCTTCGACCCGGGTGGTATTACTCCACGGCCATACCGGACCGGATGCGGCCGGTAAAGTGATCGAGGCGTTTGGGCACTTCCTGGTGGGCGGTAATTATGCGATTGGGCTGGTGGTGTTCATTATTCTGGTGGTGATCAACTTTGTCGTGATTACCAAGGGTGCTGGACGTATCGCCGAGGTCAGCGCGCGCTTTACCTTGGACGCCATGCCCGGCAAGCAAATGGCCATCGACGCCGACTTAAATGCTGGTTTGATCGGTGAAGACGAGGCGCGCAAACGCCGGGCGGTCATCTCCCAGGAGGCCGATTTCTACGGTTCGATGGACGGTGCCAGTAAATTCGTGCGCGGCGATGCGATCGCCGGCATATTGATTATGCTGATAACCATTGTCGGCGGGTTGATTGTGGGTGTTATGCAGCATGATCTTGATTTGAGTGTAGCCGCCAAGAATTATACTTTACTGACCATCGGTGACGGTTTGGTCGGGCAAATTCCCGCACTGATCATTTCGACGGCCGCCGGTTTAATGGTGAGCCGTGTCACTACCGACGAAGATCTCGGTGAACAGGTTTTGAACCAGTTATTTAATCAGCCGCAAATCTTGATCATTACTGCTGTCATACTGGGCATCATGGGTTTGATTCCCGGCATGCCGAATTTCGTATTTTTGCTGATTGCCTCTATTTTGGGCGGAATCGCTTATTTCAAATTGAAAAAACCGGTTATACAGCCGATTGAGGCGCCTGTGGCGGAATTACCTTCGATTGAAAAAGCGGATGCAAGCTGGAGTGACATTACGCCGATCGATACGTTGGGATTGGAAGTCGGTTATCGTTTGATCCCTTTGGTCGATAAAGCGCAGCAGGGCGATTTATTGAAACGCATCAACGGCATTCGCAGGAAATTTGCGCAGGATATCGGCTTCTTGCCGCCGGTCATCCATATCCGCGATAACCTTGAGTTGCGGCCGAATGCTTATTGCATTACATTAAAAGGTTCGATCATCGGTCAAGGTGAATCGTATTCCGGGATGTATCTGGCGATCAATCCTGGGCGTGTCACGGTGCAATTGCCAGGCACGGCGACAACCGATCCGGCATTCGGCCTTCCTGCCGTATGGATCGAAGCGAACTTGCGCGAGCAAGCGCAAATCAATGGTTATACCGTGGTCGATGCCAGCACGGTGGTAACCACGCATATTAATCATTTAATTCACACGTATGCCGCCGAATTACTTGGACGGCAAGAGTTGCAGAAATTACTGGATCACCTCAATACGCAATTTCCGAAACTTATTGAAGACCTGGTGCCGAAACTGCTGCCGCTATCGACGGTGCAAAAAGTTTTGCACAACTTGCTGGAAGAGAATGTACACATTCGCGATATGCGCACCATCGTTGACGTATTGACCGAGCACGCGGCACAAACACAAGATGCTATTGACTTAACCGCGGTTGTCAGAACCGCTCTGGGGCGCGCGATCGTCGATCAATACTACCCCGCAGGCGCAGAAGTACAGGCGATGAGTCTGCATCCCGAGCTGGAAAACATTCTGACTCAAGTTATGCAGACCGGCGGCGCGCAAGGCGCCGGCATCGAGCCGGGGCTTGCCGATACGTTGTTGCGGGAAGCCCGGAACGCTGCACAACAACAGGAAAAACTGGGATTACCGCTAGTGTTGCTGGTGCCGGGCTCAATCCGCTTCTTGCTGGCAAGATTTTTGCGCCGCGCCATACCGCAGTTGCGCGTGCTGGCACATTCCGAAATTCCAGATTCACGAAAAATCAAAATCACTTCCGTGATTGGAGGTAACAAATGAAAGTAAAACGTTATATTGCATCCTCTTCCCGCGAGGCGCTGCGTCAAGTTAAAGAAGAATTGGGCGAGGATGCCATCATTCTGTCGAACCGGAAAACCCGGGATGGTGTGGAAATCATGGCATTGGCGGATTCCGACATGAGTAATCTGGTGCGCACGCCCGCCTCGCCACCGCCTTCAATACCGCCGGCGCAGGGGATTTCGCACTACGAGCAAAATAAAGTGCTGAGTACGGAAGAATACTCTTCAGCACTATCGCCACTTGCTAGCGAACCGATGGAAAGTAAGAAAAACTCGGATAATGTGATATCCGAATCAACAGCTCAGAACATTATCGCTGAGATTCAAGCAATGAAAACCACCCTGGAAGATCAACTAGCAATGATGGCCTGGGGTAATTTCACGCAGCGCAAGCCGGAAAAAATGAAACTGTTATGCAAGTTGCTGGATAACGGTTTTAGTCCGCTGCTGGCGCGCCGCCTGATTGATAAATTACCGGATGGTCTCGATTACGAAAACAGTTTAAAGCAGGCAATATCCGCTCTAGCATTAAATTTACACACGGCCGCCGATGACGACATGATTGAGAAAGGTGGTGTGTATGCCCTAGTCGGCCCCACCGGCGTCGGTAAAACCACGACGACGGCAAAAATAGCGGCGCGTTGCGTCATCCGTCATGGCGCCGATAAAGTCGCGTTGCTGACTACTGATAGCTATCGGATTGGCGGACATGAGCAACTTCGGATTTATGGTCAGTTGCTGGGTATTCCAGTGCGCAGTATCAAAGATACCGAGGATTTGCAGCTAACGCTGTCGGAATTGAGAAATAAGCATATGGTGCTAATCGATACTGTGGGCATGAGCCAACGCGATCAGATGGTGTCTCAGCAGATTGCTATGTTCAGTAACTGCGGCTCGGATGTGAAACGCATGTTGATACTTAGCGCCGCATCCAACGGCAGGACACTGGATGAAGTGATTTCAGCCTATCAGAAAAATGGCATTTCCGGATGCATCGTCACGAAAGTCGATGAGGCTGCGAGCTTAGGTGTCGCGCTGGATGTCGTCATCCGTAGAAAATTATCGTTGCATTATGTCGCGAATGGACAGAAGGTGCCGGAAGATATTCATATCGCCAATGCACGTTATTTATTACATCGCATTTTTAAATCGGCGCCAGAAGACAACGCTTTCACGCTTCAGGATGCGGAGTTTGCTCTGATTATGGCGACCAAGAACAACGCCGATTTACCTTATACGGAAGAGAAATTGTTTGCGGGGTTGATGCATGACTAGATTGATTTTACAAGACCAAGCAGCGGGTTTGTGTAACCTGGTGCCGTACCGGAGAAAGGGTTTTTCGCGTGTTTTTACCATTGCCAGCGGCAAGCCGCGTGTCGGCAAAACAAGTGTTGTGGTGAATCTAGCCGCCGCACTGGCGCAAAATGGTCAGCGGGTTTTGTTGATCGATGAAAATCCTTGCCACAACAACATTTGCACGAGCTTAGGGTTGCAGGCGCGTTTTGATTTATTGCATGTGATCCACAAAGATAAAACGCTGGATCAAGTGTTGCTGCGGGGACCGGAGAATATCACTGTTCTGTCCGCGATGCGCGGTATCCACGCCTTAAGCAAACTGAGTTCGCCGGAGCAGGATTGGCTGGTCAAAAGTTTCTCTGAGCTGACTGAATCGATCGATATCGTGCTGATCGATACCGCGATGGCTGGCACGACGCATGTTTTACCCCTAAGCCTGGCTTCGGAGCAAGTCATGATCGTCATTTCCAGTTCGGCGGCGTCGATTACGGGGGCTTATGCGCTGATCAAAATCATGAGCCAGGAATACGCCAAACAGCACTTTTTGATTCTGGTGAATAAAACGAATTCAGAAATAGAAGCGTTGGCTATTTATCAGAATTTATACAAGGTGGCGAGGCGTTATTTATCAATAACATTGGAATATGCCGGATATATTCCAAGTGATGATAGATTGCGGAATGCAACGCAATTATGCAAACCAGTCAGTGAAATATTCCCGTCTTCTCAAGTAGCAGTTTGTTTCCGGTATTTGGCGCAAAACATTTTACGGTCTTCACCGGACACATCCAATGAGGGAATAGAGCGCTTTATGCAGCGATTGATTATGACGAGTCATTTAAGTATGGCCAATTTTACAGTGTGATTGAATATGTATACTGCGACTGGAACTAAAACGATTGATAAAGAACAAT
>CAYQZF010000088.1:0-9672 GCA_964421895.1 uncultured Nitrosomonas sp. | reverse complement strand
GGAGGGTGTTTATAATGATGTTTCAATCCAATCAACTATGGCATGTCAAGGAATTCCCCGAGAATTCTCCAGCAATGTCAAATAGCATTCTGCTAAAACAATCGCTTGCGGCAATCTATCTTGTATCCGCAATGTCTTTTCTACCAGTGGCGGAGAGTTTCGCAGCCGAGCACATCATACATTTGACTGCGGAAGAAACGCGTGACGATGGGTTCAAAAATAAGCTGATGGCGTACAAAATGCTAAGCCACTTAGTTGACGGCGTGAATATCACCGACCGCTATAGTAAAGAAGCAACCATTCCCGGTCCTACGATCGTATTAACCGAAGGCGATGTTGTTAAAATAAAGCTTGATACCGACATACCGGACGCATTTACACAAACCCCGGGCGTTAGCAAACAAGTCAGCGTACATGTGCACGGCGTTCATTACAAAATCACAAGCGACGGTACGCTCAAAGTGATCAACAATCTTGATGACGAAGGTGCAGGCGCCGGCTTGGAAGCTACACACAACAACTACGATTACGAATGGAATGTAGCACCTGGAACGGCGGGCACCTGGGCCTATCACGATCACAATTTTGCAACTCATAACGGCGCCGAAACCAAAGGTCTCTTTGGCGCTATCATCGTTAATCCCGCCGGTTCTACCGGTTACGCCAAGGAGTATGTGCTCTATCTCGGTGATGATGCTTTCTGGGGAATGGAAATTAATGGCGCAGACCAAAAACAATCGCAGCACGGCGTTAACCCGACACTGTCCGCCACAAAAAATAGTGATGTCAGATTTCATCTGATCGCACTGGGTACCGACATTCACAATTTTTCATTGAATGGCTATAAATGGTTCGATCCTGGAACTTACAACCTTATCGATCAAGCCGCAATTGGTCCACTCGAAAAACACGTATTTACTGTCAGGGCTAAAAAAACCACTCAGTATGTGGATAACAACTACTCAAATAAATTAATGGGTATGACCGGTAATTTTATTGTCAAGTAAGCACTGGAAAAACATATCCGATAAGGAATAAGACATTATGAATAAAAAGATTTTTTGGGTTAAAAATCCATTTCCGATGCTAACGGCTGTAATGCTGTTTGCTATTACTGTACTGGTGTCCCCGGTGGCACTCTCAGCGGTGCAAAGTTTTAATGTTACTGCTAAAACCCTGCCGAACGGCCAACTGGCTTATGCCCTAGGTAACGATGCAGAAGCCGTCATTCCGGGTCCGGCTTTGTTTGTAAGACAAGGCGACACGATTAATGTAACGCTGACCAACAACACATCGGCTGCAGTTGGCTTTAGCGTACCCGGCTTGCAAGCTCAGGGCAAAGGCACTGCAAACGCACTGCCAGGGCAAACGAAAAACTATACTTTCCATGCCAATAAATCCGGTACGTTTGTTTATCATGGCAATGGTAAGGAAATGCTCGGCTTGTTCGGTGCACTGATCGTCGATCCCGCCAGCGGCCCAGTCGATAAATTCGTCGATGACAATGGCGCTATCGTTCCTGTGTCGCAAGCGGATATCGATAAACAGTTTGTGCTATTCATGGTCGGCTCAACCTTCTGGGGCACCGAGATTTCTGGCGATGGCGTAACTCAAAAACCGCTGTGGGCAAACCCGAATCCCGGCGCAGTAGAAAACGACATCGTCCGTTTTCATATTTTATCGGTAGGACCAGGTCATACATTCCATTTGCATGCACACCGCTAGCTTAAAACTGGAACCAATGCGACCATCGACGTAAAATTACTGCAAGATGGCACGGATACTCATAGCTTCACGGTCAAAGCGGGCAGTGGCGTGGGTCCGGGCGATTGGCAATATCACTGCCATCTGGTTTCACATATGGAAGCCGGCATGCACGGCAGCTTCAAGGTTGATCCGGTTGGCGGCAGCGGCGCCAGCGTCGTTGGCGCATCGCCATATGGACGGATTCTGCTTGGTCCTAAAGACGAACCGGGTTTGGTGACATTCGAAGTCAGCGATGAACCTGCCAGCTGGTTTAAAAGCGCACGCGGAGATGCCATTGTTGGATTGCGCAACAAGGATGTTGGATTAACTTCTGATCCTGATAAGTCTTTGGATATAAAAACAAAATCTCTGGAAGTCATTGCGCCAGGCAGTAGCGTAAACTTTGTCATGTCGGATACCAACGGCGTGCATAGTATCAGCTCGCTGCTGTGGCCTACAGGCGCAGCTCATATGCCTTTCAACCAAACCAATGCATATCGTGGAGGCGGCATTGTCAAGCTCGACACACCGGGACTTTACGTCTTTACCTGTAAAGTGCATCCGTTCATGTTTGCCGCAGTCATCGTCAACGATCCTAATACCGAAGGTCTTGATTTAGGCAATCCGGCTGCCGACTATAAAATCGATCTGGTTACCGGCATTACAGGTCTGCCAACTAGCTCTGATCTTGCGGTCCGTTTGCTGAAAACATTCTTTATCGCCACTGCACCGGACAATTGGCAAGATTATTCAACCGGAAATTGGAGCGTGAAGTTTCCAACCTTGCCGGTTAGAATCTCTGGTGCGCCTCGCCCTGTCCTTCCTCTCGGCGGTAATATCACCCCTGGCGGACTGGCAGCACCATTATCTGCGGTTTTGAATAGCGATCAACCAATTGCATTTGGCTCTAAACCAGCAGTAGCTGGTGTAGGTGAAGTTTGGGTTAATACACAGTTCGAGAAAACCGCCGGAAAATACAAACCGGGCACCATTTCGGTAGTCGATACGGCGAATTGGACTGTTAAACGCAAGATCGCATTACCCGAGATCAACATGAATAATCCGCATAACATGTGGGTTAACCGGGATCAATCGGTCGTTTATCAGACCCAATGGTTTGATAATAAACTGACTATAATTAATCATGCCGATGGTAAACTGATCAAAAACATCCAGGTAGGTTTTTCGCCTTCTCATGTGATGACGTTACCATCCACCGATGACGTCACGATCGCGAATAATGGTGAAGATAGCATCATGATGATGCCAGCCGGCACCAGTTATGTCGTCAAAGCGTTACCTACGCAGGCTTCCGGACAAAGTGCAGCTCATCCGCATGGACACTGGATCAGCGCGGACGGTAGAAAAATCGTAACACCGAACATCAGTACTGGTGATGTCGGTGTCTATGGTAGCAATGGCGGCATTGAAGCCAGAACCCCTACAGGAAACAACCATCCAGGTGCACATCCGGTTGCAATCGGCATGATGCCGGATTCAAGCAAAATTTATGCAACGAATCTGTTGCATCACACTCTGAGCGTGTTGGACGGAGCGGGCAATTTACAGAAAACTGTTGACTTGATTGCCGATTACAATCCGATTACCGGTGCGTTTGAGGATAAAGATGGAAATGGAAAAATTGCCGTTGGCGTATTGCCTATCCAGACACCAGTTGCTCCGGACGGTAAATCTATGGTCATTGCTTCGATGGGCGGGCAAATCGTAGTCGTCGATACCAAAACCGATACCATCGCTGCAATGCTGGAATGCGATCCCGGTTGCCATGGCGCAAACTTCGGTGCAAAACAAGGCGGCGGATACTACGCTTACGTTACCAGCAAGTTTTCAAACCGACTTGCCGTAGTCGATACGGACCCGAATGGTGATGGCGACCTGAGCGATGCGAAGATCGCCGGATATGTTCCTCTCGTAACCGGCGAAACCACAGTGAGCGATGATACAGTTAGCCGCTTGCCAGGATTCGGCGGTCAAGGCGTATTGGCGATTCCTAATGTCTATAACGGTTGGGTGCAAAACCTGCCGGGGACATGGAAAGCCGGTCTTACACTAGAACAGCAAAATCCCTTAGGGCATCATTAATCGGAAGTAAACAAAACTGCCAGCTAATGCTGGCAGTTTTGTTTTTACTTGTACAAAAATAAACGTACGTAGAGACTACGCCGATTAATTCGGCGAATGAGATGAAGGGCGAGGTGCCCGGAATGTAGCAAACGGGATATATCGATCAGATCGATTAGGGGAGCGAGCAATTCCAATCAATGTGAAATTACAAATGAAAAAGCGTAGCGACAAGTTTTTATAAGCATTTTGAGTCTGACTTTAACGTAGTGTGGTTAAGCACAGTAGTCCCTCCTAGGATTCAACAATTGAAATATAGAATCTTTTAGTCGGTGTTGATAACTGCATTTGGAAATATCCGCGTGCACAACTGCTTCAGAAAAGCTAATAAAAAAACACCCCACTAAACGAATAGCAGAGTGTTAAAGCTTCGTTCCGCATTCATACTCTTCTGGTTGCGCGAACACGAGGCAAGAAACGATAGATAAAGCCGATTCGATTACTTATTATTAAATGTGGTAACTCGAGATATTCCGCACTTATTCTTTAGAATCCAATCCCTATATAGCCACCAGCGGTCATGCCATCAATCTTAACCCCATCCGATTTGCCAGCGGTTAATTGATAGCGGCCATCAATACCGACGTAGAAATTTTTCCAAATGTTGTAATCAACCCCAGCACCAAACTGCACACCTGGAACTAAGTAGGTAATAGACTCGGTTGTTGGGCTTACTACATGCAACGCTAGCCCCATAGGAATAATCCATGGCCGGAGTTTGGATCCTTCAAAAAACTTAATCTTAGGAGAAGCGGTCAAGGTAAATTGACTGACTGTTACGCTTCGTGGATTTACCGTACTGCCGGCTACCAATAACGTTGGTTTATTCGCTAAAGCGTTGCCTTGTACATGATCGCCAAAATTTTTATACTCGAACATCAGTTCCGCCAAAACCGAAGTTTTTGGCATTAGGCCCCACACATCATTGGTTAAATTCCAATCAAGTCCGGCCCCAGCATACCAACCATCTTTACCGGCTGTATCTTGTACTCCAACGGGAGCTACATTACTCTGTATACTTGAACCATTACGTCTCTGCATCGCGTGCGTAAAGCCGCCGCGAAAAAAAACCATATTGTTTTTCTGAGTCGCATGCTCAACCGCTGGGGATAAGCGTTGTTCCATGGCCGCATTGTTTTGTTGAATAGTCTCTACTTTTTGTACTGTTTGTTTATTGGTTTGCTCGATCGTATTTACCTTCTGCACTGCCTGGGAAGATTCTGATTTTACTTTTTCCAATTCCATTTGGATGGCTTGCAGTCTTTGCTCCAAAAGTTTGATACGTTCTGTTGCTGTATCATGAGCTAGAACATGGGGTGCAGCCAAGGTAATAGCCGCCAAAAGCGAACCGGCAATAAAATTACCGGTTAATTTTTTCTTTTGTAAAAAATACTTCATATAATTCTCCTTAGAGGGTTCTTTTTTTATAAGCAACTGCATCAACTGCCGCAGCATAAGAAAAAAAAGGGGCGTCAGCCTTGATCTGCGTCAACATACTAGCAATCAGCTTTTTATTTTTGAAAATTTCATGATTTTTGAAATAGATTCAATTTCATTGTTTCCGCCGGTGGAAACGGCCCTTAGAGAGCCTAATGGCCTACTGGCTGTAGGGGGGGATTTAACTCCGCAACGTTTGCTTGCAGCTTATTACAGGGGCATTTTCCCCTGGTTCAATGAGGGTGATCCGATTCTATGGTGGAGTCCGGATCCTCGCATGGTGTTGTTTCCGGGTGAGCTAAAAATTTCCAGGTCGTTACGCAAGCTGCTGATAAAAAGACAATATCAAATCTTTACAGATCGCAGTTTTACTCAAGTCATGGAAGCTTGCGCAGCACCGCGCAGTGGACAAGTCGGAACCTGGATACATCCGCAAATGATTGCGGCTTATAGCGCTCTTCACGAAATGGGGCTGGCGCACTCGGTGGAAACCTGGATCGATGGCGAACTGGTTGGAGGACTTTATGGTGTAGCGTTAGGAAAAGTGTTTTTCGGCGAATCCATGTTTTCACGTCAGCCGGATGCCTCAAAAATCGCCTTAGTACACCTGGTAAAGCAGCTACAATACTGGGAATATGGCATGATCGATTGTCAGGTTAGAACCAGTCATTTGGCATCTTTGGGCGCACGGGAAATTTCAAGAACGGAATTCAGTCAAAAACTCGATGTTTTAATCACTGGAATTGAACCGGGCAAAAAATGGAACTTTGTTCATACTCTGATCGAATAGTTGAAAATACCTGTGCTTAAATTTCATACCACCAATCCTTATTCGTGCAGCTACTTGCCCGATAAACTAGCTTGTTCCGAGGTCGTTACCCCGGAGCATCTCATTGATGCGCAAGCTTACGGGAAATTGGTGCAAGCCGGCTTCCGTCGCAGCGGTTATTACACCTACCGTCCTTGCTGCGAACATTGCCATGCCTGCCTTTCCGTGCGGGTTGATGTAAAAGCCTTTACCCCAAAGCGCGTGCAGCGCCGCGTCTGGAGGAAACACCAGCATTTAATCGCGACCATTCATCCATTACATTACAAACCGGCGCATTACGCGCTCTATCAACGCTATCAGACCACGCGCCATTTTGGCGGCGGCATGGATCAAGATTGCCGTGAGCAGTACCACAATTTTCTATTGCAAAGCCATGTGAATTCCAAATTGGTCGAATTTCATGAAGATGAGCAACTACGCATGGTCAGTATTATCGATGTACTGCCGGATGGATTGTCGTCGGTTTATACGTTCTATGACGCCGAAGTTGCGCAGACGAGTTTCGGCACTTACAACATTTTGTGGCAGATTGAGCAATGCCGGAAATTTGATTTGAATTACCTTTACTTAGGCTACTGGATCAAAGAAAACCGGAAAATGCGTTACAAAGCTAATTTTCAGCCGCTCGAGGTTTTAACAAACAATCAATGGGTCGTGCTAGATAACAGTGTTCTTGCGTAAAATCGACTTATATCGACGAGCCTTTTCAAAATAATCCTCCGGCATGTTTTACACACTTTTGCGTCCACTGCTTTTCAAGCTTGATCCCGAATCTGCTCATTGCGTGACTTTTCACGCAATCGAGCAAGCCAGAAAACTTGGATTGTTGAAAACCTTTTCAATTTCTTGCCAGCCGCGCAAAGTCATGGGGTTAGATTTTCCCAATCCGATCGGGCTTGCCGCCGGATTGGATAAGAATGGCGAGTATCTGGACGCATTGGCTGCGCTTGGATTTGGTTTTATTGAAATTGGCACCGTCACGCCGCGGCCTCAACCGGGCAATCCGGTACCGCGCATTTTTCGCATTCCCGAAGCGCGCGCGATTATCAATCGCCTTGGTTTCAATAATCACGGCGTAGATCAATTAGTGGAAAACATCAAGCGTTCGGCTTACCAAGGCATACTGGGCATCAACATCGGCAAAAACTTCGATACTCCGCTGGAAAAAGCCGTGGATGATTATCTGATCGGTTTACAGAAAGTGTACCGTTATGCCAGTTATGTGACTATCAATATCTCATCGCCGAACACTCAGAATCTGCGGCAATTGCAAGCTGCCGATGCGCTTGATCAATTGCTCAATCAATTAAAATCGGAACAAGCAAAATTGGCGCAGATTCATGGAAAATATGTGCCGATGGTGGTCAAAATCGCGCCCGATCTCGATGACACGCAAATCGAAGCCATTGCCGCGCTGCTGATGAAACATCGCATCGACGGTGTGATTGCTACCAATACTACCATTTCTCGCACAGGCATCGAGCACTTACCGGTCGCACAGGAAAGCGGCGGATTGAGCGGCGCACCGTTAACGCAACGCGCCACGATAGTCATTCAGCAACTGCATCGCTTGCTGCAAGGCGCCATACCCATTATCGGCGTCGGTGGCATCATGTCGGCGGACGATGCGCAAGACAAACTAATGGTCGGTGCAAACTTGATACAGATATACACCGGCTTGATTTATCGCGGCCCGGATTTGGTTAAGGAAATCGCTCGGGTAGTTTGTACCCGGCACGAAAAATAGAAATCGAATTGAAATGAATCAGTTGCTGATAGAAGAAATCGATGCACTGTTACCGCAAACGCAATGCGGTAAATGCGGTTTTTCCGGTTGCAAACCTTATGCAGAAGCCATTGCGGAAGGACGCGCGGATATCAATCAATGTCCACCCGGCGGTCAGGAAGGTATTGAGAAATTAGCGCAGTTGTTGGGTGTGACGCCAAAACCACTGAATACATTGCACGGTTTTCCTCGCCTTGACAAAGTCGTTGCTTGGATTGATGAACAGTTGTGCATCGGCTGCACGTTCTGCATCCGGGCTTGCCCTGTCGACGCTATTGTTGGTGCCGGGAAACAATTGCACACCGTTATCGCCGCTGAATGCACCGGTTGTGAATTATGTATCGCACCTTGTCCGATGGATTGCATCAGCTTGGTGCCCGTTGATGAAAGCAAAAATGATGCACACCAAAAACAAGTAGCTGATAACTTACGTACGCGCCACCAATTCCGCTTGCTCCGATTGGAGCGAGAAAAAAAAACCGGCAAAGCAGAATCCAAACACAAGCCCATCGCACAAGCAGAGAAAAACCCGGCAACAGCGGAAGAGCGCAAAAAAGCAATCGTTCAAGCCGCGATCCAGCGCGCCGCGGCAGCGCGAAACGAGGCAATCCATCAACATTCACCGGTAAAGCCCCATGAATGCAGCTAAGCGCCATGAGATTTTTGCTTGCCTGAAATCAGCCAATCCGCATCCCACAACCGAGCTGGAATATCGTTCTCCTTTCGAGCTCTTGGTTGCGGTTATTCTTTCGGCGCAGGCCACCGACAAAGGTGTGAATCGGGCAACACGGAGATTATTTCCTCAAGCCAATACACCGGAAACGATTCTTGAGTTGGGTGAAGCGGGGTTGATTGAATTTGTCAAAAGCATCGGATTATACAAAACCAAGGCGAAAAATATTCTGGCAACCTGTCAAATGTTGATACAGCAGCACAACAGCGCAGTGCCCCGCACGCGCGAGCAGCTGGAAAAATTACCCGGCGTCGGACGTAAAACTGCTAATGTCATTCTGAACACCGCATTTGGCGAACCAACGATTGCGGTCGATACGCATATTTTCCGGGTTGCCAATCGCACCGGCATCGCACCTGGAAAAAATGTCCTTGAGGTAGAATTGAAGCTGTTGAAAGTAGTACCGAAAGAATTCAGGCATGATGCACACCACTGGCTGATTCTTCACGGCCGCTACGTCTGCAAAGCAAGAAAACCAGCTTGTGCGATTTGTACAATCAATCACTTATGTGAATTTAAAGAAAAGAATTTTGAACGCTAATCACACCATGTTTAAACCATCGAGAGAACAAGCACGGCAATTATTTTTTGAGACCTGGCGCAAATACCGTCAGCGGGAAATATTATCCGGTATTGAAACGATTGCGCTCGAAGTTATTTTGCTGCACCCGGAATATCACGACATACTCAGCGATCTGGAGCGCTATCTGGATAAGGATTATCTACCCGAAATGGGAGATACCAATCCGTTTCTGCACATGAGCATGCACGTGGCGATCAAGGAGCAATTATCGATTGATCAGCCGATCGGGATATGCGAACGATTCGCTCGTTTGCAAAAAAATAGCGGGAGTGAACATGCAGCGGCACATCAGATGATGGAGTGTTTGGCTGAAATGATATGGCAAGCTCAGCGCATGCAATCCTCGCCGGATGCTACCATTTACTTCGATTGCTTGGATAAACGGCTCAACTCGATTAGTTAAAATAAAAACGGGA
>CAYQZF010000087.1:0-9701 GCA_964421895.1 uncultured Nitrosomonas sp. | reverse complement strand
CTGTCGCCGGATTCGGCAGTAAGGTCGAACACGAACCTTCGTAGGTGCTCCAGGTGCGCGCGGCGGGCATGTGGATCGCCGGATCGGGGTTCATCAGGCGTTGGTAATAGGCGGAGAGAACGTCACTCCGCTCTGATTCGGAGAGCGGTGCGACCAAGTCGCGCCAGGCTTCCGGGAATAGGTTGCGCAGTCCATACAAAAACCAGTCGATTTCCTGTTTGCGGCACAGGAAAATACCGCGCAGGATAAAGCCCAAGCAATGTTCCGGATGCGCTTCGCCGTACGCCAGCGCCAGTGTGCTGCCCCACGAGCCGCCGAACACCAGCCAGCGCTCGATGCCCAGATGCTGACGTAGCAATTCCAAGTCGTTGATCAGGTGCGGGGTTGTGTTGTCGCGTGTCTCACCAAGCGGTGTGGAACGTCCCGCGCCCCTTTGATCGTATACCACGATGCGGTAATATGCCGGATCGAAGAAGCGCCGGTGCGCCGGTGTCGATCCGGCGCCAGGGCCGCCGTGGAGAAATACTACCGGAGTACCGGCGGGATTGCCGGACTCCTCCCAGTACATGGTGTGAATGTTATCCAAAGCTAATGCGCCTTGCCGGTTGGGTTGGATTTCAGGATATAGTGCAGCGGGTAAATGATGGTTCATGATATGGGTACAAATGCCGATAATTAATTAGGGAAACGTTGAATAATTACCTGCGCAAGCGATCTGCTGTGTTAGGTGGTACTCGAAAATTCGCTTATCGTTTTATGATATGTCTCATTTTCTCGCCAAATTATTCAGTGCACCCATAGGTTTAAGAAAGACGGAAAAACGTGGCAAACGTCACAGAGTTCAAATCTTAAATCGATTATAGTTCTTGCTATAGTGCTCGACAGGTTGTTTACTGTATCAATGTCAAAAGGAATATCATATGCCTAATACTATCTTGAGAGAACAAGAAGTTTCCATGTTGCGCGAGGAAGTGGAAATATTGATGAAGGAGCGTCAATGTCTGCTGGATGCCACCGGTGCAGCAGCAGTGTTTGTGGCTAAGTTGGACAGTTCGATATTGCCGAATTCGGTTTGCCAGGCGGCGAGAATCTTGTCCAGTTCGTTAAATAACTTACCAGAAGAAACCTTAAAGGATGCGCTGGAGAGGGTAAAGTCAGAATTTGCAGTTCGTGCATGAGCAAAAAAAAGAATCAACCGTACCCAAGGTTGGGCTCGTTCTAACCGGCGGCGGAGCGCGCGCGGCTTATCAAGTGGGCGTATTGCGCGCAATCGCCGAGATGCTGCCGGATAAGACTCGCAACCCGTTTCCGATCATTTGCGGTACTTCTGCCGGTGCTATCAACGCTGCCAGTATCGCGGTTTCAGCCAATAATTTTGCCGAAGGTATCGAACGGCTTGAAGCCGTATGGTCAAATTTTCATGTCGATCAGATTTACCGGTCGGATCTCCTGGGCGTTTTTCATAATACGCTGCGCTGTTTACTTTCCTTGGTATCGGCCGAGTATGGTCAACATAATCCAATTTCCTTGCTGGATAATTGTCCGCTGGAAACCTTGCTCAGAAGCCGTTTTTCTTTTCGCACCATTCAGCACTGTATCCGTTCCGGTTCGCTTCATGCTCTGGGACTCACCGCATGGGGATATACTTCGGGACAGTCGGTAACTTTTTACCAAGCGGCGCGCGAAGTGTTGCCATGGAAGAGGGCGCAACGATTGGGTATTCCGGTTGAAATCGGCGTTGAGCATTTGATGGCTTCGTCGGCGATACCGTTTATCTTTCCTGCTGTTAAATTGAATCGGGAATATTTCGGCGACGGTTCGATGCGGCAATTGGCGCCCATTAGCCCAGCGCTTCATCTGGGCGCCGACAAATTGCTGATCATCGGTGTGCGCAAACCGGTGACCGATGAGCCTAAACGCATCAGCGCATCGGGTTATCCACCTTTTGCGCAGATTGCTGGCCATGCATTGAACAGCATTTTCGTGGATAGCCTGGATGTCGATCTGGAACGTTTGCTGCGTATCAATGAGACACTGAAATTGATTCCGCCGGAAGCGCTTAAAGCCAAAAATGTACCGTTGCGTCCGGTCGAGTCGATGATGATCGCACCGAGCGAGGGAATCAACGAGATCGCGCAAAAATACGCGCATACGTTGCCGTGGATCATGCGGTACTTATACCGCGCAATTGGCGCGATGGGTCCGAACGGCTCGACTTTACTCAGTTATGTGTTGTTTGAAGTACCCTTCTGCCGCGACCTGATCGAGCTGGGTTATAACGATACGTTGCAGCAAAAGAATGAACTCTTGAAGTTTCTCGGAGTTCAACAGCAGGAATAGAACATACCTTTATCATGTTTTTATCAATTGGAAATTTTTGTCAGGAACAAATAAATGGCTTTTGATAGTCCGCAATTCTGGGTTGCAGTTTTACAAATCATCGCGATCGATATCGTTCTCGGCGGCGACAATGCCGTTGTGATCGCACTGGCTTGCCGGCGTTTGCCCGATCAGCAGCGTAAGCTGGGTATTTTTTGGGGAGTTTTCGGCGCCATTGCATTGCGCGTGGTACTGATCTTTTTCGCCTTAAGTCTGCTGACCATGCCGTATCTCAAGATCCTCGGCGCCGCGTTATTGGTGTGGATCGGTATCAAATTGCTGCAGCCGGAAGCAGAAGGCGAACATGAGATCGACGCCAGCACGACGTTAATCGGTGCGATCAAAACGATCATCGTGGCGGATGCGGTGATGAGTCTGGATAACGTTATCGCCATTGCTGGCGCAGCCAAGGATGACATCGGCTTGGTGGTTTTCGGTTTGGTCGTTAGTGTCCCGATCATTGTGTGGGGCAGCCAAATGGTGCTGAAGGTCATGGATCGTTATCCAGTGACGATTGCCATTGGCGCGGGATTATTGGGATGGATTGCCGGGGATATGGCGGTTACCGATGTGGTTACCAAGGAATGGGTCAGTACGCAAGCGAAGTATCTCCAGTGGGTTGCGCCGGTTTCGGTTGCCTTGCTGGTTATCGTCGCAGGTAAAGTGCTGGCTGGCCGGAAACCCGCTAAGGTTGAGCCGTTGGAAGATCTGGCTAATGACAAACCCAAACATTAGATTTGCATAGAAATTTGAGAGATCGATCATGCTGAAAATTTTATTACCTGTCGATGGTTCCGAGAATGCCAGTAAAGCAGTAACCGATTTCATTGCTTTACTGGATTGGTATAAGGAAAAACCCGAGCTGCATTTGTTGAATGTGCAATATCCGCTGCGTGGCAATGTGGCATTGTTCATTAACCAGGCAGATATCAAGCAATACCACCAGGAGGAAGGCCTGAAAGAGCTGCAAAGCACGCGCGCTTTGCTCGATCAGGCGGATGCTGCTTATCAATATCACATTGTGGTGGGTGATCCGGCTGAAATGATCGTACGGTTCGCTAGCGAGAAGCAATTTGATCAGATTGTAATGGGGCCGCGTGGAGCAGGCGGTATCCAGGATTTGTTGCTGGGATCGGTAACCAGCAAAGTGATGCAGTTGGCAAAAACTCCCGTGTTATTGATCAAGTGATGAATTTCCGGAGCGAGTCTTTTGAAGCTCAGGATCTCAGGGAAATGCTGATTAATTCGGCGAACGAGATGAAGCGATAGACGCACGGAACGCAGCGATTCACTCGTGCAGTCAATTAATCAGCATTTCCTTCGGATGTAGTGCAGGAATAGGGAACAGTGAACGAATCACGGTCATGTTAACGTCGCCCATACATGGCGCCGCTTTTATTCCTTTTCTGATTGATACCGGTGGTTCCATACGCAACAGGCCAGAAATAATTTCCGCCATCCAATCCACGTTGGATACATTGCGGGAGCATCTGTTTAACTGGCGTCATTGGCCGGATTTCACAAGAATTTCCAATAATAGTTTCCCCTTATATGCGTTACAAAGCATTGGCACTGGGGGATACTTTTTTCTTGAGGGATGAGCGATTGCGCGTTGCTCACCCATCATGCTGTTATTTACCACCGATTTTGTTTTTTCTCTGTGATACGACCACTAATGATGCCTTCTGAATGGCCGTTAATAAGATTGCAAATTTATAGTATCTGATCTTTGAATCTGCTTTCTGCAATCGGAAGAGAGATGCTGCGTTCGGATCACGGTAATTTATCCCAGTTTGCTGGTGGAAAAAGTAAAGAAGTTGGAACGGAGTGTGGAAACATTCATCAAGCACATGAAACCCAAATGAAGCGATGTCATCTTGGATGAATTGGATCAGTGCTTGGGGAAAATAATCCGCATCAGCTTGAAGATAATCAATTATTTGAATTTTAGGAAGCGATGTCATGAGTACAATTGCACCGGTACAATCACAAAAAAACATTTCTAGCAGCACTCATGAGTTGAGCTTATCCAAAAATTTACAGATTGTTGTCAAGAAAATACAAGCAGCTAGCGATGTGGATGAAATCTCGCTCGAGGTTAGTAAGGATATTTGCACAATACTCAATGCGGACCGGTTCACTATTTATGCGTTGAGTGAAGACAAATCTTCTTTTGTTTCAAGAATTAAAACTGGATTTGATTCTTTTCAGGAATTAAAACTGCCGGTGACGGAGAAAAGTATTATCGGTTATGCCGCCTTGCAAAAGAAAGCCATCAATATTGCGGATGTTTACGATAAGAGCGAGTTAAAAAAAATTAACCCAGTGCTTGCTTTTTCTAATGAGGTCGACAAGCGTACCGGTTATCGAACCAAACAGATGCTTGCGGTACCGATTCTGAGTGCTGATAGCCGGGAGTTGATTGGTGTGGTTCAGGTGATTAATAGCAGGCGTAATGAGCTATTCACAACTGAAATCGTTGAATATGTGGTGGAAATTTGCCGTGTGCTCGCAATTGCATTTAGGCAACGCCAGAAGCCTGTTCAATTGCTGCAATCAAAATATGATTTTCTGATTTTCGATGCATTGATTTCTGCCGCCGAATTAGAGTTGGCGACGCGTTCGGCGCGTAAAAAAGGGTGCGATGTCGAAGATATATTGATTGAGGAATTCCAGATTGGCTTGCCCCTCATTGGTAAAGCGCTTGCTTCATTTTTTCAAGTAAAGTACGAGCCGTTCAAAGCAGATCGGGTAAAGCCGGTTGATCTGCTCAAAAATTTTAAAAGAGACTATGTTGAGAGCAATGCTCTGCTTCCCATCGATGATGGCATAGACGGTCTGGTGATCTTAACTCTCGATCCGGAGCGGATTAAAACACAGCGCATTGCTCATACGATTTTTCCCAAGCACAAAATTATTTACGCGGTTACCACGCAGCGCGAATTTAATGCAACGATCGAACAGTTCTATGGCGGCAGCTCTGACGAGATCAGTACAGGCGATATCAATGAGATGCTGACTAATTTGGGCGCGGAAGATATTGAAGAGGTTAGTACTGAGATAGAAGAATCTTCGGCCGCTACAGACAATGAATTAGTCAAACTTGTCAATAAAATCATCATTGATGCCTATAGGATGGGTGTTTCGGATATTCATATTGAGCCGTTTCCTGGAAAAGAGAAAACCAAGATCCGTTTTCGCAAGGATGGTTCGTTGATGCCTTACATTGAGGTTCCGGCGGGGTATCGTAATTCCTTGGTAACACGTATCAAGATCATGTGTGATATGGATATTTCCGAGAAACGTAAACCGCAGGACGGTAAGATCAAATTCAGAAAATTTGCACCACTGGACATCGAATTGCGCGTTGCAACCTTACCTTCGGCGGGTGGCGTAGAAGATGTCGTGATGCGGATTCTTGCGGTTGGCGAGCCGATCCCGCTAGAAAAAATGGGTTTTACTCCGCATAATCTGGAAGAACTTAAAAATATCATTAGTAAGCCTTATGGGTTATTTTTTGTGTGCGGCCCGACGGGTTCCGGTAAGACCACAACGCTCCATTCAGTTTTGAGGTACCTTAACCGCAACGATACCAAGATCTGGACCGCGGAGGATCCGGTCGAGATTACGCAAAAAGGCTTACGTCAAGTGCAAATCAATGTCAAAGCAGGATTGACCTTCCCGATCATTATGCGCTCTTTTTTGCGAGCCGATCCCGATATCATTATGGTGGGTGAGATGCGCGACAAGGAAACCACTAGTATCGGCATCGAGGCTTCACTAACTGGACACTTGGTTTTAGCGACATTGCACACCAATAGCGCACCGGAATCGGTCATTCGCTTGCTTGATATGGGCATGGATCCGTTTAATTTCGCCGATGCGCTACTGGGTGTGCTGGCGCAGCGTCTAGCGAAACGATTATGTAAATGCAAGGAACCGCATGTGGCGAGTGAACGGGAAATCAACACACTGCTGGAAGAGTATTGTGAAGAATTAAAAAACATCGAACGCTTTAAAGCGAATCCAGAAGGTGCTTATCAGGAAATTCGCCAGCAATGGTTCGAGCAATACGGCGATGGCGATGGGCGAATTATATTATATAAAGCTGTGGGTTGCGATGATTGTGCTGGCACCGGCTACTCCGGTCGTGTGGGGTTGCATGAGCTGATGACAGCTACTGATACATTGAAAAAAAATATTCAGGAGCGTGCTCGTGTTGCGGATATGCTGGTAACTGCCCTGGGAGATGGTATGCGGACGTTGAAGCAGGATGGCATCGAAAAAGTTCTAAAGGGAATTACGGATATTCATCAAGTGCGGGTGGTGTGTATTAAATAATGTGGTCAAAATTATTACTATCGTAATGAGTTCTGAGGAGTTGCATCTATTCTATTAGTACTTTGCTGTTACTACGCAGGGATATTTGAAGAAGAAAGAATAGGTAAAGCAAAATAAAAAACCGCCATAGTAGGCGGTTTTTTATTTTATGTGATTATTTAGATCTCATCATACTTTGTTTCATTAGCATATTGGGCCAGCTGCTCGCGTGCGGCAGGTACTGGTTGGATCAACCGCCCATTGTAAACGGCCTTGTGCGTCTGCAGTGGGAGTCAGGATATAAGTCTCTCCAGCTAAGCCTTGGACATTTGTAGCAGTAGCGGTAATTACACCCGCCGCAGATACGTTCACACTGGCAAGTAACGCTGTTGCTGTAGGTGCAGCTGGTATTAGCCCTTGAAAGCCGAAGGCTACATTTTGAATGGTTGTCGGAGCTGCAAAGCAATCACCATTTTGAACACATAATTCGATACCTGTTTTTATGCCAGAAGTTGAATTGACAACCTCAGTAAATCTTGCTTTTATTACATAATTTTGGTACGCCGGCACAGCCACCGCAGCCAATATACCAATAATAGCGACAACGATCATTAATTCAATGAGGGTAAAGCCTTTTTGTACTTGTTGCATTTGTAGTTCTCCTTTGGGTTGTGTAAGGCACACTAAGTGTGTGAAGCTTCTTAAGCAGAAATCGTGCCAGAATTTTAAATTGCATAGTTGGTCAATTGTCACAAATTAAAGTTCAGTTGACTAGTTGACTGCTTGTAAGCATTTGTAGAAAAATTTTAATTTTATATTTGAATGAATTAGCAGGAATTTTGATAGTGTGAACTTTCAATTCCCAAAAACTTCCTCCCATAACATCAGTACCGCTACGCGATCGTCTTTTGTATGACTGCTTTCTACTCGAGTGAATTTTTGTGTTTGACCATCACTGGGTGCATTGCCTGCCATATCGGCATCGCTGTTTAATCGCAGGCGGTGTTGAATGCGCCGGAATTCGCGATAGGCGGAGCGCGCTTTTTCGGCGGTATTTTTGGAAATGAGCAACAGCTCTCCCGCAAGTTTAAGAAGTGCGATATTGCCAATGTTTCCAGTCAATTCCGGATAACGGCTGGCGTGTCCGAGCACCAAGTATTGAACGATGAATTCGACATCAATGATGCCGCCCCGGTCATGTTTGATGTCGAATAGCGGTGTTGGATTCGGATGAGCTTCCAGCATTTTCTCGCGCATTCTCAATATATCCTCTTTGAGATCAATTAAATTGCGCGGTTTGCACAAGATTTCTTTGCGTGTGTTTTCAAAAACATCACCAACTTGCTGATTGCCGACAACGAAACGCGCCCGGGTTAATGCTTGGTGCTCCCAGACCCAGGCTTGATGGTGTTGATATTGCGCGAATGCTTCCATTGAACTGACCAGTAAGCCGGAAGTTCCGTTTGGCCGCAGACGCAAATCGGTTTCATACAGCAACCCTGCCGACGTGTGACGGGTAAGCCAGGCATTGATGTTTTGTCCTAGCTTGGTGTAGATCTCGGCGGCATCAGGATGATCGTCGTCGTACAGGAAAATCATGTCGAGATCCGATGCGTAACCGAGTTCCTTTCCTCCCAGTTTGCCGTAACCGATAATCGCAAATGCGGGTTTTTCCCGGTGGCGTTTTTTTAAACCGCCCCAAGCCAGGTTCAGTACTGTTTCCAATATCAGGTCGGCTAAGGCGGTCAGATGATCGCTCAGGGTTTCGAGCAACAATGAGCCTTCCAAATCGGTGACCAGTAGCCGGAATGCCTGGGCGTGCTGAAAGTGACGTAAAACATCCATTTGCCACTCGATGACGTCATCCTTGGGATTGTTGACATGATTCAGTTGATAGGCAAGTTCGTCACTCAGTGCATGCCAATCTGGAACAGGGTGGGGAGAATCCTGCCGCAGTAATTCATCCAGCAAAATAGGGTGACGCCCGAGATAGTCGCTTGCCCAGCGGCTGATGCTGGCGAGTTCCGCGACGCGATGCAGGGTGTGCGGGTGTTCCAGTAGGAGCGCCAGATACGATGCTTGCGGGCTGATTTTTTCCATCAATTGCAGCATGCGTTCCAATGTGGTTTCAACCGGCGGCAGTCCGGCTACAGCTTCAATCAATAAGGGAATTAAGGTATTGATTTGCTCACGGTTGGTTTCAGGCAGTTGTTGATAAAAACTGCTCTGATAAAAAAAACGCAACCGCTCCGAGATTTTGACCGGATCACTGAATCCGAAGGTGCTCAGTTGTATGGCGGCGGCTTCGGTTTGCGAAACATCCTGTGTTTCGGTTTGCCATAAATTAGCCAGTGTGTCATGTGCGGGTGATTTCCGCGGAGTGGCAAAAATGAGCTCAAAGTGACGCGTTACGTCCTTCCGGTGAATGTCGAGCTGTTTCATGAAAGCCGCATAACCGGAAAATCCCATGGCTGTGGCGATCAGTGTTTGATCGTCCACATTCAACGGCAGCGTTTGTGTTTGCTGATCGTCCAGATATTGCAGGCGATGTTCCAGTTTGCGCAGGAACAGGTAAGCATCGATCAATTCCGTAACGGTCTCTGCCGGGAGCTGCTGTTTTTTCTGCAGGCGTTGCAGAACACCGAGTGTCGGACGGATGCACAAATCCACATCACGCCCGCCCCGGATTAATTGAAAAACCTGTGTGATGAATTCGATTTCACGAATGCCGCCGGGCCCCAGTTTAATATTGTCGTGCATTTCGCGGCGCTCGACTTCCTTGCGCAATTGCGCATGCAAGCGGCGCATTGATTCGTACGCGCTGAAATCCAGATATTTGCGGAACACAAAAGGACGGACAATTTTTTCCATTAAAATCGATTCGGCATCTGTGCCGGTGTGGTTGGTGATGACCCGACCTTTGATCCAGGCATGGCGTTCCCATTCCCGTCCTTGCTTGATGAAATATTCTTCCAGCATGGGGAAGCTGATGGCTAACGGGC
>CAYQZF010000086.1:7315-9708 GCA_964421895.1 uncultured Nitrosomonas sp. | reverse complement strand
GCAAGAACAAAAAGAATTCGCAGTTATCGATCCGGATCAAATGGCCGAATTGCAATATAAGACGAGCCAGGTCGAACAGACTTTGCAAGCAGCGCAGCAAAAACAACAAATCCTCGAAAACCAATTATCGGCGGCAACCGCCACCAGGCAACAAACTGCGAGCAAGTTGCAAGAATTGCAGCATGCATTGTCCCAGACAACAGCACGCTACGCTGCGCTGCAAAATCTCCAACAAAAATTGGAAACCAATCAATATTTAAACACCTGGCTGCGCACGCACCAATTGGATGCACTGCCGCGTTTGTGGCAGAAAATCCGAATCCGGCCGGAATGGGAAAATGCCTTGGAAGCGATTCTGCGCGAACGGCTCAACAGCATCGAACTGACGCAATTGGATCGTATCCGCGATTGGATTGACGAAGCACCGCCGGGAAAATGGGCCATTTTCGAACAATCCGGATCGGCGCTCTCCAACGATCAGCCGGCTTCCGTGGAGGATCGCATTACTTGTGAAAAATTACTAACCCATGTCACGGTCGATCAACCTGGAATTCAATCGGTGCTCAACCATTGGTTAAACAATGTCTACATCGTGCAAGATATCGCTGAAGGTCTCGATAACAGAGCTCTGTTGAATTCCAGCGGCATGCTTGTCACCCGCGAAGGGCATATCATAACCTCTGCAAGTATCACTTTTTATGCGCCTGATTCGCAGTTGCATGGTGTCCTGTCAAGGCAGCAAGAACTTACTCAGTTGCGGAAAGAAGCCGGTCAGCTTGAATCTTCAGTGCTGGCGCAACGTGATTTACTGGCAAAAGCCGAACAACAGTGTGCCGAACTAGAGCATGCCATCCGCATCGTCAGCGAAAACAGCAAGCAACTGCAGCAGCAGCGGCATGCACTACAATTGGAAACGGTAAAACTGTCACAAACCAACGAACGAGCAACACAACGCAGCGCCCAGATCAGTGCCGAACTGGCCGAAATCCGGCAAGCCTTGGATCATGAAAAATCCTTGCGGGCATCCGCAAATGCAAACTTAGCGGAGAATCAGCAGAAAATTGCCGTAGTCAAGGAACAAACACAGCATATGCAGTCCGCTTGGGAAGCCGCCGATCAACTTCTTGCCAAGCAGCGGAAAAATATACAACAAGCAGCTAAAACCATGCAGGAAGCCGCTTTTCATGCACAAACCTGCCAGCATAAAATCCTTGAAATTGAACTGAGTATTCAATCGATAGATGAAGAGCTGCAAAATTTGGCGCAGAACTATACTCATTTACTCAGTGAAATAAACGGCTTAAATGCCGCACCGGTGATCGAGCGGTTGGAAGCTGCTCGGGCGCAACGCAAATCGATTGAGCAAATAGCGCTGCAAGCACGGCAAGCTGTAGCTGACACTGCGCGCAACTTGCGGGAAATAGAAGGCATCCGGCTGACAGCAGAACAACAATCGCATTCCTTGCGCGAAGCAATCAACCAAGCCAGACTCAAAGAACAAGCAGCCAGTATGACCATTGCGCAGTTCGATGCGTTGATCCAGGAAGCGAATGCCGATGTGGAAATGATATTGCATCACCCAGCAAAAAAGAGCGCCAGTGCATTGCAATCAGAGATACAAAAGCTAAATGCAAAAATCAATTCGCTTGGATCCGTTAATCTTGCGGCATTACAAGAGCTTGAAACTGCTCGTGGCAGAGAGTCCGATTTACTGGCGCAATTACAGGATTTAAATACCGCAATTGCGACACTTGAAAACGCCATCCAACAAATAGACCGGGAAACGGAAATACGTTTGCAAGAAACATTCACGCAAGTGAATATCCATTTGAGCGAGATTTTTCCGGTCATATTTGCCGGTGGAAATGCTAAGCTCGAATTGTACGGCGATAACATCTCCGATGCCGGTTTGCTACTGACGGCGCAACCACCCGGAAAGAAAAACAGCTCCATTCAACTGCTCTCCGGCGGGGAAAAAGCGCTAACCGCTTTGGCGTTAATTTTTTCGCTTTTCCGGCTCAATCCGGCACCTTTCTGTTTGCTCGATGAAGTCGATGCACCGCTCGATGACAGCAACACCAGCCGTTTCTGCGAGCTTGTGAAAAGTATGGCGAAACACACCCAATTTTTATTCATCAGTCATAATAAAATTACGATGGAAATGGCGCAGCGATTAATTGGAGTTACAATGCAGGAACAAGGAGTATCGAGAATAGTGGCCGTCGACCTCGCGGCTGCTATTACAATGGGTAAGCGTGAGAAACAGTCCGCGATTTGATGACTGTGACTAACCAAATAAAACTGACATAATTTGATTTCCGCGGCGTGTGCACTGGCAATTTCGCGAAATAGCAAGGAGATAATATGGAGATATTGAGTATGAGTGACTTGCA
>CAYQZF010000086.1:0-7215 GCA_964421895.1 uncultured Nitrosomonas sp. | reverse complement strand
ATTTCGCGAAATAGCAAGGAGATAATATGGAGATATTGAGTATGAGTGACTTGCAGATAAGCTTGATCATCATTGGCATCATCGTTATTGCTGGTGTCGTTGTCTTCAACTGGGTGCAACAATTGCGCTACCGGCGCAAAGTTCAGGCTGCGTTTGATCATAAACACGATGATATTCTGCTGGACGATCCAATCTCCGAAGAACCTTTTCAGCGCATTGAACCAAAATTCAATAAAGCAGCAGCGGAAATGCCGTTTGACACTTTTACCGCAGCCGAAATGCCGGCTAGCGAACCGAAAAGAGCACCGGCAGCCCCTCCTGTTCAGACCGCCATCAATATTCCTGCAAGCAGCATTTCAATATCATCGGCTGCTTCACCATTATTGGATTACGACAGCAATACCAATTACATCGTCAATATCCGATCCGAATCCATTATTCCCAATACCCATATTGCCAAATTGCTGCAACGAAAATTTGATTTCGGGAAGCCGGTTTACTGGCTTGGTCAGCAAGACAAAAATGAACCGTGGGAAGAAATTACCAATGAATCGAATGTGGATAGCGATGGCTACAGTCATTTAAAAGGCTGCTTGCAGCTTGCCGATCGAGCGGGCGCCATCAGTGAAGTTAATTTATCCAAATTCCGCGACTTGGTGCTCGATTTCGCTTCGCAAACTCACGCTACCGCGGAGTGTCCCGATATTGTCAGCACTCATGAGAAAGCGGTCATGCTCGATAAATTCTGCGCTGACGTGGACGTCATGATTGGCATCAACATCATCAGCAAAGACAATGGCGCTTTTGTCGGTACCAAAATTCGCGCATTAGCGGAAGCTTCCGGATTTAAATTGGAGCCAGAAGGAGTGTTCAAATATCGCGATGATAGTAATAACGTATTATTCACGCTGAGCAACTACGAATCGTCTCCATTCTTGCCCGAAAATATGAAATCTTTGACAACACATGGCGTAACTTTTTTACTCGACGTGCCAAGAGTTGCACACGGCGAAAGAGTATTCGATCAAATGACACACTTGGCAAAGATTTTTTCCAATACGCTGGGAGGAATCATGGTCGACGATAATCGCGTTCCGCTCAGCGATAGCGGAATTCAAAGAAGCAAGCAACAGCTTATCGAAATACAAACTTCGATGAAAAAAAATCATATTATTGCTGGTAGTTCTAGTGCTTTACGATTGTTTGTATAAATAAATTTTAAAAAAATTAAAGTTACCTGGTTGAGCGTCCGTAATCGCTATCAAAGCCGCCGGTCATTCTAATAAATGACATTTACAATAAGTGGTTAGCAAACATTGTTAAGAAAAAATTGTAAGATGATAGCTATAATAATCCAAAATTGATTTGGAAAATAAAAGCTTCGTTGATTCAAAAAGAAACTATCAAAAGATCATCAGATAACTATTTTATAAAGAAATAACAATGAATAATCCCTCGGATATAAAACAATCGTTTAAGCCCATTGAAGTTAAGCTTGAATCGGGAAAAGATTATTATTGGTGCACGTGCGGCCGCAGTAAATCACAGCCTTTTTGTGATGGTTCACACAAAAATACAGAATTTACGCCAAAAAAATTTAGTGTGGATGAAAATAAAGCAGCTTGGTTATGCACGTGTAAAAAAACTGGAAATGCGCCCTTTTGCGACGGCACTCACCTCAAACTGTAAGTACCTTGCAGCATCATCCAATCTCACCAAATAACAATAATTATTATTTCAGTAGAAGATACTGGGGCACAAATAGAAGAATTAAAGATTTGGTTACCGATTAACCTGTTGATAGAATTCATGAATAATTGCCCCATGGAAACAGAACTAAAATCGCTAGAAGAAAAAGTTTTTCTACTTTTACGCTTGTATCAGGATACGAATACTGAAAATAAAAAGCTGCGCAAAGAGCTTGCAGACTCACATGCTTGTTGCGAAAAGTTGAATGAGAAAATACATGTTGCTGCTGATCGGCTTGAGTCTCTTCTGTTGAACATCTCCGATCATGAATAACGAGTCGATAAATATCAACATCATGGGACGGGATTTTTGTATTGCCTGTCCAGATGATGAGCGCGAAGAAATTATGCTCGCTGCAACTTATCTTGATAAAAAAATTCAGGAAATCAGAACAGAAGGGAAAGTTGTTGATTCTGAACGTATTGCATTAATTGCGGGATTACGGATTGCACATGAATTACTGATATTGCGCGCTGAAACCGGCTTTGACATCAATGAATTTCGGCGTAGAATTGTTTCATTAAAAAAGAAAGTTGACGAAGCGCTCGCTTATGAAGAGAATTAGCAGTGTTGTGTTAAAAATGAAGTTAATCCCTGCGGTGTTTGTTAAGACTTATATTCTTTGAACCAATTGTTGGAAAATGGTTGTGGATTTAAGTGATACTGTTGTGCGCGCCTTTTAGGATGCGCCTGATGTATCTATGAAACAACCGCCTTGGACCTTATGGTTCAAGATGATGGTCTAACGGCATATGTGGGGAGCTATTGCAGGGCAAGAATTGTTACAATGCATTTCTTGCCCTTTTTAGTTTTTCTTCCTTATTTCTCATACTCGTATATTTTCTGCATGTACTCAGAAAACTCAACTTTATCCCCTCCCGAAAAAACTTTTCTATTCGATATTGGTCGCGTTTTATTGGATTTTGATTTTGAATCATCGCTTATGCGATTAATCCCAAAAGGGATCAATAAACCGGATGAGCGAATTCAACAAGTTCTACAATACAAAGATACATTGGAATGCGGACAAATAAGCCCTGTTTACTTTGCCGACTTGGCACTGAGAGTCTTGGAAAGTGAGGCTACAGCGGAGCAGTTTTATCAAGCTTGGCGTCAAATCTTTACTGTAAATGAACTGATGTGGCATTGTGTTCGCAAGCTTGCTAACAACAATTACTCTCTCATTCTGATCTCGAATATCAATGCAATTCATTGCCCCTGGATATTCACAACCTACCCCGAATTTTCTTACTTTGAGCACAAAATATTGTCATTTGAGGTCGGCACCCTGAAACCGGAACCTGCCATCTATCAGTACGCAATTAAACAGTATCGGCTCAATCCGGCCGAAACGATTTATATCGATGATCAGCCGCAAAACATCGCTACCGGTCAAGAATTTGGATTTCAATGCTGGCAATATGATTTAAATAAGCATCAGGCTTTCGAAGCATGGCTTACAAAAATTCTTACCACAGACCAACAATAAACACTTACTTTCATCAAAAGCACATCGATTGACAAGCTCATCGCACTTGATAAACCCATTTCTTAGCTTGTGTAATTGCAATGCGGATAGCCTGGTTTTCATTCATGCTCTCTGACAAGCAAAGCATTAGCAATTGCGATTGCTTTCAACCGGACGGGAAGTGACAAGCTTTGCATCGCCAGCGGGTAATGAGATTCCGTCCAAGGTATTGCCTCTAAACTTTGAGCTCAAAATAAAGAATAAAGCCGTGGTTGCAAAACGCACAGAGTACAAACCAATTACTACGAATGGTTTGCACTCATTAATTTTATAAAACGGTGAAAATTATCTAGCGCGAAGTCAGTGCTGATTGGAATAAATTAGCAGTTGCTTGCCCACTCGTTTTACTCACATAATTTGTGATAATAGGAATAAATTGCCCAACCATATCGGGAGAAAGATTCATTTGTTTAAATGATGCCGCAAGCACGGCTGCATTACCTAGTGTGCTATTACCACCCGCCAAGGAAGATAAATTCGGCATAGATGGCGCCGCACCGAGCATGGTGTTCAACCCAGGGACGGACCGGGACAATGTTGAGAATGCTTGTGGATTCATACTGCTTTGTGCCATTTGAAATATTGCTCCAGCGCCCCCTAAAGCTTGTTGCTGCGATACTCCAAGCCGATGACTCAAGATGTCCACCAAGCCGATTTGAGCAACTCCTTCTGGGTTAGCGGCGACTGCTGTACCCGCATTAAGAATTTGCTTACTGCTTTGCGCCGCTCCTTCGACTGTTGATAACCCCTGATTAACCGCAGCCATGGGGTTACTACCCCCCGTATTAGTTGCACAACCAGTAATTGCCGTCAAAATTAATAAAGCACTTAGTTGAAAATAATTACTATTTTTCATGATAACTCCTTATTGAATACATACACGGTATCGATAACAATTTTCATGATACAGGATATGCGTACTTATTCAATATATGATGAACGCATGATAACTGCCAGCCATAACGATGAATTTAAGTGTTTAGTCCCACCCCACAGTATGCTGAAATAATATACACACAACTGCAGAGGAAGGAATTATGGGACAAACTCTGCATAGAAGCATCCTCACAACGGAAGCGGTGCGTTGCACCATAACATGGTCAAGAGAGCCTGAATGCTTTGGCGAAGCGGTACGGCATTAACCCGAAAACCTTATTCAAGTGGCGCAAGCGTGGCTTTGTCCATGATCCGCCGACGGACCCGAAAAAACCTGCTTCCACGGTTTTGAAGCCAGAGGAAGAGGTCATGTGCGTGGTACTTCGGCGGCATATGCTCTCGCCTCTGGACGATTACCTTTATATACTGCAATCCACGATCCCGCATTTGTCACGCGCATGAATAGAACAATCAAGGAGGAGGCAATCGTGAAACGCTATTCCGATGACTCTCAGATCAGTTGAAGGCTCACCCACATACTTTTGTGATGGTCTATAACTTTACCAGACGACTGAAATCTCTCAAGGGCTTCACACCTTATGAATAGATTTACAAATTATGGACAAAATAACGCCAGCCCATTTCAGCATACCGTAGGACTAAACACCTAATCTGTAAGAATTTCTATCGTTGTTTATTGTTTCAAGAAAAAACACAAGAAAAGTGATCTCGCTCAATCCAAATTCGTGAAGTTCGCGGTAAAAAAGGAGCGAGAATATGAGAAAAACGAAAAGGAATCACACTGCGTGATCCATCATAAACCCTATCTATCGCGAAATGGATTGTTGCTCCCGAGCATGATGCCCCTGAATAATGACTTGCAATATCGGAGCTATGATGATGGCTTCATCAACCGTCAATATTTTTTGCTTTTCTGGTTGTTATTTCTTAAGCCACCGGATGTTTGCCGCTTAGACCACATCAGCATAGCGATTCCCGCCACAATCATCGGAATCGATAACCACTGGCCCATCGTAATGCCGAGTGTCATCACGCCCATGAAACCATCTTCCGGCTCGCGGAAGAATTCCGCGAATGAGCGCAGCACGCCGTAGCCGATCATGAACATGCCGGTGACTGCACCAGTTGCGCGCGGTTTGGACGAATAAATCCAGAGGAAGATAAACAACAGTATGCCTTCGAACGCGAATTGATATAACTGGGACGGATGACGGGGAAATTCGTCGACATACGGAAAAACCATGCCCCACGGCACATCGGTGTGCCGTCCCCAGAGCTCGCCGTTGATGAAATTGCCGATGCGGCCCGCGGCCAAGCCCAGTGGAGTCAGTGGAGCAATGAAGTCGGTGACGGTAAGCCAGGAGAGTTTGTATTTACGCGCCAGCAGCATCATGGCGACGAAAACACCGAGAAAGCCGCCGTGAAACGACATGCCACCTTCCCAAATGGCAAAAATGTGCAGCGGATGCTCCAGGTAATAACCGAATTGATAGAACAGCACGTGCCCCAGGCGCCCGCCCAGAATCACGCCGAGCATGCCATAAAACAACGCATCGTCGAGCATTTCATAAGTGAAAGTGGAGTGCGGATTATGTTTAATGCGATACCGTCCAAGTAAAACAAAGAATGTGAAACCCAGCAAATACATCAATCCATACCAATGAATGGAAAGCGGTCCGATGGCGATGGCGACGGGATTAATTTGCGGGTGAACGAGCATAGTTTCGGCCTTATTTACGGTAAAATAGTGAGCATTATACCAAGTGCGTTTGCGTACACCTGGTCATAAATTGTATTTTTATCTTATTCAGGAGCAAGCATGCCAGACAATAAACGAAGCCAGATTATCACCCAGGGGACACAACACGCACCCAGCCGCGCCATGTTGCGCGCGGTCGGTTTTGGTGATGGGGATTTTAACAAGCCGATTGTCGGCGTGGCTAACGGTTATTCGACGATCACACCGTGTAATAAAGGTCTCAACGAACTGTCATTGAAAGCCGAATCGGCACTCCGTAAGGCGGGAGCGATGCCGCAGATGTTCGGCACCATCACAGTATCGGACGGCATCTCGATGGGCACCGAAGGCATGAAGTATTCGCTGGTGTCGCGTGAAGTGATCGCCGATTCGATTGAAACTTGCGTACAGGGCGGAAGCATGGACGGCGTGATCGCTATCGGCGGTTGCGACAAAAATATGCCGGGCGCGATGATCGCGATTGCGCGCATGAATGTGCCGGCGATTTTTGTCTACGGCGGTACGATCAAACCGGGTCACTATAAAAATCAGGATCTGACGGTGGTCAGCGTATTCGAAGCGGTAGGACAGCACAGTGCGCATAAGATCGACGATGAGGAATTGCTGCAAATCGAACGGCACGCTTGCCCCGGCGCCGGTTCGTGTGGTGGTATGTATACCGCGAACACCATGTCATCCGCGTTCGAAGCGGTGGGCATGAGTCTGCCATATTCTTCCACGATGTCCGCGGAAGATGACGAGAAACTGATTAGCGCGGGACAATCCGCAGAAGCGCTGGTAAATGCCATCAAAAAGCAAATCCTGCCGCGCGACATCATTACGCGCCGGTCGATTGAGAATGCCGTTGCCGTGATCATGGCGGTGGGCGGTTCGACCAATGCGATTCTGCATTTTCTGGCGATTGCGCATGCCGCTGAAGTCGAATGGCGCATAGACGATTTCGAACGGATACGCGCCAAAGTGCCGGTATTGTGCGACCTAAAACCGTCCGGGCGTTACGTGGCCGCCGATTTACATCAAGCCGGTGGTATTCCGCAAGTGATGAAAATGCTGCTGAATCATGGATTGCTGCACGGCGATTGCATCACCATCAGCGGGCAAACCATCGCGGAAGTATTGAAAGATATCCCCGATACACCACGTATCGACCAAAATGTGATCCGCCAATGGGATAATCCGATGTACGCACAGGGACATCTGGCGATTTTGAAAGGTAATCTGTCGACTGAAGGGTGCGTGGCGAAAATTTCCGGTATCAAGAACCCAAAAATTACCGGACCTG
>CAYQZF010000085.1:0-9919 GCA_964421895.1 uncultured Nitrosomonas sp. | reverse complement strand
GATGTACGCGGTACGCGATTGCGCGGTCGTTATACAGCGACGCGAACACCACCTTAACCGATTCAATGATTTGATCCAATCCGCGCACATTCAGCATCGTTTCCTGCTGTCCGGCAAACGACGCATCAGCCAAATCCTCAGCAGTCGCCGACGAGCGCACGGCAAACGAAACATCGCCGCCGCTGGCCGCGGCAAGCTGCTCGTAGGCTTGCGCAATGGTCTGCACAATCGCATCCGGCAGCGTGGCATTGAGCACCCAGCCGCGTATGGTCTTACCGGCAGCAGCCAGTGCTTGGATGTTATCGACGTTCAAGCCATTCAGTAACTGATTGATGCGACCCGTCAAACCATTAGCCGCAAGAAATTCCCGATACGCTTCGGTCGTGGTGGCAAAACCGGCAGGTACCGTCACACCGGCTTGCTCCAGATGATTGATCATTTCACCCAGCGACGCATTTTTGCCGCCGACCAGACCAACATCGTTCATCGTCAATTGATCAAACCAGGCGATATATTGAGTCATCGCGAAACTCCTATTGAAACTAAGCCGGAGAAAACTTCCGTTTCGCTATATTAGACGTTATCGGGAATGGAATGAATAGGTAGAAAGATGATTTTTCCTGATTGGCAGCTTTTAGGGAAACACTGCATGATTCAGAGTTCACTTAAGCTTCGTTGATCGATAGACCCTCATCCCGATCTTTGAAAACCACGTGCGTATTAAGAAAAGCGACGGTTCCCGGCCAGCGCGCGCAACGGAATCTGTCTTTACTCAACCACATCAAACAAACTTCGTCCGACTGGTTGCCGCCGAGAATCTGGTAGGCATCGGTATCCTCGCCAGCATAGAAACCCACATGGCCTTTTCCGCTGGCCAGCGATTCGCGCCAGAACACCATAATGGCGCCGAGACGGGGATCGGTGGCGGTGCCGAATTTTTCCCACTGACGCGCACCCAACGGATTGCCCGGCAGCACTTCCTGTTGCAAGGTGGCACCGACACAATGCGCGACAAACAACCCACACCACGGCACATCGTCACCGGCGTAATGGATGTCGAGGTTCTTGGCCCAATCCATGATGACCGGATTGTCCTTACCGCCCAATGCCTCTTTCGTGCCCATCAAGTGCTTGGCTTCTTCGAACCAGGGCAGGAGCGGATCGTTCACGTTGGCAGCAGTATCGGAAAAGAGCGCCGCCGAAGTTTTCGGGCCGACGATACCATCCGCTTCCAGCCCCTGTTGCTGTTGAAACCGCTGCACGGCAGCGATGGTTTTGCGCCCCCAAATGCCGTCGATTTCCCCCGGATCGAAACCTTTATTTTTGAGTGCCTGTTGAATTTGCCTTATTGCATTGCTTGCCATCGCTTCTCCTCAAATTTTTATGAATTGAATACACCATCGAGCGATGAAATTATGCAATATTTCTCTGCGGAGCGGCTACCTCTGACTCTTACGATTTCCGAGCAGGCCGGATAAATGATTGAGCAACTCCTCCTCTTTGTAAGGTTTGCCGAGAAACACATTGACGTTCAGATCCTTGGCGATTTTCCGGTGTTTCTCCGCAGTCCGGGAGGAAATGATGATGACCGGCATGTGCGCCGTTGCCGGATTGGCGCGTACTTTCTTGATCAATTCAAAACCGTTCATCTTCGGCATTTCCAGATCAATCAGCATGACATCCGGCTTTGCTTCTTGCAGAATCTCGATCGCTTCCATGCCATTTTTCGCAATCAGCACGTCACAACCCTCGCGCTCCAGCAGGCGGCAGGTAACCTTACGCACCGTCAATGAATCATCTACCACCATGACGGTTGGCGGTGCGGCTGTTTTTTTCCGCTGTGCCGGCACCAGATCGGTAACAGGAGCGTTGAGCATTGTTTGCACATCGTCGCGTTGCAATAGTTTTACCGGGTTCAGAATCAGAATCACTTCACCGTCACCGGTAATGGTAGCGCCTTCCACGCCGGGTGCTTGCGCCAGTTGCGCGCCCATATTTTTGACCACCACTTCATCGCTACCAAGCAATTCGTCGGCATGCACCGCCAGATACTGAGTACCGCTATGCAGGAATAAAACCTGAATATTCCGGGCGGTTTCCGGGATATCAGCAGTTTCACCCAGCAGATGCGACAGATGGGAGAATGGATAAATGATGCCATTCAGCGTGACGCGGCGGTCCCGGTAGATTTTCTGCAATGTATCTGGATCGAATTCGCATTGATGCTCAACGATGAAAGCGGGAATCGCATACGTTTGTTTGCCGCTGCGGACCATCAGGGTTTGCGCCACGGATAACGTGAGCGGCAAACTGATCGCGAAAGTTGTTCCTTGACCGGCAACAGATTGCACACTGATGCGCCCGCCCAACATCGCAATTTCATTTTTGACGATATCCAAGCCGATACCGCGACCGGCAATGCCGGTCACCGAATCGGTCGTCGACAGACCCTGCGCGAAAATCAGCGGCATGATCTTGCTGTCGTCGAGCACTTCATCCTGCTGAATCAGACCCAGACGCAGCGCCTCTTTGCGAATGCGCGGCAAATTCAAACCGCAACCGTCGTCGCTGAGCACGATGCTGACTTCGTTGCCTTCTTGACGCAACTGAATAACAACTTGCCCGTGCTCGGATTTGCCCGCCTGCCGTCTTTGCGCCGGTTCTTCAATGCCGTGGGCAATGGCGTTACGCAACAAATGCTCCAGCGGCGGATTGATTTTCTCCAGCACACTGCGGTCGACATCGACCTCGGCGCCGTGAATCTCGAAATTGACTTTCTTACCCAAATCCTCCGCCACCTGCCGGGCGATGCGGTAATACCGCTCGGCATAGTTGCTGAATGGAATCGTGCGGATTTGCAGCAGCGATTGCTGTAATTGACGGTTGATTACCGCCTGTTGTGCAACCGCTTCTTCCGCGGCGGTCTGCGTAGACCGCAGGTTTTTTTGCACGGTTACGATATCGTCCACACTCTCCGCCATCAACCGGGTCAGTTCCTGGAAGCGGGTAAAGCGATCGAATTCGAGCGGATCAAACGTGTGTTCATTGTCATGCTGTTGGGCAAGATGCGACTGCATTTGCGTTTCTGCTTGAATCTCCACTTCACGCAATTGATCGTGCAGACGATGCGTGCTTTCCGTCAAATCCTGCAACGATTGTTTGAAGCTGCTCAGTTGCGCTTCAATTTTCGAACGCAGAATGCTGGCTTCACCGGCATCAATGACCAAGCGGTCGATCAGCTCGGAATTGATGCGCAACAGCGTTTTGGATTGCAGCAGTCCGGTTGTCTCGGCAGGCGGCTGCGCCGGTTCGGAGATGGTCACAGCAGCCGTCTGGTTTTCTTGAGCCGGAACATTCATGCTATCTTGCAACGCTTCGATCTTGCCGCTGATTGCGTCGAATTCACTTTCCAGTTGATCCAGTGCGGCATCGGAAATCAAACGATCACGAAAAGCCGATTCCACATGGCTTTCCATCGCATGAATCAGCTCGCCCAGCGGCAAAGCAACTGCCATGCGCGCGCTGCCTTTCAGCGTATGCAGCAGCCGCAGCAGTGCGTGATGAATATCCTCGTCTTGCGGCAACATGCGCCAGCCGCGCAATTTTCCGCCGATTTGCGGAATGATGCTGTCCGCTTCTTCCAAGAATGCTTGCAATAATTCCGGATTGGCCTGATCGGATGGTTCCGCCGCTGAAGGTATAGTTTGCGCCGGCTGCATCGGTTGCAGCGCCTGTGCAGCTTTGATAGGCGCCGGTGTTACTGTTGGCGGTGATTCTGTAGCCGCGGCAACTTGAACTTCCTCGGTTGCAGGAATGATTGCTTCGGTTTGCGTCTCGATGGCTGTTTCTTCACCGGCTTTCTTGCGGATTAACAATTCATTTGCCGCCAGCAGCAGTGCTTCCGCATCGACACCAGCGCTGCCTTGTTCGCGCAGATTCGTGCACCATTTGCCATAGGCCTGATGAGCGTTGCCGATCAATTCCAGCAACTCATTGGACGTCAGTTTTCTTTCACTTAACCAAAGATTGAGCACTTGTTCCAGGCTCCAGGTCACTTCGCTCATCTCTTCCAGACCGACCATGCGGCCGCTGCCTTTCAGGGTGTGAAATCCGCGCCGCAAGCTGGTGAGCGATTCACGATCGGCGGCATCCATACGGCATTTTTCTAAATCATCGGCGATACTGGCGAGTACGATGTCCGCTTCTTCCAGGAAAATCTCCAGCAATTCCGGATCGACGCCGGTACCGGCGCTCGCGGAAGGCACTGGCTCTTTTTCCGCGGCGGCTACAGAACTGGTTGTAACGCCTTCCATTGCCGGTAAAGGCGCAGTTGTCGTAACCGGTGCGGCTTGGAATCGTTTGATGGCTTCCTCGGCAATCTGCTCGCTGCCGGGTTGGCCGCTGCGCAGTGCTTCAATATAAAAACCCAGACTGCTCAATCCGTCGACGAGCAAGATCTGTTCCGCCCCGGTAATGTCATGATCCGGTTCCGACAGCTTGCCGACCAAGCTCTTACAGAGATGCAGCAAGCTGTGCGCGCGTTCCAGGTCGAGCATAACCAGTGTGCCGGAAATCTGTTGGAACAAGTCTGGCAACAGCGATAACTCATCACGTTGCGCGGGTTCAAAGAAAAATTTGTCGAGGATGCTTTCGATTTGCGCCAGATTGATCAAGATCTGCTGCGCCACTTGCGCTTGCAATTCTTTTTCTTGTACTTCACTTTCCAGCGCTTTGAAGGCCGGCGCTGGCGGCAGATCGTTGGTGTTGCCTTGCGTAATGCCGCGCAGACGGGAGACGATCACGTCGATCTGCTGCGGCAGATCGGCAGGCTGCTTGTAAAAGTCGTCGATGATGCTTTCAACCGACAATAGTGCCGTGGCCATTTCCATTGCCAGCTCTTCGCTCGTGTCCTGCGGGTGATCGTGCAAATAGGCAACGGTGTCGCCGATGGCATCGATTAATTGCACCAGCGGCGCGCATTCCGTTTGCCGCGCCTGGTGGCTGAGCCAATCAACGTATTCCTGCAATGACACCAAGCTTTCCTGATGTCCGGCGTAGAATTCGCGCCAGATATCATTCGCCTGCATCAGTGTGTCGCGTAATCTGTCCAAGATGGGACGCAATGCTTCCGATTGCTCAAATGTCGGTTTATCGCGGCCTTGCTCCTGTCCTGGCCAAGCGTAACTGTTCTTGATGGCGTTGATGCGTGGACTATCCGATTCGCTGTGCGCAATGTGATATAGCAATTCCCGCATCAGCACAGACATGTTGCCGGACGTTCCCGCCGCCAGATGGCGGATCGCCTGCTCGATCTTACCGCACAGACGGCGCACTGGTAGATCGATTCGACCACCTTCCAGTTGCAGCAAATCTTCCAGAAAACCGGCTGTCACCCACCAGAAAGCGCGCGCTTCGGTAGCTCCGGGAAATTCCTCTATTTTGTCCGCTACCCCAGCCATTTGCCGCAAGCCGTCTTGATTCGATGGGTCGCGCAACCACTTCAGCAAACCGGCCTGATACTCGGTGCCCAGTTGCTTTGCCAGGATTTTGGCGGCAGCATCATCCATGGACGCAGCTTCGGCCTTCAAAGCCGGCATAACTGTCAAGCGAGGGAAGAACAAATCGCTTTCCGGTGCATTCTCAAAACCATACACCTGCATCAAATTGCGATACACCGGGAACAGGCGCAGCGGATTTTCTCCGGCGCCATCGATCAATTCGTTCAGATAAAAAAGTAAAGCCTTGGTGGACTGCTTCAGCGCATCGAAAACCGGCGGCGCAGGTTCAATTTTCTTATTGGTCAGAGCTTCAACCAGTTGTTCCATTTTCTCGGTCACGACAGTAATGCTAGTCAATCCGAGCATCTCGAGCAAACCGTCCAGTTGATGAATATAATTGCGGCAATCATCGAGCAGATTGAGCTTATCGGGATGCTGGCTGTATACCTCGAGGGTTTGATCGATCAATGCAAAGACCTGGTCAATGCCGTCCTTGATCCCGATTATCGAAGCAATATTAAGTTTAGGTTGCGCGCTCATATTTTTGCACCATCAATCGATAGAAAAACCGGCAATATCATCACACTTTGAAATTGGAAACCGATGCTTTCAGTTCGGACGCGAAACCCGCGATCTGTTTGATCGATCCCGTGGTTTTCAGCGTTCCTTCCGTTGTCTGCCGGGTAATATGAAGAATTTCTTCCATATTGGCAACCACCTTATGCGCTGCTCGCGTCTGCGTATTGGTCACTTCAAAAATGTGCGTCACCAGCTGCGCCAATTGCTTCGATACTTGCTCGATTTCCTCCAGCGCCCGTCCGGCCGCGTCGGAACGTTGCGTCCCTTTTGCCACACCGAGCGTGCTGCGTTCCATCGCGGCAATGGCATCTTGCGTATCGCCCTGGATGGTTGTGATGAGTTCGCTGATCTGCTTGCTAGCCTCCGCCGAGCGCTCCGCCAGACGCTGCACTTCTTGCGCGATTACGGTAAATCCGTGCCCCGCCTCACCGGCGGCAGTCGCTTGCAGCGCCGCATTCAGTGCCAGTACGTTGGTTTGGTCAGTAATGCCGGTGATCAAAGCGACAATCTCGCCGATTTCCTGCGAACTCTCACCAAGGCGCTTGATCCGCTTGGAAGTATCCTGAATGTGCATACGAATCTCATTCATTCCGGCAATCGATTCACGTACCGCCAGCGCCCCCTTCTCCGCAGCCGCGAGCGATTGCTTAGCCACCTTGGCCGATTCCGTCGCCATATCCGATATCTCGCCGATCGATTCCGTCATACCGACTACAGCGAGCGTGGTCTGTTCGATTTTTGCCGTTTGGTGCTCAGCCGCGTTCAGTAATCCAGATGAAACTTGCTGCGCTTGATGCGACGATCTCACCACCATCGCGCCTGCTTGATTGACTTGCTCCACCAGTGTGTGCAGCTCCTCGATGGTACTGTTGATGGCATCGGCGATCGCACTGGTCATTTGATCGGAGATATCCGTGCGCACGGTCAAATCACCATCGGCGATTTTCTTCATGTCGTCCAGCAATGTCACAATGGCTTTTTGCGTTTTCTCGACTTTATTGCGGCTGACCAAATCCTGATAATAGGCATTGCGGCGTACCGCCCGCACCAGAAAAACCAACGCCAGCACCGTGCATGCACCAAAGAAAATCATCAATACATTGAGTTGCGCTGCGTCATGGCCGCGTTGCTGCTGAATTTCGTCATCCAGTGTCCGCGCTGTATTCAGCATGGCAGCGCTGTTTTTCATGATCTCAGCAGCGGCTGATTCGACTGCCGCCGCCACGGGCATTTCTTTCCGGATGATTTGCAAATGATCATCGAATTTTCTCAGTTGCGCGTATACATGCGATAGCAAATCCTGAATCGCTTCATTTTTGCTGGCAACCGCGCCGAGTCCGTGATGGCCTTGCCCTAACGTCTGTATCATTGTTGAGATCTGCGCGTGATCTTGGGAAAGTTGCGCCGTAATCTCCGCCATCGGCAATTCGATAGGCAGCAGCGTTTTGACATTCTTGGCAATGCTGCGCGCATGCAGCTTGATCGCTTCCACGCTGCGCACTTCTTGCGCCAGATTGCCCGCGTCCGTCAGGCGGCCGGTAAGCTCCTCAATACGCCGCGCCAATTTGCTATGTGCAATATGGATCGCCCGGATGCTGCCATTGAGCCGCATCAGGGATTCCTGCTGGTTTAAAATTAAACCGATCTTATTGTCTTCAAGCTGCCAGTGCTTGGCATACGCTTGCATACTTGGCAGTAATCCTTCATCCGCAGCCGGTACTGTCATGTCACGATACGAGCCACCATGCAGCAACAGTGTTATGACATGATTGAACTGATTGCGGCTATCCTGCAGTTGCACAAATGCCGTTGCATCGCCCAGCAGCGCCGGCTGCGCGGCATTCGCGATACGCTCATGATGAATCTGCAATTGCGCCGAGAGTTCCGGATAAATTGTGTCGCGTCTGGCTTGCTGCGCACTAATCACCGCCGTAAGCAGCAATAATGCAGAGAAAAACAACACAAGACCACCGAGCACCCAGCTACTGCTGAGAAGAAAAATGCTTCTAGTGGGATTTTTCTTCACCGGTGCCGCGACCACCGGTAATTTTTTACCCAACGCAACAAAATCGGTTGTCAATTCAAATTTAGAAAAATTGCCTGCCATCGTATTCTCCAGTTCTCAGCAAAACCCACTTAAATATTTCATCTTTTCAACGACAAAACAACATCCAGTCAATCGAATATTGGATGATAGCTTAACTGCTTCAGAGCGCGATCAAAGACGGAATAAAGCCTGGAAAATGAGGTCTTTTAGGGAAGTGCTGATTAATTCGGCGGATCAATCAGCACTTCCTTAGGTACGCAATTTTAATAGGATTAACCAAGAAACAATTTATACGCGGGATTCTTGGTTTCGTCCCAATAGCGATAACCCAACTGGTCGAGAAAAGCTCGGAATGCGGATTTCTCTTCCGGCGGCACTTGGATGCCGATCAATACGCGGCCATAGTCGGCGCCGTGGTTGCGATAATGGAATAGGCTGATATTCCAGTTGTGACTCATGTTGTTGAGGAAGTTCATCAACGCGCCGGGACGGTCGGGAAACTCAAAGCGGTACACGATCTCGTTCTTGACTGCGTGCGCATGCCCGCCGACCAAGTGGCGCACATGCAGCTTGGCCATTTCGTTGTTGCTCATGTCCTCGGTGGCCAGACCGCTTTGTTTCAATTCCTTGATCAACTGCTGCGTTTCTTCCTGATTGCGCACCGACACGCCGACAAACACATGCGCCACTTTCGAATCGGAGTAACGGTAATTGAATTCGGTAATGCTTTTGGCGCCGAGCAAGTTGCAGAATTTCTTGAAACTGCCGGGTTGTTCCGGAATCGCCACCGATATCACCGCTTCGCGCTGTTCACCGATTTCCGCACGCTCGGAAATATGCCGCAGCCGGTCGAAATTCATATTGGCGCCGGACGCGATCGCCACCAGCGTTTTATGCTGGATCTTTTCGCGCGCCACGTATGCCTTGATACCGGCGATCGACAATGCACCGGACGGCTCCATAATGGTACGGGTGTCTTCGAACACATCCTTGATCGCGGCGCAGATAGCGTCGGTATCGACCAGCATCACCTCGTCGACCAGTTCACGGCATAAACGGAAGGTTTCCTTACCGACATGCCGAACCGCCACGCCATCGGCGAACAAACCGACTTGCGCCAGCTTGACACGGCGGCCGCTTTGCAACGAGCGGTACATAGCATCGGCATCGACCGGCTCGACCCCGATGATTTTGATCTTCGGATACAGCCGCTTCACATACGCCGCAATCCCGGCGATCAACCCGCCGCCGCCGATCGGCACAAAAATCGCGTGAATCGCACCGGTATGCTGGCGCAGGATTTCCATACCGACCGTTCCCTGCCCGGCGATCACATCCGGATCGTCGTAAGGATGCACGAAGGTGGCTTGTTCTTCTTTCGCCAGTTGCATGGCATGCTCGTAGGCATCGTTATACGAATCGCCATGCAAAGCGACGGTAGCGCCGTGACTCATAACCGCATTTACCTTGATTTGCGGCGTAGTCACCGGCATCACGATGGTAGCAGAGCAATCAAGCTTCTTAGCCGCCAGCGCCACGCCTTGCGCGTGATTACCGGCGGAAGCAGCAATCACGCCGCGGTTGCGCACCGCTGGTGGCAACTTGATCATCTTGTTGTACGCGCCGCGCAGCTTGAACGAAAAAACTTGCTGTAAATCCTCCCGCTTCAACAACACCTGGTTATGAATACGCCCCGACAAATTGGCGACCAAATCCAACGGACTCTCGATCGCGACATCATAAACCTGCGCGGTCAGTATTCTTTCAAGGTAATTGTTTTTCATGGCGGGAAATG